>DCGZ01000136.1 GCA_002314675.1 Fibrobacter sp. UBA1765 | reverse complement strand
CCTTCTTTTCAATGCAGAGGAACGCACTTTCCTGCAAGATCACGCGTTCCACGAACGGCCGGACAGAGCACTTCTGCATCTCGATGTCGATACTCTTGCCGGATTGCGTTTGCGCGTTGATGTCGAGACGCAGGCGGAGCAAGTCCGTCGCGTGAACATCGAATTCCGAATCCTTGAAAATCACACTCTTGATTTCATCATCCGAGTGCAGGATGGCATTCAAGAAGCTCACCATTGCCGCTTCATTTTTCAGCAGCCGCTTGAAGCCCGGGTCAAGCGTCACGTCAAGGTACGTCGCACTGCTGTACTTTTTTAAAAGCTCCTGCTTTCTTGCCTGTTCATAGTCGAGGGAAACGCCAAGCGTATGCAAGGCCCCTTCAATTTCATATTCTTCTTTTGTCATTATGTTCTATTACGAGCCGTCGGCAACACTACCAAACGGGGTTAGGCGCAAATTCACCTAACCATGAATATAAAACGCTTTTTTCACGATTTTCTGCACTAAAAATGATGTAAAATTTTCGAGATGTGCAAAAAAAATTTTGGAAACACTGTTTCCAAAATCTGATTTTCGCTATTTCTAACGGATTCCAGATTTTCTTAACATTTCTCTCATGGCGATAACGTAAGGATCCACATCACGATTGCGTTTTTGCGAAACTGAAGCATAAGCAGTCTCATTGCGTTCCATTTGCTCACGGAAAGCAACCGCAACATCGCCATCTAACGTCGGAATAGATTTTATCGCTATAGCCATATATTCAAAGCCAGTTTCTGCAAATTCCTTGGCATCGTAAATGCCACAACTTACACTACAAAATACCCGCCAGTTTTTTTACTGCCACGACGTTCAATCAATTTCTTTTCAATAAGAGAGGCGAGATTGTTCCGCACATGGCGATCCGAAAAGCCTGTCTTCGACATAACATTCTTCACACCACAGCCATTATTTTCTTTTACTGCTTCAAAAACCTTATTTTCCGCATTAGAAAGACCTGTTTTATCCGGCACTTTATTCGGTATTTTATTCGGCATTTTATCCGGTACTTCGTCAGTTGTTTTTACTCCCAGAGCAAATGCGGTCACCTTCACGCCTGTGCCCGTTACCTCAATTTTCAGCTCTGGGTTCCCAGCCTCGCGGAACATTTGCAAAACGCGAGTCACGCCGGAGCCATACTTTTCAATTTCTCCCAGTTCATGGAAGTGGTTGGCGATAGCCTTGTTCCGCAAGGTCGATAGATAGGAATTGTTCAGCAAGTCTTCGACTGTCATATCATCGAGGAGCGAGCCCGGATTGAAGAACTCAATACGGGCGTCAAAAATCTTGATGCAGGATTCTGATGCCGAGCGATAATCCCTATGGACAACCATGTTCAAAATGATTTCGCGGATGGCTTCTAGCGGGTAATCCCAAACGAGGTCGTTTTCGGGTTTTCCGCTTATCACGACGGCACAGTTTATATGCTTTTTCACAAAGCCGAACAGTTGATCCACCTGCGTCACCAGGTCGCCATGGGCTTCGTCGCGGTCCTTTATGTGTATGGCATCGATGAAGCGCCCCATCTGCACCGCGGTATTGACATGCCAATCCTTGGCAAAAAGCATCTGGGCCGCAAAGGTCAGCTTTCCATCGCGCATTAGGCGGTTCTTGCGCAAAAAATCCATCGGATCCGTGGGAATCTTGCGCCCACGAGCATTGATCCTTGCGATACTTTCGGACACTTTTTCAAGGGAGATGTCTTCCAAAGAGCCGGACTCATCCAACACATAGTCCCAACTGGAGTTCTGTGTTTGCAAAACGCTGTCGCTGATTTCAGTCAAGGACATTACATGGTTGCTGTTTTCGTGGCGAACAAAATAGCGCCCCTGCACAGAAACAGGCTTTATGGCATTTTCGCGAACAATGAATGCAACCAGAGTCTTGCCTTTGTACTCAAGGACTTTCACCTCAGGGATTAGAGCCGGTTCGGTCTTGCTCTTGATTTCGTTCAGCCATGTCTGCAAGCTTTCTTGCGCAAGCTGGACACCCAGTATTTTTTCACTGTTCTTTAGGCCAACAAAAACAATGCCTCCACGTTTATTGGCAAAAGCACAAATAGCCTCGATAGCCTCCTGATTAAAGGAGGTCTTGAACTCGACCGTCGCCGATTCCCCGGCAGCGAGCAAAGCAGCAAGATTATCCAAGGTCTTTTGCATCCTATAAGTCCAATTAGATATGATTGTTTAGACCAAAGTTAGAAAATCACGAAAATGCTACAAGACTTCTGTTTCAGGAGTGGTGCGAAAACCTCACTTTTATGGTTACAAGGGATTTGGACCGTGAACATTTGAACAAATCAATTCTGTTGATACCTCAGTAGGAATTTTGGAGACACTGTCTCCAAAATCAAAAAGCCCAACCTCAAGTGAGGATGGACTTTTACAACTCACACTACAAAATATCCACCGGACTTACGGCTCCCACGACGTTCGACTTTTCAATACAAATATTTGGCCTTACAAAGACGTCAATCCACTCATTGGTATCGGAATCTTTCTTGTTGACCTGTAAAATTTCCAAACGTTCCCTTTTGAAGTTTTTTAATTTTACGCGCATGAACGCAAGCATTAAAAATATCGTAGTCATTGGCGACAGAGTTTTGCTCAAGCCTCTCGCAGAAGCAAACACAACTGGCAGCGGCCTTTACTTGCCGCCAAGCGTAAAAGAAGGCAACGCCGTACACACAGGAATTGTCATAAAGACGGGCCCAGGTTACCCGATTCCAGCAAACCAAGATCCAGACCAGTTCTTGAAGGAAGCTGCAGAAGCTGTGAACTATGTTCCATTGCAAGTGAAGGAAGGCGACCAGGCTTTGTACCTACATGCAGCCGGCCATGAAATCGAAGTCAATCACGAACGTTACATCATTCTTCCCCAAAACGCTATTCTCATGGTATTCCGCGACGATATCGAAAATGCCTTGAAGGAACTGTAATCGTAATCATGAATGGCTATTTTGTAACAGCAACCGGCACCGATGTCGGCAAGACTTTTGTCACAGCGCTGCTCGTAAAAAAATGGCGTGACAGCGGCATAGACGCGGGCTACTACAAGGCAGCCCTCAGCGGTGCCGAACTCCGCGATGGCAAATGGATTGCGGGCGACGCTGACTACGTAAAAAATTTTGCAGGGCTTTCGGACTCGCAAGAAGAACTTGTAAGTTACGTCTACAAGGAAGCCGTGTCCCCGCACCTTGCAGCCCGCAAAGAAGGCAACCCTGTTGAACTTTCAAAAGTGAAAGCCGATTTTGAAGCAGCAACAAAACGGCACAAGTTCATATTTGCAGAAGGCTCCGGCGGCATCATCTGCCCGATCCGCTACGACAGCCAAAAGATTTTTCTTGAAGACATTATCAAGACCGTAAACCTACCGATTTTAATTGTGACTACAGCAGCTCTAGGCAGCATCAACTCCTGCGTGCTGACCGTGGAATACGCACGCTCTCGCGGCATAAAAATCCGAGGGATCATCGTGAACCGCTACAAAGACACAGAAATGGAGCAAGACAATGTGCTCATGATGCAAGAAATGGCCGGGCTAGAAATTCTTGCAAAGATTCCAGAAGGCGCAACCGACCTGGGAGTGGGCGTTTTTTAGTTATAGTTTTTAGTAGTCTGTCGGCTGTAGGCTTAATTTTCTACTTTTTTAACACTTGATTTTTTAACAAAGGAAGTCCACTGTAAAATGGCAATGACTAACTGGCGTATTGACGATTCCCGCGATCTCTACAACATTCGCGGTTGGGGTGTCAACTATTTTGATATCAACGACAAGGGGCACGCAACGGTCCGACCGCTCAAGAACGACGGCCCTGAAATTGACCTTTACGAAATCATCCAGGAACTTTCGCTTCGCGATATCCCAACGCCAGTACTTCTCCGATTCCCGGACATTCTGGACAGCCGAATCGAAAAGATCAACGAATGCTTCAACAACGCCCGCAACGAATACGGTTTCAAGGGCACATACTTCAGCGTATTCCCGATCAAGGTAAACCAGCAGCGCGCCGTTCTTGAAGAAGTCGTTCGCCACGGCAAAAAGTTCAACATCGGTCTAGAAGCAGGCTCCAAGCCAGAGCTTCACGCCGTACTTGCCAACATGGACAATCCAGAAGCATTGATCATTTGCAACGGCTACAAGGACGAAGACTTTATCGAACTCGCGCTCCTTGCTCAAAAGATGGGCAAGAAGATTTTCCTTGTTGTAGAAAAGTTGAACGAGCTTCACCTGATCGCTGAAATTTCTAAGCGCATCGGCATTCGACCAAACATCGGCATGCGCATCAAGCTTGCAAGCTCCGGCAGCGGCAAGTGGGAAGAATCCGGTGGTTACCACAGCAAGTTCGGCCTTAACAGTTCCGACTTGCTCGAAGCCCTCGACTACGTTCGCGAAGAACATCTTGAAGACTGCGTCCGCCTTATCCACTTCCATCTCGGAAGCCAGATTACTAACATTCGCAAAATCAAGAACGGCCTTCGTGAAGTTTCACAGTTCTACGTACAGCTTCGCAAAGAAGGCATGAACGTTGAGTTTGTAGACGTTGGTGGCGGCCTTGGCGTTGACTACGACGGCACTCGTTCAAGCAACGCAAGCTCCGTGAACTACTCCGTGCAGGAATACGCAAACGACGTAATCTACACAATGCTTGAAACTTGCGATCACGAAGATGTTCCGCACCCAAACATCATTGCAGAAACAGGTCGTGCTCTTACTGCGCACCATTCCGTGCTCGTATTCAACGTTCTTGAAACCGCAGGCCCAGGCTTCTTTGAAGAAGAACTCGGCGACGAAGTCAAGGACACCGACCCAGAAATGCTCCGCGACCTTTACGGCATTTACAAGAGCCTTTCTCCAAAGAACCTGCTTGAAAGCTGGCACGACGCCATGCAGATCAACGACGATACGCTCACTGGTTTCAAGACCGGCGACGTAGACCTTCGCACGCGCGCCATGGCAGAACGCTTGTTCTGGAGCATTGCCCGCAAGGCAAACAACCTGGCTGCAGAACTTCGCCACCCGCCTCACGAACTCGAATCGCTTTCACGCCTGCTTGCAGAAAAATACTTCTGCAACTTCTCGCTTTTCCAGAGCCTGCCTGACAACTGGGCAATCGACCAAATCTTCCCGATCATGCCGATCCAACGCTTGAACGAACAGCCGACAATCGAAACAACATTGCAAGACATCACTTGCGACAGCGACGGCAAGCTCGACATGTTTGTTCGCAACGGCGAAATCAGCCGCACGCTCCCGCTCCACCCGATCAAGAAGGACGACCCCTACTTTATCGCGGTCTACCTCGTGGGCGCATACCAGGAAATCCTCGGCGACTTGCACAACCTCTTTGGCGATACAAACGCAGCGCACATTGTTTGCGACGGCAAGGACGGTTACGAAATCGACAAGGTCATTGACGGCGAAACAATTGAAGACGTTCTTGACTACGTGAACTTCAGCGACAAGGCTCTGGTCCGCTCCATGGAAAACTGGGTTACCCGCTCCGTGAAGGACGGCAAGATTACCTTGCAGGAAGGAAAGGAATTCTTGAACATCTACCGCAGCGGACTGTACGGCTACACTTATTTGGAATAAAAATTTCTTTCAATTTTCAAGGGTCACTAGGGTAATTCCCGGTGGCCCTTTATTTTTTTGAAGGGGAAGGACTTCCCCTCGCTCACACTAACGTTGTTCGCTACCCCTTCGCCTAGGGTTCCACCCTAAAACCCGAACGCTTCATTTCAAAAGAAATTGTGCGAAAAAAGAAACGGAGGCTTTACGCCACCGTTCCTTCAAAGACACGAAAAATTACTTTTCTGTTCTCTGTGTAGCCTGCCAAAGGCAGGCGTTCTGTACACTGAACTTAGAACTGCTTCAAGAAGCGTTCGTCGTTGCTTGTGAGCAAGTTGATTTCAGGGATTGCATGGCGGAGCATTGCAATACGGTCAAGACCGAAGCCGAATGCAAAGCCAGTATACTTTTCGCCATCAATGCCGCAGTTCTTGAACACGTTCGGGTCAACAGAACCGCAGCCACCGATTTCCATCCAGCCTGTGCCCTTGCAACGACGGCAACCTTCGCCACCGCAGAACACGCAGCTAACGTCCATTTCTGCAGAAGGTTCGGTGAACGGGAAGAAGCTCGGGCGGAAACGTGTCTTTACACCTTCGCCAAACAACTTGTTCATGAACACCTGGAGCACGCCCTTGAGGTCTGCAAACGAAATGTTTTCGTCAACCACGAGGCCTTCGCACTGCTGGAACATCGGAGCATGTGTAGCATCGTTATCGACGCGGAACACGTGGCCCGGAGCAATCATGCGGAAAGGCGGCTTGTGAGTTTCCATGTAGTGAATCTGGGTACCACTGGTGTGGGAACGGAGCACGACACCTTCATCAAGGTAGAACGTGTCCTGCATGTCACGGCTCGGGTGATCCGGCGGGGTGTTCAATGCTTCGAAGTTGTACCAGTCCGTTTCTATGTCGCGGCCGAAGTCCACTTCAAAACCCATCTGGCTGAAGAAGTCAATGATTTCTTCGCGGATGTCGTAAAGCGGATGCGTGGAACCGGCAGGAATGCCGTCGCCCGGCAAGGTAACGTCAACATTGCCTTCAGAAAGCTTCTTGTCGAGAGCGGCAGCCTTTGCAGTTTCAATGGCCTTGTCAATGCATTCTGCAACGAATGCCTTGAGTTCGTTCACCATCTTGCCAAATGCCGGACGTTCTTCAACAGGGAGTGTGCTAGTCTGCTTCAAAAGGTCTGTAACAAGACCCTTCTTGCCCAAATACTTAACGCGGAATGCGTCTACTTTATCAGCGGCAGATGTGTCGAGATTTTTGAGGTCTTCGGCAAATGCAGCCTTAAGGGATTCAATTTTTTCGCTCATACAATGGTAAATGTAGTAAAATAGGGGCTAGGGGTTAGGATCTAGGGAATAGATTAGACGAGAGAACGGCACTACGTGCCTACAGACGAGAGACGAGAGAAATTGCGATTTTCAGTGTTTTAGGGTATAGTGCGCAGGGTATAACGATTGTAGTCGCAAATTGTCATTGCGAGGGCCTTTAGGTCCGTGGCAATCTAATCTAGAACATCAAATTTCAATGTTTCTGGATGGCCACACTCCGCTCGCCATAACATGACAAGTTACAATTTCTGATTCCTGTCACTGACTCCTGTATTCTGCATTTACATTTCTGCCGACAACCTACAGCCGACAGTCTACCAACTTCCATCTTCCGTCTCACGACTCACGTCTCCTGACTCCTGTTTTCTGTCCTCTGTACTCTTACTTCACAAATGCGCTTAGCAATATTCTTGCATTTTCACCCTCCTCAAAACGAGGTTCGCCAAGCGAATGGTATTCAAAATTCTCATATTGAAAAATTTGCAAGGCCACAAAGCGGTGGTCCATTGAATAGCAAAGCAACAAACGAACATGGCCATTGATCGTAGACTTCGGAAATCCGTTTTGTACAAGAATTTTCTCAATCTCCTTTGATTCTGTAGCAAATAGCTGCTTAACTTCTTCCCCATTTTTCAGGTCATACTCCAGGCAATCTCCTACAACCTGAGAATTGGTAGGAGTATAAACAACGTTAGTCTTTAAACCCAAAAACCTTTTTTCAGTCTTAATGCAAGGCATTTTGAACATGGCATTTGCCATTTCCATTTTACAAATATTTTCCATTTTTCTTTCTCTATTTTTTGGACAAACAACAAAACACACATGCTAACCGGCATGCGGTATAACCATTCGCAAGCGAATGAACATCAAAGAAAATGGATTTAACAGAGAATTTTTTCTAGAGTGAATACGTAATAATCTTTTGAAACTCTAAAAAATAAGGGCGACGGATATCCGCTATACTTATCTTGAAATACAAAAATTTTAAAGAGAGGCTTGAATCCATTAAAGCCTAGCAAGACCGAGTCGCGATCATGCGTACCTTGCACGGGCACATTGTGGTGCGGTCGAAAAACAGGAGCTGGCAAATTTCCATACGGATTATCAAAAGCCTGCTCATTGCTTGCGTTTTGCTTTAGATCATTTGTATAGTCAAACGAATATGCATTCAAACACGCGAACAGCGAAAGTACTACAGTCGCAAATATCAGGAACGTATTTCGTTTCAACTTCAACATAACAAAAGCCAATATAGCAAAGGCCTTTGTCAAAAACAAGCCTTAAATAAAGCTCTTAAAGAATTCACATTCTTCATCGTTGCAAATGTGCGCAAGTGGAAGTTTCATGTTCACATGGAACACATGTGAAATTTCCTTCATGCCTACAGTTCCATAGGATTTCAAAACATGCAGCACTTTATTTTCTTCAAGCTTTTTTGCCATTCGAGGAGCCTGTCGTTTTAAAAAGTCATACTCCCCAGTCATCACGAATGTCGGAGGGAACTTTGCAGTCACGTAGTCCATCACATTCAGGTACTCGCAACATTCATCCAAGTGTTCACCGAACAAATCCTGCATGGTATCGGCGCGGCTATTCTTTTCTTCTGTCAAATCGTAAAGACCGCAATTCAAGGCAACAGCCCTTGGCTTAAAACCTTCTGGCGGATTGATTTTTGCAGCACAGCCATGCCAAGTCTCAGAAGCTTTTTGCACCTTGTTTGCATATTCAGGATTCACGCAATAAATTGCATAAAGCGCAGCATAGTTTGCACCTGCAGAATCCCCTACCATAAAAATATTCTCAGCATCTAAATTGTATTTTTCAGCATTGTCAAATACCCAACGCAAAACTGCATCCGTATCTTCGAGCGCTGCCGGGAACTTGAATTCAGGAGCCAAGCGATAATTAAAATTCACGACGGCAAAGCCTCGTTTCGCAAGGCTCATCAAATAGAACTTGTAGGTTTCCTTTTGCCCATACACAAAGGCGCCGCCATGCACGCTGACAATCACAGGTAGCTTTTTTACATTGTCACGTGGCAAATACAAATCGAGCAAATTCCAGTCACCAAATTCGCCATAGCGAATGTCCTTGAAAGCTACGACATCATTTGGCTCTACAAGTCCTGCATCACGGGCACGGTCTGCAGCAAGCCATTCAACACGAAATTTTTCACTAGTCTTTGACATATCTATACCTTCTATACAAATCTAATCTTAGAAAAATATCAGCATTCAAGCCAACCAATGCCTCCTATTTTTTCTACCATTATTCCCATGCAAACCGAGCACCTTGAAATACGCCTTTTAAAGAAATCAGATGCAGCATCATTCTACGCCGCAGTAGAAAGTTCACGTGCAGAACTGGAACGTTTTTTGCCATGGCCTGCAAGAATGCTTTCGGAACGTGACGCAAGCGAACACATAGGCAATTACGTTTTACAGGAACAGCTCGGCAATGGCGGACTCTGGGGAATATTCCAGAAGCCAGATGCAAGAGCCAGATGCAAGAAAGAAGATACTTTTCACGCCTTGAAGTCTTTAATTCCTGAAGGATCTGAGAAACCAACAGAAAATTTTCTCATTGGTGCCTTGTACCTGCACTATGTTTCTGAAAGCAATTCTAGTAGCGCGATTGGATACTGGCTTGCAACAGAGCATACTGGCAAGGGCTACGCCACGGAAGCTTTAAATGCATTCTGCAATTATTTATTGGACCCTACCGGAGAATACGCACTAAACCGTATCGAAGCGCACGCCGCTGTTCAAAACACGAAAAGCACGGCCCTGCTCAAACGCTGCCATTTTACAAAAGAAGGTCTTTGCCGCGACTACGAAAAGCTTCACGGCGAGTTTCTAGATCATCTGCAATTCAGCCTGCTCCGTTCGGACTTAAGATAATTTAGATTCACTTGACAAGATTTCTGGAGGAACAAGCCTTTGAAAATTGCCTTTTCCAAGTCAATTTTCAAGTTTTATACAGCTTGCACGGGCTTTTTTCATTTTTTGTTCTTTTCCCCCTTGCCACAAGCAAAGGTTTTACTAAATTTGGGTCAACAAATCATTGAGCTATGGTGTAACGGTAGCACAACAGATTCTGACTCTGTTTGTTTTGGTTCGAATCCAGATAGCTCAACGAAAAAAGGACCTCTTCGAAAGAAGAGGTCCTTTTTTCGTTATTCCGCCCTTTTTGGGCGCAAAAAGTACCTGTTTTTCCCAAAAAGTACGGATAAAACAGGGATAAAAACCCAGATTTATCCGCCAAATCGGCATCAAAAACATTCATACAGGGGTAAAGCATCCTTTTTTGGCGGATAAAAACAACAGAAATCACGTTTTTATCTGCCAAACAGCCTTCAAACGTCAATCTCCAAGCAAAAACACGACATTTTTCGTCAATCACGGCGGATAAAAACAATAAAAACCACGTTTTTATCCGCCAGCCAGCCATAAAACAGGCGTTGAAATGCATAAACACAGGCAACGGCGCTTATCACATTCCAAAAAGCTTTTAAGCATGCCATTTGGTAGCGAAGGCGCCAGTGAGTGCTGCAGCGAATGCGTTAGTGACTGCGGCCGCGGAGCGGTTCGGACTTGCGGACGCAAGGCTGAACGAAAAAACGCCTTGCAGTTTACTGCAAGGCGTTTTATAGCGCAAGGGAACGCCTCAGGTTTACCCTGAGGAACGCCCAAACCTAGTTTCTGTGGAAGTCGTCTTCCATGCGAATGATGTCGTCTTCGCCGGTGTATTCGCCAACCTGGATTTCAACGATCACGAGCGGGAGCTTGCCTTCGTTCTGCAAGCGGTGCACTTCACCCATCGGAATATAGGTGGATTCGTTCGGGCGCACATAGAAAACCTTGTCGCCGACGGTCACGGTTGCCGTACCGCTTACAACGACCCAGTGTTCGCTGCGGTGCAAATGCTTCTGCAGGCTAAGACGCTTGCCCGGCTTTACCACGATGCGCTTCATCTTGTAGCGTTCGGTGTCTTCGAGAACGGAGTACGTACCCCACGGGCGGTTCACGGTCTGCGGAACTGTCATGAGGTCGCTGCCACGCTTCTTGAGTTCCTCTACGACCTGCTTTACCTTCTGGCTGCTCTTGAGCGGGGCAACGAGGAGTGCGTCCGGGGTGTCTACGATAAGCATCTGGTCAAGGTCGATTGTCGCGATTGCGCGCTGGCTGCCGAGCACGAGGGAATTCTTGGAACCGACGGCGATGTGACGGGGGTTCACGTTGTTGCCGTTTTCGTCGTGCGGGTATTCCCCGTAGAGGCTGTCAAAGCTGCCAAGGTCACTCCAGCCGATATCGCTAGGAACAACCTTCACCTTGTCGGACTTTTCCATGACGGCGTAGTCGATGGAGTTCGACGGAATTGCCTTCATGTCTTCAAGGTCGATGCGGATCGGTTCGCCGTCTTCAACGGCTGTAGCTGCGAGAGCCTTCTTGGAAGCTTCAAGAATATCCGGAGAATACTTTGCAAGTTCCGAAAGGAAGGTCTTTGCCTTGAAGCAGAAGATACCGGAATTCCAGTAGAAGTTGCCTGCGAGCAGGTACTTCTCGGCGGTTGCAAGGTCCGGCTTTTCAACAAAGCGCTTTACATTTTCGCCTTCGGCCTCGATGTAGCCATAACCTGTTTCAGGGCTTGTCGGAGTGATGCCGAACGTTACGAGGTTCCCTTCCTTTGCAAGTTCCTCGGCACGAAGAAGCACGGCCTTGTAAGCATCCTTCTTGCGGATTACATGGTCGGAAGGGGAAACAAGCACGATTTCTTCTGGGTCTAGCGTAAGGCATGCAAGCGCGATTGCCGGAGCCGTGTTGCGGCCTACAGGCTCCAAAAGGAACTTTGCGGAATGCATGTTTTCGGCTTCGAGCTGGTCCTTTGCAAGGAAGAACTGGTCGGCGTTACTTACAATGAACTGGGCGCTGCAAACAGCGGAATTCGTAACGACAGTCTTGCGGAACAGGGACTGTCCGTCAAAGAGCGGAGCGAACTGCTTCGGCATGAGTGAACGGCTCACAGGCCACAGGCGAGTGCCGTTGCCGCCACAAAGAATCAAGTTAATCATTTACGTACCTCATTACCAACCGGCATCACGAATTACCTGAACCTGGCGAGTTGTCTGGACGCCATAGTAGATAGTCTGGACTGTCGGGAGAATCTGTGAAATCATACGGTTCCATGTTGCAAGGCCAGAAGCATCAACATAGATAATATCGCGTTCTTGCAAAGAAAAACGGTCCGCCATGGCCAATGCCAAGGCATTCTTTGCATTCAAATGGTAAACGTCTATCTGCTCTGCAGAAGTGTTTCGAATCACGTATATCGAAGAAGCGGAAGCCGTACTTACCTGCAGGCCGCCAGCAGAGGCGAGCGCATCAACAAGCGAAAGCGATCCCGAACGCATCGGCACAACGGAATTCTTTACAACTTCGCCAAGAACATAAACATTCTGGTTGCTCCCACGCGGAATCCAAATCTGGTCATTTGGCTTTAGCAGCAACTTGTCAAGCGGCAGGTCAGTCTTAAAGGCTGCGTTATAATCAATGGTATAAACCTTGCCTTCGCGACGAAGCTGAATGCGAGATGCGTCCGCATCAGTATCCAACCCACCCACTGCAGAAATTGCCTCAGGCAATGTAAGCGGAGCTTCCATCACAGGAACAAAGCCTGGCTTAAGAACTGCTCCCGAAACATGCACTTTCAAGCTGTTGTAGCCAGAAACACGCACGTCCACTTGCGGGTTTGTCAAGATCTTGTCCGACAGGCGCTTGGTAATTTCTTCACGAAGTTCCTGGGCTGTCATGCCGGCAACCTGGATTTCACCAGCATACGGGTAAAAAAGCTTGCCGTCGGTCGTTACCTTCTGGCCAGCCGGCTGGTACTGCCCCATCGGAGAAGTCAATTCCGGGTGTTCCCAAACGACGACCTGGACCATGTCAAGCGGGCCTATCTTATAATCAAGGGCAGGGATCGAATCGACGAATAGTTCCTGCAAGTCAGAGGGATAGGCAGTCTTCTTTTCGGATTCTTCAGATTCCTGTACAGACTTGCCAACCGCATCTTCAAAAGTATGCAGGTACACTTTCATTCCTGCAAATTCTGCCGTATCTGCAGTTTCGGTCATGCGCATTTGAGGAGCGGCAAAGCACCCCATAAGCATGCATGCGCAAGCGGCGGCAACAACAAATTTCAAAAAATTCTTCATTAGTATTTTCCGTATTTGTAACCATAGCCATCATTGCGATGGACATACTTGTTAATGACAAAGGACTTGCTCAAGCTTTCTGGAGCACCCTTGGTAAAGAGCTCAAGGCCTTCTCGAATAGCATCGATGGAATGACGGTCGTATTCAACAACCATGATAGCCTGGTCCGCATAGCGGCAAGCATACATAGCGTCGGTAACAAGCATGACCGGCGGCGTATCCACGATAATCACGTCATACTGGGAACGCAACGTTTCCATGAGTTTTGCATACTTCTGGGAACCAAGCAATTCAGCCGGTGAACTTGGAGCCCTGCCACAAACAAGCAAAGTCAAGTTTTCAACGGATGTCGGCTTTATAGCCTCTTCAAGCGTGACCTTGCCCATAAGAACGTCGGTAAGGCCGTTATCGCGATGGTAGCCGAACTCCTTGTGCAAACGCCCCTTACGAAGGTCAGCGTCAATAAGAATCACGCGCTTGCCGGTTCCTGCAAAAAGCGTAGCAAGGTTTACCGAGACAAAGCTCTTTCCTACGCCAGGAATAAGGCCCGAAATTGCAATCACGTTCGAACCGGTTTCTGGCATCATGAATTCAAGGGAAGTTCTAAGCGTACGAACCGCTTCAACGGCAACATCATCAGGGGCAGCAAGCGCAAGAGGCAAAGTGCCCTTGATACCCTGCTGAGCTGTACCTTTCGGAATCTTGGCATAAACGCTAACGCCAATTTCACGTTCAATGGTGCGGGCATCCTTGATACCGCTATGCATGCGCTTACGAATAGAAATGATAGCCACAGAAAGGCAGAAGCCAAGGAACAGAGCAAACATGCGAATCATGTTCTTTTTCGGCTTCTTCGGGCCAAGCGTCGGTTCGGCAAGGTCGACAATGCGAACGGAACCAACTTCACCTGCAGCAACAAGGCTTAGCTGCTGAATATTGTTGAGCATGTTCGTATAAAGCAACTTGTTAAGTTCCACGTCGCTAGTCAAGCGCAAAACTTCCTGCTGCTTTTCTGGCATCTTCTTGACCTGGCCGCTTGTTCTTGCAAGTTCCGCCTTCAAGCGCTTAATCTGGTCGTCAAGAGTCTTGACCTGCGGGTGATCCTCATGGAACAGTCGAACAGTTTCCTGGCGGCGCTGCTCCATATCAAGTATGCTCTTTTGCAAGGACTTCTGGGATTCAAGGACAATCTTTGTTTCTGTACCGATATCTGCAGAACCAACCTGGGAACGGTACTTGTTCAATGCCTGTTCGGCAGAATCAAGCTTTGCTCGTACAATAGGCAACTGGTTTTGCAAAAATTCAATCGTAGTCTTAGCTTCTACGCTGCGCTGTTCCACATTCTGGCGCTGGTACGCATACGCCACCTCGTTCACAATATAGGCCGCACGATCCGGGTAATAGTCCTGGTATGTAAATTCAAGAATGCCGGTGCGCTTGCCCTTTTCAGAAACGTCAAAATTCTTTTCGAACCTGGCGATACCTGTTTGACGGAAGAGCTTATCCACCTCAAACTTCTGGCCTTCACGAGCAAGCATGAGGCTTGCGCCAATCTTTACAACACCTTCACCAAGTGCAGTCTTGTAAGTTCCTTCATAATCCTTGCCAATTTCGCAATTTTCAAAAATCGGTTGGCCATCGTAATCGTAAAATGAAAAATGCAAACTGTCTGTTGCAACAACGAGCCACGGTTCCTGCCTGTCCTTTGAGTTTTCTATAAGCTCATAAGGGATTTCTAGAGTAGCAAGTTCCAGGCGTCCAAGCTTATGGCGCAAGCGGTCCATAAAGCCTATCGGCGTAACTTCGTTACGAATGCCAAGGGCCTCGACAACCGTGCCAGTCACTCGACGGCTCTTTACAAGCTCGATTTCTGTTTCTGTCGGGCTAGATGTCGAGAACAGGGAGCCCAGGTCACCCATAAGGGAACTACCCTTAGACTTAGACTCAATCTGCAAAAGGGCGTTCACCTCATATACAGGGCGAACCCATTCGGCAGCAAAAAAACCAGCCACTAAAAAGACCAGGCAGCATACCAAAACAATGTGCCAGTTACCGACAAGAGAAATAGCAAGTTCGACGAGTTCGTTGGTCTCGTCCTTATTGCTTTTTGCAACAGCCATAAAAAACCTTTACGATTCCTTAATCTTTTGAACCCAATACGGAGTAAACTTCTTTATAAAGTTCCAAGCCATAACAAAGGCACTTTCCGGGCGGCGGTACGGGTCAGGAACATCGACCTTCATGGAATCCCCATAACGGAACACCTTGCCCTTTGTAAACGGGTACTGGGATTCCATCGCAGAAACCTGGCCTTGCTCCATAACCAAAATCAGGTCGGCCCACTTGGCGATTTCCACATTGATCTGGCGAGCAACATGCGGGCTCAAGTCCAAACCATTCTGGGCAGCGATCTTTGCTGCGGTTTCTTCTGCGCCATGGCCAACGACTGCGCCAAGGCCAGCACTTTGAACATCATAGCCTTCACCGAGTTCACGGCGAAGCAAATACTCTGCCGTAGGACTGCGGCAGATGTTTCCTGTACACATAACCAAAATCTTTTTCATAAGCCTTACAAATGTAGTAATCTATAGCTGGGGTAAAAGAAAACGCCCATTCCGCACGGACGTTTTTCAAATAGCACTCAAACATTTTTAGTGCTTAAAAAAGCATTACTTTTCAATAACTTCTGCCGTAACCGTCGCGTGCCCAACCTTATCCAAGCCTATCTTTTTGCCGGCTGCGGCACTCAAGTCCAAAATACGCCCCTTGGCATACGGGCCACGGTCATTTACGCGCACAACGACACTTTCGCCAGTGTCATCACGGGTCACGCGCAAATACGTATTGAACGGCAGGCTCTTGTGCGCACAGGTCATTTCGCTCGGGTCAAAAGTTTCTCCGTTTGCAGTCAGGTTGCCTTCTAGCCCTGGCCCATAATAGCTGGCTTCGCCATGTAAAACCTCGCCAATCTTTGCGGTCGACTTTTTGCCCTTCGGGCCCTTTGCATTCGAAGCAGAAGCCTTTGTTCCCGAACCGCCCGGGTAGCCACCAAGGTCCCTGTCATAGCCATGGCGAACTGGCATAGAACAAGCAACAAACAAAAAGCACAGGGCAAGTAAAAATGAAAACCTAAACATCATGTTCAAAGTAACAAACAGGGAATTTGCCGCAAGGATTACTCAAAGTCATACATACTGTTGTAAGTATTTTCCAGAATTTCATCTTGCTTTGCCTGAATTTCTTCACGCTTCTTTTCCTGTTTTTCTACGCTATACTCATCGTAATATTTTTTAGAAAGTTCTTCGGAACGGGCGTTGTTTTGCTCAATTCGCTTGCGCATGCGTTCAAGGTCGTCATCGCTAATGGTCGTGCGCCCAGCAAGCAGCTTGCTAGCCTCCACCCCCCACTTGGTATCCGTGTACTTTTCGCGAATGGTCTTCAACCTTACGGCGGCGCTATCCATGCGTTCCGGATCCATTGCAAAAATCATTGCGGTCATGTACAAAGCCTGTATACCAGCCTGAGTTCCCTCGAATTCAGTAGCCACGCTATCGTAAGCGGCAAAGGCATTTGCATAAGCAGTATCAATAGCCTCAACCGCTTCGGGCGGCAATTCCTCGGCGGCAAGCCACAGGCTTTCTGCCGCAAGGTATCTCTCATGAGCAATGTCTTCGCGGGTCTTTAGCGTTACAACCTGCCCCATATTGGCCTGGGCCTGCTTAGCAAAGTCAGACTCCGGGAACATCTCTATAATTTCGTTATAATATTCTTCCGCCTGTTCCGGGTCATGCAAAAATTCATCACAGATAAAGGCGCGGGCATACATGGCCTTTAGCATTCGTGTAGAATCCTCCTTGGATTCTTCAATAATATTCGTAAGCCTTGCGACCGCGCTGTCCACTTCAGAAAGCTTGAACAGGAACAGTTCCGCAATCTGGAATTCATTGTCGAAGAACGGCTTTTGAGTGCGCTGCAAAGAATCCATGCCGTCGTTATTTGCCTGCAAGGTCATCAAGCGCTGCAAGGCGTCAAAGCGCATTTTGCAATCAGCGCCCCACTTGCTAGGCGGGCGAGCCGTAAAGCCGCTGTCATAATAGGCAAGTGCAAGCTCATACATCTTCGTATCTACCTGCTGGTGGTCGCCGAGCCAATAGTAAGACGTCGCCGCTTCTTCGGACTTAGGCCATTCGTCTGTAATCTTGTTGAATACGGCAATGCCATCGTTAAACTTGCGGGCAAGGAACAGCAGTTCGCCATGGCGCACGAGCAATTCCTTCAAGTGCGGTTCAAAGTCCGGATTCTTTGCCGCAGCCAGGTATTCGGCGGCAGCCTCGTCGTAGTTTTCAAGGTTTGCTAGGCATTCTGCGGCCTGCGTCTTGGCCGTATAGCGGTCTCGCAAAACAATGGAATCCACTTCTGGGGCGATGTAATGTTCGCGGGCCTTGGCATAGGCCTCCTTGCCATAGTAAAGCGAAGCAAGCCTAAAGTGAGCCTTGCCACGCATAAACGGCGTTCCCGCGGTGTCTGCCAACAACTTTTCAAGGGCCGCGATCGCCTGAGTGGGGTCGGAACTTTCTTCTTCCAAAAGTGAAAGCAAATTCAAGCCCTGGTAATAATACGGGTGTTCCTTAGAGGCTATCACCGGCTCAAGGGCAAATCGTGCAATATTGTATTCATGATTCTTGTAAAGGCAGTAGGCGCGCTGGTATTCTACAACCGGCATGGAATCGTGATCCGAAAAGTAACGTTCGAACTCATCGTACTTTATCACTGCCTTGTCGCATTCGCCCTTATGACGGTACGATTCACCGATCAGGAACACTGCTTCGGACGTGCGCTTCTTGTTATCCGGGAATCGTTCCAGAACATGGGAGCCCTTTTCGATAACCTTGTCGTACTTGGCAGCTTCTTCACCAGTCGGGAGGGCATCACCATTCCCGAGAGAATCGCGGGTAGCGCGCAGTTCACCAGCTTCTTCATATTGACGTTCCGCATTGAACATGTGGTTCAAATAGGCGCAGCAAGTGCAACCTTCGAACAGCAATGCGACAGCGATCAAAAGCAAAAAGCGGAACATAGGTACTAAGGTAGAAAAATGATTCCAGGCAAATGACAAGAAAGCCTCTCAAAAGCCCCGAGTTTACGCATTTTTGACACATTTTCGGCACATTTTAAAAAGAATTTTTAACACTTTGGCTACTTGAAAATTTTGAAAAAAAAAATTAACTTAGCTTAAAATTGGAGTTTGTTTATGAACAAGTGGATTTTTACACTTTCTTTGATGGGTGTGCTGGCTGTAGGCGCGAATGCGGATGTCATTGAGCATGTTCCGCCGACATTGATTGATGGTTGCTACCAGATTGAAAATGCTGGTCAGCTTTTCGGTTTTGCCGATATTGTGAATGGTATCCCGGCAGATGCAGAAAATGGGATTGAAGAAGTTCCTGCCCAGCCGAATGTTTGCGGTAAGTTAGTTAACGACATTCGAGTGGTCGCTGTAGATGCGACAAGCGCCAATGGAAACCATGTTGTTCTAGACGACTTGAGCGGAGCAAATGTTCCACAAGACAACCATTGGACCCCAATGGTGAATTTTGCAGGCACATTTGATGGCCAGGGACATACCATTTCGGGATTGTACTACTCAGGAAGTAACGCCGGGTTCTTCGCTAGTTTAACAGGGAATGCTACCGTAAAAAGATTGAGCATAAACGATTCCTATTTTGCATCGGACGATAATGCAGGTGGATTTGTAGCTTTCATTGGTGGTGATGGAGCGACAGTCTCTATGGAAGAATGTAACTTCATAGGTCTTGTGCAAACAATCACACACACAGAACAAGCTGCAAAAATCGCCAACATAGGCGGATTTATCGGAATCATACAAAATACTCTTACAAGTTTCACAATGAAATCTTGTGCAAATGAAGGAAATATAAATCCAGGAATATCTGATGGAAACACAGGTGGTTTTATAGGAACAGTTTCTGGAGGTCTTGAAAATAAAATGACCTTTAAAGATTGCTTCAGCTATGGTTTTGTTGGAGGTAAGGGACAAAGAGGTTTTGTGGGTAATGCACAAACGGATCAAAATTTCGTCACAAGAGAAAATATTTACTGCTATGGTACAGGAAAATATTGTAAAACAACAGAATGTTCTAAAGAAGACCCACTTCTTGTCTGTAAAGACAAACTTAAACGAAAAATTGTATTTGATTTAACTAATTTAAAAACACCTTTTAAAGGTATGACTTTCGAATTCAACGAAGCTGGTCACATCATTATCGCCCACATCACAGAATGGGAAAACACGGAAACTCAAACAGTATTGCAAGAACTAAGCATTCCACAAACAGTCATTGCTGATTCCGTTACCTTTGACCGTATTTTCAATGGTAGCACAGCAACCGTAATGCTTCCTTTTGACATCGCCCCTTCAAATGTCACCAATGCTGATGGAAGTCCTATCAAATTTATCACTGTTCCATCATTAGAAAAAGTAGATGGAAAATGGACTGCCAAAGCAACAACAGAATCAGGATCCATCAACGCACACACGCCTTATCTTGTAGAATCTGCTACAGGTGAAATGCATTTCCATGGTCCCGTTACACTAAATAAAAACGATACTATAATCGTTCAAATAAAAGGTAGTGACAAAAAAATTAAACAAAATGAATACGAGTCCGTAATATCATCTTCATGGTCTCTTGTTGGCACTTACAAAACAATGAACACAACAACCGTATCAGATGCCAATGTCAAAGACACCACTTCCGAGTACGTCAAGGAATCCAACCTAGGCAAAATCTATGGTTTCGTAGGTACTGAAGGTGTTTCCGACAATGGTTACAACTTCACCCTTGGTGAATTTGCAGTTGCTGGTCACAACGTGCGCACTCGCGAAATGCGCGCTTACCTAATCTATAAAGAACCTGTTATTCAAGCAATGGCATCCCCGAACGGAACAATATTCAGGGCTGCTGCAACTCCAGTCGAAGAACTTCCTTCAAGAATCCCGGTTATATACAACCCTAAAACAGTCATTCCTGTCGGTCAATTTGTTGACCCGACCCTTAAAACAACAAAGGTCGTCGCAACAATCAAGACCGATATTCCAGAAATAGAATGCGAAAAAGATTGTGAAGAAAGTACAACAGCCATCACAAAGCCTTTCACGATTCCAATGAAGGCAAGCAAGATTGACCGCTGGCAAGACGCCATGGGTCGTCACCTAAACGGCAAGCCTACAAAGCACGGCACCTATTTCAAGAACGGCATCCCGGTTATCATCAAGTGAGGTCAATATGAATAAGAATACAAAAAAGAAAATTTATGTTGCTCCGCAAATGACTGTATTGAAAATGAATACAACCTGCCAGTTGTTGCAAGACTCCCCACAAGCCATAAGATACTATCAAATGAAAAAAGGGAGAGCTGTCAACGACGATTACGATATTGTTGATTTCAATTAACCATCCGTTCTTTCAAACCATCCTCAGCCTCCGCAAATTTCAGCGGAGGCTTTTTCTTTGCGCTCCTTTTTATTATTTTACTATATTCGCTCGTAAACCGCAACATCACAGGGAGACATCATGGCAAATTTGATTTATACATTGATGAACAAAGACATGCCTCTTTGTGATTTCGAGATTGTGGGCGAAGGCGAACTTGAAGTCTGCAACATGCTCAAGCAGCATAACCCAATGCCCGAGTGGACCGAGCAAATTAGCGGTTGGGTCGGGGCGCGCAGTGCGGCAAAGCATCGCGCTCACGTGAACAAGATTCTTGACCTTTGCGGAGGCAAAACAAAGAGTGGGTTTATTGCGCTCACCCACTGCCTTTCGCTCACAGATACGCTGTGGGTAAAGAGCGAAGCCGAAGATGTGACCTGGGCCAATGTCAATCTTTATGAGAATCGTTTTGACGAGGTAATTTCCAAGTTGTCATTCGACGGCAACGGACTTTACGGAATCCAGATGTCCACCACCTCGCCGGAGCTCACTACCGACGGAGCCTACGACAAATGCTGGCTCAACAAAGATGACGGAATCCATCTGATAAAAACGGGAAGTACAGGCGCACGCAATGCAGGCCTGGAGCCCTATGGCGAAGTTCTAGCCTCGCAAGTCTTTGAAAAAATTTGCAAGTCGGTCACCTACAAACTAGGTCGATACGATGGTCGCGTCATTTCGGAATGCAAGCTCTTCACTAGCGAAAAATTTGGCTACAGACCTATTGCTCCATACTTAAAAAATGGAATAAAATATGGTCTTGCAGAACTTCTGCCAATCTACGCCGACCTGGGAGCCGAAGACGAATTCCGCCGCATGGTAATTGCGGACTGCATCACGCTGAATAGCGACAGACACTTTGGCAACTTCGGTTTTCTAGTCGATAACAACAGCTACGAACAGATCAGCATCAATCCCTGCTTTGATTTTAACATGGCATTCGTGCCGTTCTCTGAACCGGAATTTGATTACAACGACAATTTCGACGACTACCTTTCAAGACGAGGCCCCGTAATCGGCAGCGACTATGTCGCCCCGGCCAAGGCCATCATGACCCCAGCAATAAGGGCATGCGTCGAAGAAATCCGTGAGACAGAACTTGTATTGGAATGCGACGAACGCTTCAGCGAAAAGCGCCTCGCCACCATGAACATGATCAAGAACGTGCAATGCGACAGAATCCTCGGCTTCGATGCCAAATGGAAGTGGGTGTAACAAACTTCAGCAAGATGGTCGAAATCATGGATGAAGTGGTTCGCGGGTAAAGGCGTTCACTTTCTACGCAGACTTTTAAGCACACGCCTTGGCACTCCCGTAAGAGCCCAAAACTCGTACCATAAGGCTTCGGTAAAATCAAACCGCAACAAGTATGCAGCTCGCTTGTAATGTTTGTACCAGCGGTAAGGCTGCGGTCCTGCGAACTTTTCATCAAAGACACCGAAATTTCCGCCAACAAGTGCGACATTCAGTAGCCGCTTGCCGCGCCATTCATCAGGACTGCAAAGCAAACGTTCACTATTCAAGCCCAGGCAATTTTGCAACAGCCACATCACGGCCTCGGCTATACGCAACAGGCCAAAACATTCCAGCAAATTCGAAACTTCATTACGCTCGGCCTCGGTCGAGTGCATCAATAACTGATTGTAATCTACAAGCTGGCGCAGCCCAATGCCAACACCAAAGAAATGTTCCTTGATATGGGCTAGTTGCATCACAAGCGCATACTTGATTGAAGGAGTTCCAAAACCGATTTGTACACACGTGGAATCAGCAAGCGTTTTTGTCAGGAACTCTTGTACAAGCCTATTTTTTGACGGGGAATTCGCACCTTCTGTCGGCACGTAATGAACTTCTACAGCAACATCGAACTTTGATTCCGCTAAAAGAGCATGGTGCGAGCCAACCTCCGCCCCCTCCATCAACCCCATTTCCGTCAATAGCTTTATCACGGAATCGCGGCCACCGGGAAGCATAATGTCCACGTCTCCACAACCGCGAGCAAAAGGATCTGGGTACAGGAGCGCATTGGCGGGGCCTTTCAAGATGACAGATTCCTGCCCCCGCTCCTTGAACATCTGGGTAAGCTTCACGGCTACGGCGTTCACCTTCTGGTTTGTGCCACGGATATTCTCGGCATCGAACGCCCACTGCATCAAAAGCAAGCGCGGTGGCCGCAGGTCCTCGGGCATTTTCTTAATGCCCATATACAGCACGCCTACAAGCCCTTGCCGAATCGCTTCCTCTCGCATCCATGCCCAGTCTTCTGCAGCGAGGCGATATTCAAAAATTTCGTCCACTCCAAGCGAGTAACGAAGCAATGCAAAAAAATTCTGGTACCGGCTAGACACATTCATGCACAAAGAAAGATAAGTTTATTTCAAGAAGGCAAGTTCGCCCTAACACGGCAACCAAACCTTCCCAAAAAAATTTCGCAATAGCTCTTGACAAGCCTACAAAATTAAAGTACATTTTGAGCACTAACAATAAAATACAATTAACTTTTGCGATTCAACAAACGTTGAAAACAAGCATGTTCGCAAAGGAGGATCAATGTTCTATGCTTCGGCAGATTTAGCCTTTCCCCACAAGTCAAGCATTTCTTCATCCGTTTTTCCCTTGATGCTCCCGCCAGCAAACACTTCCATTTGGCGGAACCTGCGTTCAAACTTGGAACTTGCACGCATCAAGGCGGTAGCGGCATTCAGGCCCGAATGCCTTGCAAGGTTCACAAGCGAAAATAACAGGTCGCCAAACTCGTCTTCCATGCGGTCAAGGTCGTGCTGCTTTACCAGGCATTCCTCCTTTGACTTTGCTCCCGGAGACGCAGCCGCCTCATGCGACTTGTACGCCTTAAGTTCTTCTGCAAATTCGTTAAATTCCTCTAGAACCTTTTCATAGGAATCTTCATCCTTTTTCCAGTCAAAGCCGACCTTTGCTGCCCTGCGCTGAACTTCCTGCGCACGGGCTAGAACAGGCATGCTCTTGCTGACCTTGTCCATTGCAGACGCATCCTGCATTGCAATGTTATTCGCTTCGTTCGCCTTGATCTGCTCCCAGCGCCTTGTTACCGCTGCGGAACTATCGACCTTGGCATCGCCAAAAACATGCGGATGCCTGCGCACCATTTTTTCACATATTCCATTAACAACATCATCAATAGTATAATCGCCTTTTTCACGGGCAACCTGAGAATGAAATACAATTTGAAAAAGAACATCGCCAAGCTCTTCGCACTGGTGTACTACATCGTGGGCCTGGGCCGCATCAATGAATTCACAAGATTCTTCTACAAGGTAAGGCAAAAGCGAACGCGTATCCTGTTCCCTATCCCAAGGACAGCCGTTTTCAGAACGAAGCGTCGCCATAATTTTAACAAGATCATCAAAGGAATATTTCATAATGCTTCAAGATAGAATTACAGCCGAAATTTCTCAAGCCGATTTACCAAAACAACTGCAGTTGTTAGCCAATCCACCCAAGCAACTGTTTGTGCAACGAGCAAACGCAAGCAAAGCTTTCCCACGGGGCAACTACATTGCCATGGTCGGCACGCGAAGGCCAAGCGCAAGCGCTAAGAATCTATGCAGACGACTCGTAAAAAGCCTCGCCGGGACCGATGCAATAATTGTTTCCGGGCTTGCCCAAGGCATTGACTGTTACTGCCACGAAGCGGCTCTTGACTTTGGGCTAAAGACAATCGCAGTTCTTGCCCAGGGAATCAACGCACGAATCACGGGCAGCCGGGGCGTACTCGCAAATAGGATCGTAGAATCGGGAGGGTGCCTCGTTACGGAATACGAAGGCGATACGGCAAGCCACAAGGGAATGTTCCCTGCACGAAACCGTATCATTGCCGCCCTTGCAGAAACTACTGTCGTAGTAGAAAGCGGCGCTAAGGGAGGTTCCCTGATTACAGCCGAATTTGCACAAAAACTAGGCAGGAACATTTTTGCGGTTCCTGGCGACTTTGACAAGGAAACAGCACAAGGTACGCTTGAACTGCTGCGCCGCGGCATTGCAAAACCCGTCTTTTTGCCAGAAGATCTTTGCGGATTGTGCGGGCTGCTCCCCTCGCAAACAAAAGAACAAGGCAAGGTGTCAAAACTTGCAGGCCTATCTGCAAACGCGGTAAGGGTTTACGAAAAGTTCGCAGGCTTCACCAAGTCTCTTTCGGAATTAAACAATACCGAAGGCATTACGGCAAACATCCTTTTTGCTATATTAACGGAGCTAGAACTTGCTGGCCTTGCCCATAGCAGCGACGGCTACCGCTACAGTTTTGAAAGAGGTTAATTTTTTTGAAAACCAGACACATCTTTTTTGCCATAGTCATGGTCGCCATCCTTATGGCGGTCTATTCTTTTGTCTTTAGCGAAAAAGACAGTGTCAAGGCAAGCGATGCATTAAAAAAAGAAATCGCGGAGCTTACCGAGCAAAGGGATTCCCTGCAAAAAGAGCTTAACGACCGAGAGGCGATTATTCAAAAATTGCAAGACGATTCCATCTACATCGAAAAAATCGCACGTACAAAATTCGGCATGACAAAGAAGGGAGAAAAGGCTTTCCAGTTTGAATAAAAAACAGAGCAAACCGAAAAGTTCCTTCCAGAGCAATCCTTATAAGCAAAAAGCGGCCGGCAAAAACACCGGTCGCTTTATCAAATTCCAAAAGAATTACTTTTCATCAACTTCCTGCTTATGTAGCAGCTTTATTTCACGGATATGTTCCAGTTCAATGAATTCCATTTTGTCTGAACCATATTCAGAAACACGAACCTGAGGAGGAATCTGCGCGATACGAAGGCCAAGAACCTTGAACGTGCGTTCCACAGGTTTTGAAAGCTTCTTTGCCGGATTCTGGATTCGGGCAACAAACAGGGTTTCTGTCTTTTTGGCATAACGAAGTTCCTGCACAAGCCCAGAAATGTCTAGGCTTTCAAAGTCATCGCCAAACTTCTTTTTGCCATTTGCAATGTCTGCGCTTGCTGCACTCTGCTTTTTAAGCAGGTAATCCGGAGTAGTTTCCTTCGGCCATGCAATTTCAAAGGACTTTGTCCAGGCACCGCTTGTAATGATGCCCTTGTCCGTGCCATTTGCATCTTCTGCAGGTGTCAAGCCGTAATGCACGAGCATCGCACGAACATCCGCTTCAAATTCCGGATTAATAATAAAGCCGTAACCAGGAATTTTTTCAATGACAAACTTCATGAACTGAGGGAATTCGCTGAGATCGGCAAGAACGGCCTTGTCTTCTATCTTTAAGATTCTAGCATCGAAAATCGAGGAACTAAAGAACGAAGCAGCCCATTCTTCCAAGGTGCTAGCGACATTTTCAGGAGGCTTGATCCAGCCATAAAACTGCTTGACTTCAGAGTCCGAAAAACCGGCGTGCAAGGCTTCGATAAACGAATCCTTTTCAAACTTGAATCGCAAATAGGTTTCATCATTCTGAGGAACAGCAAGGCAAGCTGCATAAAAAAGTACGCGCGGCGAAGAATTTGCCGGTATAATCATTTCAAAGTTTGGAAGCGTTGAAATTTCTGCAGACTCGCCTCCAAGAATTTTTTCAGCACGATTGCGGCCAAGTTCATTTACGCCTACTGCAAAAATCGAGCCGTTCTTGCCCATGTAAAAATCAACCACGCCAAAGAACCAAAGTTCACGCAAAACCCGCGGCAATTTTTCGAACGTGTAATTTTCGACATTACGAGAAAGGCGTACCGTAGGGTCCAAAGCCCAGAACAGTTCCAAGGCTGCCTGTGTAGAAACAGGCTTCTTCATGCAATTCAGGAGAGACGCCAAATGGCTATGCATTCCGCCAAAGCGAACTCCAAGCCACCAATGGAACATTTCCTGGTGCAAGCGGAATCCATTCTTGTTCAAGAACGGAAGCACCTCATGAGAAAGCGACAAGACATCATCGCGGGCCGCAATCCAATTTTGCGCAGTCAGGAACTGGAGAATCAAGACGGCTTCGTCAACAGCAGCCTTAGAAGAAACTGCCGAAGAAAAGGTAAATGCGGATTCGCAAATTTGCTGGGAACGGCGATGCAATTCGCTTGCATTGTTAATGCGGAGTTCTCCAAGCTTGATCATCGCAAGGATTCTGCAAACATGGAAATCAAGCAGGGTCTCGTACGAAACGGCATGCCTATCCTGCGTATCGGCAAAGTCAGCTTCCTGTGACATTGCAAACGCAAAAGTTTCTTCAAAGGCTCTATATACGGAATTTTCGGCATCGCCTTCGGTACGCCATATAACAAAATTCTTTGCAAGGTCCGTCACGAATGCAGTCAAGTCATTTACGCCACCGACAGGAATAACCAGACGCAATTCCTTAAAACGAAGACCACGACTGCCGCTTCGGCAAATCTGCAAAAAGACCTGCTTTTGCCAAGGTTCAAAAGATTCGTACAATTTTGGCAGACGTTCCGGATTGCCATAAAAGGCGGGCAATTCCTTTAAAAGAGCGGTATTGTTTACAAGCCCCTTATTATCGAATGTTCTTGCATAAATATCACGCAAGATAGGCTTGTCCATGTTTTCAAAAAAAGAATTCTGCGATATCAACATAAAAAATTTCCAACCGGCCAAATTTAGTAAAATTTAGCTACAGGCCTCCCACAGGCAGAGTCTCAACAAGTGCTCAATTAGGCTTGTGAAACAATATCTATTGCTTCTTCACTAGAATTTACCACAAGGTGCCTAAAGTTCCAAAGCTTCATAAACGTCTTGCCATACATTTCGGTAAGTATGCGAGTATCAAGCAAAAGAACCGTTCCTGAATCCTGTTCCGAACGAATCAGGCGGCCAATGCCCTGGCGAAGCCCAAGGTAGGCCTCCGGAACAAACAGACTCCTGAACGAATTTTCGCCAGCCGCCTTCAATGCCTCGCTCTGTGCAGCGACCAACGGATCTGCCGGATTCGGGAAAGGAAGCTTAGGAATCACAAGATTCTTCAGGGCATCTCCCGGGAGGTTTATGCCTTCCCAAAGTGTCTGGCAGCCCAAAAGGCATGCGCCACGTTCCTTGCGGAACATGTCCATAAGGCTTTCAAGCGAGCCATCAACGTTCTGGCAAAGCAAAAGCTTGCTCCTTTCAGCAAACAGCGGCGCGAGCCTAGCCTGAACTTGCAACATCGAAGACATGCTTGTAAAAAGCACCATCGTGTTCTCCGCAAAATTCGGCAAGGTATCGCACAGGAATTTTTCAAGGCTCTGCTGGTATTCAGGCGCATTCGGCTTTGGCATAAAGCTAGCCACCGCAATGGTGCGGCCCGCATTAGAAATCGGCTGGGGATACACCTTCAAGAACGGCTTCTTATTTGCAGCTACGCCCTTGTCCATATGCATCTTTGAAACATAATAGTCAAGCGTGCCCTTAACAGAAAGCGTTGCCGAAGTAAACATGGCAGACTTGATCCAAGGGTAGAACTTTTCATTCCAGTAGCTGCCTGCAGAAATCGGGCGGGCATTCAACTTTACGGTATGGGGGTTGTAAGGCTCTTCCAGGAAGAACACCCAGTTTTCGCGGTTCGCCTTCACAAGGAATTCAAAGTCGCATGCAAAACGGCGAAGGGCAGAAACAATGCCGTCAAAACTTCTAGCAAGTCCTTCGCTTTCCTTTTCGCGAAGCTCCCTAGAGACTCTTTCTGCTGCAGAAATGAACTTTGAAAGTTCAACATTAAATGCCGAAGGATCCGCATCGAATTCAGCATTAACACTCTGCTTGTAGCAAAGGGCGTCATTCTTATTTTTCTGCTTGATAAGCTTCTTGCCAAGCTTCATGAGGAACCGATGCAACTGCTTTTCGCTTTCCTGGCAATTGACTCGAAGTTCTGCACATGCCTCATTTTCTTTGCCCAGGACATCTTCAGCGGAAGCAATCAAGCCCCGGGACTCATCCTTTGCAAGCATCAGTTCCTTGTCTATGTTTCTCAAGTCAAAGAAACGGATAGAGCGGCCAAAACTCTGCGTCGAAATTGCAGGCAGGCGATGCGCTTCATCAAAAATCACATGCTCGTATGTAGGGAGCAATGCAAAATCCAAAGCCAAGTCCGAAAGGAACAAGCTGTGGTTCACAAAAACAAGGTTCGAGGCCGCGGCCTTGCGCTTTGCTACAATCGCCGGGCATCTGGAATAATGAGGGCACTTTTCGCCTTCGCAAGCGGCGGCATCGCTTACGACTTTGTTCCACACAATCTTATTGCGCAAATAGTTAAAGCCGGTATTTTCGCTAATATCGCCGGTTGCAGTTTTTGCAATCCACGGGATAAGCGTCATGAATGTTTCGCGTTCATCATCGGCAAGGTAATTTTCTGGATTTTTTAATATTGCTTCAAACTTTCTAAGGCAAATATAATTGCCCCTGCCCTTTAGTACGAATGCCTTGAGCTTGTCGCCAAAGGCTTCTTGAATCAGAGGGAGTTCTTCCTTGTAAAGCTGTTCCTGCAAAGTCTTTGTTGCAGTACTTACAAGAACCCTTTCGCCACTTGCAGCCTTAAGTGCGGCTGGCACCAAGTACGCTAAAGATTTTCCGACACCGGTACCGGCTTCCAAAACAGAAAGGCCACCCTTGAACATGTTGCGTTCCACAACATTTGCATAATCCACTTGCGATTCACGCATAACATAGCCAGGAATCTTCTTGGCCAAAATTCCGTTTTCTTCAAAGAAGCTTGCGGCACGCGCATTTGTCTTGTACTTTTCAAGTACCGTAATTCCAGAAACTTCTGGCAAGTTGTATTGCATCGAGGCGGAATCATCGCCATCATCAAAAACGCATTCAAGCGAAGAACCCTTTGCAAGGCGAGCCAAAACCTGCAAAACGGCCAAAGGCCATGTTTTCATTTCTTCTACAGAGCGAACCAAGAGTTCGCCGCACGCGATAGCATCTGGCAAAGCCCTATGAGCCGCACTACGTTCAATGCCAAGTGCATTGATCAAGGTTTCAAGCTTATGGTTTGGAACATCCTGGAACGCAATGCGAGAAACGCCTAGCGTATCTATTACAGGCTGGTCCTCAAACGCAATGCCGACCTTGCCAAATTCAGACTTCAAAAAATGGTGGTCAAACTGAGCGTTATGGGCAACAATCGGATAATCCCCGATAAAGGCACGAAGCGTACCGGCAAGAGTCGCAAAGTCGCTTGCATCGGCAAGCATAGAATCATCAATCCCTGTAAGCTTTGCAATAAAAGGGCGAAGTTCCTTATTCGGCTTTACAAAGTAATCCAGGGTTTCAGTCACCTTGCCATTTTCGAAGCGAGCAAGGGCAACTTCAATAATCCGGTCCTTGTCAAAGTCAAGCCCAGTTGTTTCAAGGTCAAGTGCAATAAAAATTTCAGGGAGTTTCATCTTTATTCCTTAGGCAATGTCGGTAACTGCAAAATCGATTCCAAAATGTTCTCGCCATTTTCAAGAACAAGCGTATCTACAGGGGATCTCCAGGGTTTTGCCTTAGCAAGCGGTTCCAAAGAACCGGCATCTACCCTACCCTTGGAATTTCCCCGATAATATTCAACGATGTATTTTCCATCAAGCAGATTCTTGATTTCAAAGCTGCCGTCTGCAGAACACACCGTATCTCGGATCGTGCCTTTTTCTGATTCACGAAGCTTAACATAAGTGTTCGCGTCGCCACCAGGAATCTTGCCCGAGAGCGAAGCAAGCCTTAACTTCTTTACAGTTTCAAATGAAGTAAGCTTCTTGTACTTAGGCGTAATTACGGTATCCCTAAAGCCAGTGCTATCTGGCAAGGCAAGTGTCGTATCCATATAAAGCGAGAACAACGAAATGCTAGCATCCATCACCAAATCACGTTCCGGGCGAACAACAAACGTTACCGCGTCACGGCGTTCCACGATTGCCTTTATGGTATCCTTCAAGATTACAAACCTTAACAAGTCCGCAAGGGAATCACCAAAGACCGGCTTGTTATAGCTAAGCTTAATTTCATCGTCCAAAAAGACATTCTTTGAACCCATTGCAGGAACAACATCAGCGATATCTGGAGGAAGCGTATCACTCTTAGCTTCCTTCCAGGTAAATTCAAAAGCATTGCGAGCCGTATCCAAGGCACGGTCCAGGGAATCTATGGCAACATTGCACTGGAATGTATAGGAACTATCGGTCTTCAAGTTTTGATCAAAGTAAAACGACGGCAATTCCGATTTTGCAAAAGCAAATTTCATGGACGGGCGAATCGTATCTCCACCTGCATACACAAAGCAATCCGTCAGCGAATCAAGCAATACGGTTCTGTTAAATATTGCCTGGACAACAGACTTGCCGACCTGCTTAATGGAATCAAGTTCCACAAGCGAAGTATCCATGGTAGCAAGCGGCAGCCACACGGAATCCGTAAAAAGGGAATCAAGCTGGATTTTACCAAGCACGCCAACATCTTCATCAGAAATTTCCAGTCGACGGTTCCCGTTCTTGTCAAGGAACGCGATAGCCGCATAACTGCCGGCATGCAAACCGATCAGCCTAAAGTAGCCATTGCTATCCGCCTGCGTTACAAACTCCGGGATTTCCTTGGTAAACCTCGGGAATGTATCGGGACCGACCAAGGTTGAATCCCTAAACTTTTTTAAGTAATTACGATGTTCGCGATCACTTCCAATAGGGTAAAGCGCAATGCTTGGGTATTGCTTCGCCTTAAACATTTCTGGAGTCACCATAACGCGACCAACAATGTTCAAGGAATCTATGGACGGGCCTGTAGAAAAAGAAATCTGGAAAGGTGTTGCTATAGCATTGCCATGCAAGTCCTTTAAGGCAGAACCAATCGTGAGCGTATACGTGGTGTTAGAATCAAGCATGGCACGCGACGTAATTTCTAATTCATCGCCATCAACCTCCATGCGCAATTTTTTTTCAAGCGGAGGCGAAATCGTTACGGCACTTCGCGGAATCGTTGCATTTATCCATTCGTCAAACTTGACCTTCACATACAATTCTTCAGGAAGGTTCGTAGAATTCGGGGCCGGGTACACTCCGGCAACACGCGGCGGCAACTTGTCTTCTGGACCTCCAGAAGGCGCCACAACAGTCGCGCAGGCAACAAGGGCAAGCGCAACCAAAGCCAGGGTGTACCAATAAATTCTACGCATCTAAATCAACGGAATCACCTTGCCGATTCTAGAATAGCGAATCTTGAACGGAATCGTAAACCAGCTAATAGGATTGCTAAAGCTAAAGCTCTGGTCGGAATTTTCAAACGAGAAATAGACGACAAACGCCTTGGCCTTAATGTTACGATTTGCGACAAAGCCCCAATAGCGGCTATCAGCAGAATTGTCTCGGTTATCCCCCATCATAAAGTAAACCGGTTCCTTGACGACATATTCATGCACTTCGTTACCGTCAACCAAAATTCTACGGGTAAGTTCGTAGTGGTCGGCAGGAACTGTCGCGGCATTTTCTACAGTAGAATCACTAGGTAGAGAATCCGCTACGGCAGAATCAACAGCCTGTACCGCATTCAAGCTTGCAACATGGCCTTCCAGGTCGCCAAGCTGAGAACCTTCAAAATTGGTATATGAAACAGGGCGGGTAAAGCCGTCATAATGTGCATGCGGGTCTAGCACAGGCCAAAAGCCGGTACGCGCAAGCGTACTGAAAAGCTTGAAAGGAATCGGGCCGCTAATGGTATCGCCCTGGTGCAGATTCATGCCCACGGAACGCTTGCGAGTCAAGGCTTCCTGCATCAAGAGGCCACGATCGCTTTCTACAGGGATCTTGAAATCTTCAAACACAAATTCGCTGCCATCAACGCCGTTTACGGTCAACTGCAAATCGAGCTCGATTCGAGATTCCGGGTTTTCCTGGACCATCAGGGAACGAACGCGCCACAAGTCGACAAGCGGCAGGGAATCAAGCTTCAAGGTATCGCCCATGGCAGGGATACGGAGCGGTCCCAAGTTGTCACGCGGAGAAATCGTGCGGAAGGCAGCCGTGTACTTTCCATGACCCGGTAGCGTATCCTGGCGGCCCCCGTTCAAGTACAAAACGCCCTTGCGAATTTCAATCGTGTCGCCAGAAACAGCAACGCAGCGCTTAATAAAATCCTTTGGACCGTCAGCGTAGTGCACCAAATGCGGGTTGCCATTTTCCGGGTTAGAATCCCAGTAAAAGTTTCCAAGCATAAGGGCATTAGCCAAGTGGGTATAGCGCTTGGAATCGTAATCAGGGTACTCGGGGTCACCCGGATAGCGGAAGATTACGACATCGCCACGAGCCGGGGCAGAAAGGGCTGGGAACTTGGAGTTCGAAAAAGGGACCGGGGAACCATATACGAATTTTAGGCCAAGCAAAAAGTCGCCCACCAAAAGGGAATCTTCCATGGAGCCGCTAGGAATCTGGAATGCCTGGATCACATATTGAATAACAACCAGGGCAAGCGCCACCGGCAAAATAATTTCGCGGGCAAGGCCAAACAAAAAGCGTTTTACCGGGTTCTTAATATTTTCCTTTTGCTTCATCTATCCATCCAATTAATTAAACCTAAGCATCATTGCAAGTTCAAACTGCAAGATTCTACGAATGTGCGCAGTTTCGTCATCAAGCTTTTCGTGTATCTGCCTATACTCGATATATGCACTTGTAGAAACGATCTTGTTGAACTGGTAAGCCATGCTCGGGCGCAAGAACCATTCATGGGTACGAGACGGCACAGTTCTTTCGGTCAGTTCAAGTTCCGGCTTGTATGCGGTATAGGTCAAGTCCCTGTTCGGGTCATAGAAAGTCTTGTAAACACCAGCCGTTCCAGACTCCTTGTCCCACATATCATAGCTAGCTAGCGGGTCATAGTAACGGCGAATTGTCTTTGTAAAGTCATAGCCAGCGGTAAACTTCAAGTCGATATCGTTATCGAGCTTGATGTACCAGCGCCACATCTGGAAACCGCGCTTCGTCTTGAGCGGGTATGTAATGGTAAGGTCGTCTCCAATGTTAAATCCAAAGTCCTTGTAAAGTGACGTATGGATCCACGGAGTTTCCCAGAAGTACTTCGACGTATCCGTAATATCTTCAACCTCGGCCGGGAAGTTTGTCTGAGATATCACTTCTTCCTTCGGGCGACGATCCGTATGTTCGTACTTAAAGCGTACAGCATTGTCAATGCGCATATTGTTCTGGAACAAGAACGAAATTCGAACAAGCGGGTTAAAGTTCCACTGCGTCGACCAGGAATCCTCGGCACTCTGGAACGGCTTTACAGAAGTCGTATAAGTATAATCCACTCGGTGAGTCGTGCTTACGCTCTTGAAGCCATTCAAGAAGCCCACGCGCTGCGAGAAGTTCGGGACGGTCACGCCGATGCCCCACTTTGGCCAAACAACGGTGCTATCCGTATAAAGCGGATATTCACGGGACTGGTTAAAGTCCTGTTTCCATTGCAAGTCGCCAGTCACGCCTATATCCCAGAACGGCAGCACAATGCTTGTGGCAAGCTGCAAGGACCTCGAAACCGCATGGGTAAAGTTACCCTGGTAAACAAGGGTATCTACATGGCGGTTCCTGTATTCGGCAAAGTCCGTATAGTCATCGCGATGGTCAAGGCCCATGTCGCCAGAAACAATGTTCCAGAGTCCCCTGTTCCTATAGCCGTTGCCAATGCCAAGGCCATACAGGTAATATTCAAACGGAGTCACGCCCTGTTCTTCGTTCAACTGTGCAAGCGTAAAGTTTTCACCAGTCGTAGAAATGTTCGTAGTCCATGTGGCCCTGATTTCACGCCACCTGATCTTTTCAAGGAACTGCTGGGCTGAGTTTCCACGGCCAAACTGTTCCATGAACGTAATCAACCTAAATGCCGGAGTAAATTCAAAGCGGTTGGTCTGAGAAATAGTCCAGTAGTTCTGATCGAACATTTTTTCGTCATACAGGCTAAAGTCATCAGGAATCGTCTTTTGCTGCGTAAAGTTCGTGCTAAAGTTAAAGTTCATTGGCAAGAACGGAATGATGTTCGGCGTAAAGTTCACGCTGAACTGGCGGGTACGAGCCCTTTCATGTTTCAAGATACCGTATTCCGGGCCATAATCCCTGTGGCCAACGCTATCCACCTTGTAGAACACGGTGGTATCGTAACGAATCACATAGGAATCCGGATTCTGCAAGTCAATGGTCATCGTATCGCCATTTTCCCTAACACGCGGAATCGTGTCGCGCGGAATCGCAACAATACTGTCTGCAGAAACATAGACCTTTCTATCGGTATGGTCGTAAGCAAAGATATCGTCCGCGGCAAACATCTGGCCATCGCGGGTCGTAAAGAAGTTCTCCTTGACAAACGCTTCGCGGTCAGCCAACATGTCGCGCTTTACAGAAATGCTATAGCTTGTAGTAAGGAACGAGAAAATGTTCCAGCGGATATTTGCCTTGTGGGTAAGGTCCGCTGTATACGTGACAACCTTGTCCACCTGCGGTTCTACAAAGTCAGGGTCACGTTCCTGGTTCACATAGCGAACATAGCTAAAGTCGAACAATGTCAAGTCAAAAGTCTGCGGCCACGGTTCAAACGGAGAATCTGCAAGCGGCTTTAACATCTTAAAGGTGCCAAGCGAAGAGAACGGCTTGTAGGCGAACTTGTTAAATGTACCAAGCTTATATTCAATGACAGTACGGTAGCTGTAGGTGGAGTCCGCAACAGTCGTCGCGCGGCCTTCCGTTTCGTTATAAGAATAACTGAATGCAGGGCGCTCCAAGAAAATCTGCGTCATGTATTCAAGGATAATGTTATCGTCCGGGGCGTAATCCTTGCTATAGCTAATGCTTATGTTACGGTTCTTTGTATAGGATTCGTAGCCCTTGGCTGCGGCACGCTGGCGAAGCTTTTCTTCTTCGGATTCAGAGTTGACATCGAGCTTGTTTTGCACCATGTCTTCCATGAGGTCGTTCAGGTATTCACGCTTAAGGAGCATGTCATCGGTCGGCTTCATGTACGGGCGCTTGGTCGTGCTAGAATATCCAAGTCCAAGAGGAATATGGAATCCGTTATCATCCGGGAAGAACTTGTTCAAGCTAAAGTTCACATCGCCAGCCACATCAAGCTGAGAAGCGGCATCCTTTAAAGCAGGCTTCGGAGAACCGCCGTCGGCAGAATTCAAGGTAGCAAAGTCGCCATCCTGGTAACGCATGGAACCAGAAACAGTAGCGAAGTCAGAGAAGTTCAACTGGCCACCGACACGGGCTGCATAACCCCAGTCATTATCCATTCCAGAAAGGCGCAGGTCATCGATCCAGAACGTACCTTCAAGGTCATTTGCAGAAGCGTCTTCATCGGCAATAATTACAAAGCGAATCCAGTCAATCGAGGTAAGGGACGGGTTACCGACAAGCTTCAACATTTCTTCACGCTTTCCGCCAAGGTCAACTTCGACCGGTTCCATGTAAGGCGGCTTCCGGCCGAGCTTCATGTCGGTCCACTGCTTAATGTCAAGCGCAAACGCGTTAGCAAGCCAGTTTGTTTCATGGCAATCCGAAAGCCTTTCAGAGGAGCCACAGCTAAAGTTTTCTGGCCTAAAGCTCCATTCGTAATAGTTCGATGAGCCTTCCAAGGAACCTTCACCCATCTGGATTGCAAAACGTACAGGAACTTTCTGCGCCTTTGTCACATAATGGATTTCCATCTTGATGGACTTGTAGCTTGTAAGGTCCTTCACATCGGAATCAAATACGCGGGTCACACCAACCTGTTGGCCTGGGGTCAAGTTCTTATAGTCAAGAACAAGGGCTGTTTCCTTAAGCGTTGCGTTAGTCTCGGAATCTCTTTCGTTTTCAGTATTTGGAGACTTGTAATAAGTACCTGCATCTTCTCGGTTGTTGATTGTCGTAACCTGCAAGTAGCTGGAGTCAGACTTTGTAGAAGTTGTCTGGTTCATGCTAACTTCAGAACCGTTCACTTCTGCAATCTGGGAATTTTCAATGGAGCTAGTCTTGTAAAGGCTAGACACGTCCGCAGATTCCCAGGCATTGCCAATAACGCCAAGGCTTACAATCTGCACCTTTGCTTCAGAAACGCCATTGTTAAGCTTACCAAGCCAAACCCTTGTAAAGAGAGCTTCCGAAAGGATAGTCTTGTAGTCATTACCTGTAGAAGATACAACCGTATCGTACTGGTCAAGCGGGATTCTCCAGCGGCGCCAGCCATTCTTCAATTCTTCGTACTGGGTCGGGTCATCGCTACTCAGGTCAATGCGGTAACGAACAAAGCTAATGTCTGTATCCAAGGAACCGTTGCGGTTGATATCTTCCGTATCAAACACGCGTTCACCGGCGTTGTCTTCCGTACCGTTAATTGCACGCGGCGGGTCCGAGTCATCATCGTACGCATCGCTATAGTCATCAAGAGCAATATCCGTCGTAGAGGTATTCACGTTAGTCGCATTCAGTTCCGTAGAAATACAGCCAGAAACGCGGCAGTCCCAGGTAAGCCTTGTTTCTTCAGCACCAGAAAGTCCGTCAAGGCCCTTGTCATGCAAGGTCGTAGTCGTACCCAAATTGTTTTCTCCATTGTACTCGCCATTCGGTGCATAGCCGTTGACTGAAACGTCTTCGCTAATAAGGCCAAGGTCAATGAAAATGGAACCCACATTACCGCGGGCAACAACTTCCACATAGCGCATTTCGCTAAGGTCCTGGTAATAGCTGCTGTTCGGGCGCATTATACCGCCCCAGCTCTTGCCCATCAAGTTATCGTTCGGGCGAAGCGTCATCTTGAGCACGGTCAAGCGCTGGTTATCTACATCGGAATTGCCTACATTCGGATAAATGTACTTGTACATTTCCGTATTGTTGCTGTGCCAAATGAACTCGCCCTGGTGCTTGTAATCTTGATCGGCAATATACGTGCCAGGGTTAGTGTCGACACCACCCGGAGGAGAAGCGACAGTCCAGGAAAGTCTTGAAAGCGGGTATGTTAAACCAGTCGTTGTCGATTCAAAATCTTCGACAAGGGCAGTCTTGTGGCCACTCGTATTCGTGTTGTGGTAACTGCTTGCAAATTCAACTTCAAAGTTCCAACTAGAACGAGCCGTGCTATACAAGATCGGGATAGCATCCATTATCGTAGAAATGGTATGCGTCGTATCTTGCAAGCGAAGGTTCATGCCCCAAAGGAAGCTGGAGTACGGTTCATTGCCAAGAGTCGGAGTTGAAGCTGTCGTGCTCTGGCTCTTATAAAGAGCGGTAATGCCAAACAAGGAACCTTCGCCAAATCCGTAACGCTGCAAAGGCAATTCCGCACGGGCACCAAGCAAGATCTTGTTGTCAATTTCAAAGAGCGGTTCGCATTCAAACGTTACCGAGATTTCCTTATTCGGGTCAAGTGCTCGGTCGCTCAAAAGTTCAATCTGGCCAAGTTCGTAGTTGACTTCATAGTCCACGTCACGAACAAGCGTTTCAGAACCGGCCTTCAACTTTTCAGTACCCGGAGAAATATCCATGCACGAACCGGCACTCACGGAATGGCTCGAATTTTGGTTACGCACGCTAATCGTAGAGCTACGGCGCTTGCCCACAGATTCAAAGTAGAAACGGTTCGTATAGCGGTTCAGGTTCGAAACCGGGAGCCTATACATCTGCTCCATTGCCTTAGTCGTATCGATATTGCGGAGTGGTTCCAAGCAGTTTTCACGAGCGCGTTCAGCAGCATTAGCACCATCATATTCTTTTAGTGGTTTACAAGGGAGCCACATTTCACCAGTATAGCTACCGGAGGAATTCTTCTTGAATATCGTAGCGTCGTTAACCTTGATTGTTCCATTTGTGGAATCTGCAACGCCAAGAGTCTTCAAGTAGTTGTCTGCAATGCCGGTCTTTGTCTTCATGCGAAGCACAAAACTTGAATAGCTATCGTCAGAAATACCCACGTTATAGACATTACGGAGCATAAGCTTATCAATGTCCGTAAGCTCCGAAAGAGTTGCATCCCATTGGATAAGTACAAGTTCCGAACCATCACGAATCGTTGAACCGGAGCGTCCGGTATCGTCTCCACTCCAGCTGGCGGCAATAAGCGTATTCTTGCTTGCTCCAGAAATTCTCAAGATGCCAGTCTTTGAATCGTAAGAATAATCTGCAGTAGGGATTTCCGTCATTCGCTCCACAGATTTCTTGATAGTTTTTCCACTTGGCGTTATGTAGACAACAGTCATATTGTCAAGAACGTCAGTCGTAGAATTCGTAATCGCACGCTTATAAAGCTTAAGCCCCGTTGCCGGGTAACTTGCAGTCGCCTTGCCTGTAATTGCAGCACCAATGTAGTTACTGCGAGCCTTATGGTTCAAGAAGTAGTAACGGTAAGCGACAAAGCCCTTGTCCAAGATCTGGAATTCCGTGGTACTTTCGCTAGCGTTAATCGTGTACGATTCCTGGCTACCGCCATCCTGGGAAGCAATCGTCGTCAAGTTCCAGTCGCCAAGCTTCCATTCCGCCTTGATACCGAACAGGCCCTTATGGTTTTCGGAATAACCGGTAAGTTCAGTACCGCTCAAACTAAGGGAGGTCGTACCGGCTTCGACACGCTGCAAAATGTAATCTTCAAATTCGCCCTTGTACGATTCCTCGTAAACCACGCGAATCTGGTTCTTTACGCCAAGGCCGCTTTCGACGTTGTTGATTTCGACGGTAATGTACGGACCAATCTTACCCTTGACCATAAAGCTCGGGTCATAACTCAAAGAAGGCGAAGGCCAAAGGCTTGTCTCGGTGCTACCCGGAGCATCGTCATATTCGCCGTAACCCTTCAAGCGAATGTCCATGGTACCCTGCAAAAAGAGCTTCGGCTTGTCAAAGCCCCAGGTCTTCATCCATGCAGGCATTGGCACAGGGATCGAAATGTCAAACTCGGAGCCCATTTCTGGCGCCGTATAACCATCATCCTTTTGACCGACAAGGGAATTCATCCACAGGCGGTTTCTACCGACATCGTACATGTCGTTCACGTAATCGGCAAGTTCCGGGTATTCCGCGGACCACAGTTCCGTGGTATCCTTCGATAGCGGGTTCACGTACTTTTCAGAAACCTTCAAGCTACGCGTACCAACATCAATATCGTGATCCTGCACCACATTGCGGGACTGCTTCATTGCAGCACCGCTCGCCATGCCACTCTTTGGAACAAGACCGTCAAGAGGAGCAACCTGCGGCGGCAAATTCATGTACTGGATCGCAGACTTAGAATCCGTAGGCGAGGTTTCTGCCGGAGCTGTTTCCGGTTCCTGGGCAAACGGCAAAACAGCAGCGAACATCAAGCCCACCACGCCTATACGCACAATATGACCAAACAACCGTTTCAAAATATCTTAACCGGCTAATACCTTACAAAAATATGCCGGCTCAAAATAGAAATTGCTCATGCGGTAAAAGTAGCCGACCCCTAGCGAAACAGGCTTTCTAACGTTATTTTTGAAGTCTTTTACGTAACCTTGCCAAGGAAATTCTTCCACAGAGTTATCAACATGTTGATAACTTGTGCAGTAACGTTGATTACCAAGGGAAAAGTCAACTAATCTGTGTTTTCATGAGCAACCTCAAGTCGACAAATTCAATATTTTAATAATTGCAATTTCCAACCCAAAAGCCTCACTTAGTACCACGCAAAACCATTTTTTAGCAACGACCAGAACATTACAAACGCTATAAGGCCAACAAAAAATCCCGCACAGCTTGAACTGCACGGGACTTTCATCAATCAGCAAAGATTAAAGGAAGCTATCGATACCGCCACGGCACTTTTCCCATGCCGGGTCCTTTTCGATAAGCATCTGCATAACCTTGTCGTATGTAGCAGTGTTGCCGAAGCCCTTCCACAAGCGACGTTCTACAGATTCGCCGGAATCCTTGTCGATTGTAGTAATGGTATCGTAATAAGCCGGGTCATCCTTGAACTTTGTAACAAGAATATTCTTGAGGTAGTCGCTGTAAATCTTGGAAGCGTACTTCAAGATAGATTCATTGAACAAGAGTTCGTTTTCAACGAGGTCTTCAAAGTCCTTTATCGGATTGCCGTAAACAAGCCAGTGGCGAAGCGCAATTGGCACAACGAGGTCGCGGACTGCGCTACGGAACAGGAACTTGTCTTCAAGGCGGCCGTTCCAGGTAATCTTAGTAAGCGGGTTGCCATCGTTAGCTTCAATGGAAACGCCCTTGCCAGGAACAACGTTACGAACCTTGATCTGCAAGCGAACAAGCAACTGCCATGCCTTTGTATAGGCGATAGTCTTGCGAACAAAGTCCTTTTCCTTATCTGGAGAAACGCGTACGAATGCGCCAAAGCAACGCTGGTACAGGCTTTCCTTGTCAAAGATGCAATCGCTGGACTTGCTTTCAGAAATGCGGCCGTCCATCATGAACAAGGTCTTAGCAAGTTCCGGGCGCATGCGAACTTCGAGCTTACGGGTACGAGCCTTGAGGCGAACGCCATCCTTATAAACGTATGTAAAGCCTTCTTCCTGGTAACGCTGCCAAATAAAGAACTGCAAGTCATCTGCTGCACGGAGGTGGTAGCTGTAAACCGGGTTCTGGCGGTTGTTAGCCATTGTAACCTGGCGAAGGAATGAATCTGCGCCTGGGTACGGAACAACAACCTTTACCATCACGTTCGGGTTTACCGGGTTCTTGCTCTTCTTTGCATAAGATTCATAAGTGAACAAGCTCTGAGCACCGTTAATGATCTTCGGGCGTTCAATGAGCAAAACCTTGCGGCCATCGCGTTCCTTTACACGGAGGTCATCGCCCGTGAGGGTCATGCCGTTGTGGAAGAACGGGAAGTCAGAAGCATCGCTTTCACGTTCCATTTCCTGGAAGGCGTCAATGAGGGCTGCGTTCGTGTGAGTAAGGTTACCAAGGTAAGTACGAATGTTACTGGAGACAATAGCCATGTTGTGCTTAGTCTTCAAGCGCTTACCGAGAGCCATGTGATAATCGTAAATGGTCTTGATCGGGCAGAAACCAAGGAAAAGTTCGCCGTGTTCGCTTACCATGTGGAGCGGATCTTCTACCATCTGGATTTCAAGCTTGTCGTCTGCGGAACGCAAATCCTTTGTAAGGTCGTCGTGTTCAGCGTAAATTTCGAGCTTTGCGCGGTTTTCCATCTTCCAGATAGCAAGCTTACGACGCATATCCTTCAAGGTTCTTTCAAGTTCGGAGTCGGTAATATCGCGGCTGGAACGTGTACGGAGAACCGTAATTTCAAGAGCTTCCATGTAAGGGCGGCTAGCCGGGGTGTTGCCTTCTTCATCTTCTTCATCGGTAGAAGAATCAACCTTCAAGGTATCCCACGGGTCTGCTTCTTCGCCAAGGGAGCTAAAGAACGGGTTCTTCGGTTCGCTTGTGCGGAAAACAGCAATGCGGAGCTGCTTAAGATCCTGTGTAAGGTTTGTAACAACGCGTTCAAGCGGAGTATCTTCATCAAGGAAAATAAAGAATTCCAAATTTCCCTGATTGTACTGGAAGCCATGGAAGCAGCCTTCCTCATCCAAGTTCAAGTGGCGAAGCGCCTTGATACGATCCTTAGGATCGAGTGGATTCAGGCTAAGCAGGCTAGCAACAAAGTTAAGCCTACGTTCCTGCGAAGTAGTCAATTTTTGCGAAGCTGTCAATTCCATTACGCGTTTTCCTTGGTATTTTTCAATAAATTCGGCCCTTTTTTATAAGAGCTGGACTCAAATTTACAAAAATTCATGAAAAAAGTAATAAAATCTGTCATGGATTTTAATTTTTTACTCATAAGACATTGATTGTAGCCCGTTTACACCCAATCTGTAAAGCATTCATGCGAAGTTCACAAGAATGTTATATTATTTTTACATCAGGGGAGTTATTACAAATTGGAATAAAATAAAGGCATTATCGGCAAAAAAAACGCTCTTTTTTTCATTGCGAACAAAATAAAAAAGCTAAGATTTACAACGTGGCTAACATCATTACATTTTTGTTTTGTAACTAGCATAAAGTTTAAGAAAAGGAGATTATCATGAACATTATGGAAATTCTAGCCAAGGCTAAGGCAAAACACGCCAAGACACTCGACTTGAACGGACTTGCTCTCAAAATTCTCCCAGACGAACTTTTTGAGCTCACAGAACTCGAAGAACTCAAGCTCGACGAGAACGAACTTGTCGAAATCCCTGACGAAATCGCAAAGCTCAAGAACCTGAAAAAGCTTTCCCTTGCAAGCAACGACCTTATGGACCTGCCAGAAGCAATCGGCGAGCTTACAAAGCTCGAATCGCTTTACGTAGGCTACAACTGCCTTTCGGAACTCCCGGAATCCATCGGCAATTTCAAGAACTTGAAGCAGTTGAACGCTGCTCAGAACCAGCTCCAGGAACTTCCAAAGACTATCAAGAACTGGAAGCACGTAGAAAAAATCAGCTTGCACAACAACATGCTCATGGAACTCCCGGCAGAAATATTCAAGCTCCCGGAACTTAAAAAGCTCTACGCAGATATCAACAACCTTGAAACATTGCCAGAAAACCTAGGCGATGCGAAGGCTCTCGAAATTCTTGTGGTTTCTAGCAACCAGCTTACAGAAATTCCAGAAAGCATAGGCAAGCTTGAAAACCTCCGCGAACTCTTGCTCGATACAAACCAGCTCACAACGCTGCCGGCAACTCTTGAAAACTGCAAAAAGCTCGAAACCATTTCTGTTACAGAAAACAAGATTCCGGCGGCAGCAATCAAGTCTTTGGGCGAACGCGTTGGTGCAAAAATCGACGCATAAGCTCCTTAAGCAGGCATGAATAGAACAGGCTATTTAGCAACAAAAAAAACGAGAGGAACCGTTCCCCTCGTTTTTAGCTTTTTACTCTGCGTATTCTTCGTACTCGGTTGTTCCTTAGAAAATCCTGCAGAAAAGAGCGGAGAGCTTTCTGAGTACGAATACAACTACTGGCTACTTGAACGCGAATACATTTTTGACGACCTGCCTGAGCAAAGCGCTTTTTCGGAGCCGCAAGCCCTATACGATGCCCTGCAAGATCCGTTTACAAGGTACATCGTTCCTCAAAAAGCAGAAGAAACAGAGACCTCGATGACAACGAGCATCAACAATGGGACCCCAGGCATAGAATTAAGGTACTATGGAGGAGAATACCCATTAAAAGTTTACCGAATCTTCCCGGGAAGTTCTGCAGAACGAGCTAAAGTCCCTCGCTACGCAACACTTCTAGAAGCAAACGGTGTCGATCTAAAAAATGACAACGGAACAATGTACAATGCAGCCATAGCGGCAGTCGATAGCGTTGTCTTGAAATACGCCTATCAAAACGATACGGTTACAGTCGAACTGAAAAAAGAAAGCTTAATGCTTCCGACGGTCTTCTTAGACACGCTTTTAACAGGCAACCCCATTATCACGCTAAGAAAATTTGCAAAGCCCACATCCAATGCGGAACTCGGTACAATCGGCGAACTTGACAGCGTCGTAAGAATCATAAAAGACACAAAGCTCCCTGTCGTAATAGACATCCGCAACAATCCTGGCGGGCTTATTTCGCAATGCCTTGCCGCAGCAGACGTTTTTCTTGGAGAAGGAATTGTCATGAAGACAAAAACCATGGGTTTCAACCAAAAGGGCGAAAAGCTTGAATCCTGGCAAAAGCACCTTGCTTCAAATGGCGGGCTCGGCGAACAGTTCGACATCGTACTCTTCACCAATAGCAAATCGGCAAGCTGTGCAGAAATTTTCACGATGGCGCTTTCGCAAAGCGAAAGGGTGCATACAACAGGCACAACAACCTACGGCAAAGGTATCGGGCAAGCTCCATTCAAAACCCCAATCGGAGCCCTTGCATACATTACCAACGCCATGATTTATAACGAAAAAAACGAAACATACCACGGCAAGGGAATCAAGCCGGAATACCTATGCGAAACAGACAGCTGGAACTGCCTTTACAACACGCTTGGAGCCCTTTATTCTAAAGCAATGGCAAAGAGTGCCGACTACCAATTTGAAGTCTTTGAAATTGTACCGGAATCAGAATCTTTTAAAATGGGTGGAGCGATTCTAGATTTCTAGAACAAATCCTATTCGAATCGCAAAGCTTCAATCGGGTCAAGCCTGCTAGCCTTTCGTGCCGGGTACCAGCCAAAGAACACACCAGTCACAAAGCATACTCCAAAGCTTACGACAACGCTTGTAAGCGAAATGCTCATCGGCCAGTTTGCAATCATGCGTACAGCAAAAGAAGCAAGGCCACCAAACAGGATTCCGATAAATCCGCCAAGCAAGCTGATAATCACGGATTCAAACAAAAACTGCAAAAGAATATCACGGCCACGTGCACCAATGGCCATACGAAGCCCTATTTCGCGCGTACGCTCCGTAACAGAAACATACATGATATTCATAATGCCAATGCCTCCAACAAGCAAGCTAATGCCAGCGATAGCCGTAAGCACAACAGAAAGCAAGTTCGTGGTACTGGTCATCATTTCTAACATTTCTTCCTGGGTAAATATTCTAAACGGGTCCATCGGCTTTGTCCAATTACGGCGTTCCTTCAGGATCTGCATAATCTCTTCAGTAGCCTGTTCGGCATAGCCCTCGTGGGCAGAATTTGCATAAATCTGCCGAATGGCCGTTGTTGCGGTAAAGCGCTTCATCACAGTTTGGTAGGGTGTAAAAATCACATCGTCCTGGTCCTGGCCAAAATCACCTGAGCCCTTAGCCTTCAATGTTCCTATGACTTTCAAGGGAATGCTCTTGTAGCGGATCGTCTTTCCTATCGGGTTACCTTCCGGGAACAGGTTCTTTATTACTGTCTGGCCGATTACGCAAACTTTTGCCATGCGGTCCGCTGTGTCATCAAACATTACACCGTCATCAATTTCATAATTACGAATCTTTAAGTAATCCGCAGAAATTCCGCTCAACGGGGTTGGCGAATTGTTATTGCCAACAATTGCCTGGCCACCAGCAGTAATCATCGGCGAAACTGCGTTTATATAGGTTGCATTTTCCCTAAGGGCAATGACATCTGCTTCTTCAAGCGCTTCAGCAGCCCCACTCGCATCCATTTGGACACCGCCACGGCGCTGCTGGTTTGGCATAATAATAATCGCATTTGTTCCCATGGAACTCATTTTTTCTCGAATAGACTGCTTGGAACCCTCACCCATCGCAGTCATCGTAATCACGGCGGCAACGCCTATAACAATGCCAAGAATCGAAAGCACAGTGCGCATCTTATTGCGCAAAAGGGCTGCAAAGGCAATCTTGATTAATGTAAGCGGACTCATGCATCCTCCTCAAAGGTTTCTGGAGGCGGAAGCGCGTCAAAGGCGGCACGCGCATCCTGAACATTTTCGTTGGCGATGTCCTTTCGAACAAGGCCATCACGAAGCGTTATCGTGCGACTGCTAAATGTCGCAATGTCAGGTTCATGCGTCACAAAAATAATCGTCTTGCCCTGTTTGTTCAATTCCTGGAACAGCATCATGATTTCGTAACTTGTACGCGTATCAAGGTTGCCAGTAGCTTCGTCGGCAAGGATTATTACAGGGTCATTTACCAGGGCGCGAGCAATAGCAACACGCTGCTGCTGGCCGCCGCTAAGCTGGTTAGGCAAATGGTTCATTCGGTCTTCTAAGCCAACACGCTTTAAAGCTGCAACAGCCCGTTCACGGCGCTCCCTTGCTGAAATTTTTGGATTGTAAAGCAAGGGCAGCTCCACATTTTCAATCGCCGTAGTCCTAGAAAGAAGATTGTAGCTTTGAAAGACAAAGCCAATCTTTGTACCGCGAATTCTTGCGCGGGCATCACGCTTCAAAGTTTCAACATGTTCGCCGTCCAAAACATACTCACCACTTGTCGGCTTGTCCATGCAACCAAGAATGTTCAGCATGGTCGTTTTGCCAGAGCCGCTCGTTCCCATGATTGTCACGAATTCTCCCGGGAAAATATCGTAGGACACACCACGCAAAGCATGAACGACTTCATCGCCCATTTTAAAATCACGATGCAGATGCCTTATGGAAAGTATAGGATTCATGGTTATTAGAATTTAGGATTTAGGGGCTAGTGGTTAGACGAGAGAACGGCACTACGTGCCTACAGACGAGAGACGAGAGGAGCATGCAAATTTTCAATGTTGTCGGCTGTAGCAGACGTCTGTCGCCTGAAAGGCTTTGATAATTCAGAATTAAGAATTCAGAATGCAGAATTATGAATTGACAATGACATGGGAAATTACAATTTCTGACGACAGCCTACAGCCGACAGACTTCAACATTTCCTCTAGGCGCAGGTAGCGCCGACCTCATGCCTCAAGCACCGAAGGTGCGTACCTCATCACGATTCCTGGATGGCCGCGCTTCGCTCGCCAACATAATAAACTACAATTCCTGATTCCTGTCTAGCTACTTCTTTTTCCTCCCTGGCGGGCCCGGCATGAACGGGCTTACCGCGCCACTTGCTGGGGCCTTCACAACACTTGATTCCTGCGAAACAACGACCGAGTCCCCAACATTCAAGCCATGTTCCACTTGCATATACACACCGTCAGAAATCCCAACTTTCACAGGACGCGGCATCACAGAGCCGTTCATGTTAATCCAAACGAATTTTGGTCCCTTATCTCCGTGATTCTTGCTCCAGGACTTCTTCTTTGCCATTCCAGAAAAGCCTCCCATAGCGCCCATGCCCGGTGGCGGCATTTTGCCATCTGCAAACTTTGAAGAATCCTCTCGCTTAGGCGGCGGCCCCATGCCATCTGGAGGAGGTAACTTCGGCGTTCCTTCAGCCGGAATAAACTTGATAGCTTTTGCCGGGAGTGCAATAGCGTCGCGAATCTCCTGGGTAATGATTGTACAGGTAGCAGTCATGCCTGGCAAAAGCTTTTGGTCTGGATTTTCTGCAGTAATCACAACTGTATATGTAACAACGTTCGCTGTTGTCGTCGGGTTCAGGCGAACCTCCTGCACTATTCCCTTGAACGTATCTTCCAAATAGGCGTCTACCGTAAATTCAACATTTTGACCGGCCTTGACTTGGCCTATGTCTGCTTCATCCACATCCGCCATGACCTTCATTTGCGAAAGATCCTTGGCCAAAATAAAAAGCGTTGGCGTACTCATCGAGGCGGCAACAGTCTGCCCAACATCGACTGCGCGTTCCAATACCACACCATTGATCGGGCTCTTGATTGTAGCATAGCTCAGGTTTAACTTAGCCTGCTCTACTTCACTACGGCTGCGTTCCACGGCAAACTTAGCCGCATTCATATTGTATTGCGCAGATTCCAATTCAACAGCGCTAGCACTTCCATTTTCGGCAAGTTTCCTTGTACGTTCATAAGTAGAAAGCTTATAGCTGTAATCGTTTTCTGCAGACTTATACGAAATTTCAGCCTGCGTGAGAGTTGCCTTTAATTTTGACTTGTCAAGTTCCGCTAGAACCTGGCCCTTTTTTACCTTGGAATTGTAGTCAACAAAAATCCTTGCAATGTCGCCAGACACCTGAGTGCCAACTTCAACCTGGTCCACAGGCTCTAGGCTACCTGTCGCAGAAATTGTGGTACGGATCGTTCTAGTCTCTATTTTTTCGCTAACAAGCGTTCCCACCACAGATTTTTCACTTGCAGCAAAACGGACGTAGGCAAAATACCCTACTCCGGCTAAAACGGCCAAAACAATAAAAATCTTGATAAATCTTTTCATAATATCTTAAAATCCGGGGTACTAAAACTAAAAAATTAGATGCCCGCCAAACGAAAACCGTTGCAAAGCAAAGACTTTTTATTTCAACATAAAATATTCCCATTTAAAACGGAAAATCACATTTTTTTTGGAAATAAAACTCCCAAGAACAAAATTTTTCACCAAATAAGGCAAAATTTCTTACACAAACTTGTCAAAGAGCATACTTCAACAAAAAAAACTGTGCGAATTATTTAAAAATTGTTTATTTTGGGGCAGTGTATATATGAAGCCCCAAAAAGGCCGATTTTTTGTGTATTCGAGGTTTTTATGAAGAAAAAATTTGTCTTGCTAAGCTCTCTTATTTTAGCGACATCGGTAATGGCAGCAAAACCATTATCTATTTGGATCATGCCAAATGGAGCATCCCCTAAGGAAAAACTCGAAGACGGTCTTAAAACCTTTACCCAAGAAACCGGTATTCCCGTAAAAGTTACCGTTCTTGACTGGGGCGAAGCCTGGGGACGTATTTCTGGAGCCCTTGAAAGCGGCAAGGACCTTCCATCAGTTGTTCAGCTTGGAACAACCTGGCTCCCGTATTTTGCTTCACGCGGAACTCTCCTTGACCTGGACCCGTACATGAAGTCCATTAAGCCGGAACGCTTTATTCCGGTAAGCTTTGAAACAACGCACATCGAAGGCGACCCGACCATTTACTCTATACCATGGTTTGTGGATGCCCGCACATTGCTTGGCAACAAGCGAATTCTAAATAAAGTTGGTATTACAGCAAGCGACATCGAAACATACGAAGGGTTCGCTTCCGCCCTCAAAAAAATTCAAGATGCAAAACTGACCCTCGAAGACGGGACCCCGATCCAGTCTTACGCATTCCCAGGCAAAAGCGACTGGAACATTCCACATAACTTTGCGCCATGGGTTTGGTCGGAAGGCGGTGACTTTGTAAGAATCGATGCAGGGAAAACAAGATCCTCCATTCTTGAAACAAACACCTTGAAGGGGATTGCAAAATACCTAAAGTTCGTAAAGGATTCTTTGGTTGACCGCGAAAGCCTCAACTTGAATACGGCGCAGGTTGCCCAAAAGTTTAACAGCGGTGAACTTGCATTTATTTTGAATACTGCAGAAATTGTAATGCAGCTTCGCTTTTCTGGAGCCGAAGGTGGCTTGATTTCTTCTCCTATCGGCAATGACGGTGTTGAACTATTCCGCGTGCCAAAGGGTTCTGCCGGCAGCATCGGCTTTATCGGGGGCTCAAACCTTGCAATTCCAGCCAAAGCAGAGGACAAGGAAAACGCCCTAAAGCTTTTAACATTCCTAACTTCAGACAAGGCTCTTGACGCCTATACAAGGCACATCGGCTTTTTGCCACCATCAGAATCAGTGCTTGCGTCATGGTCTACAGATTCCGTTTACCAGCCTCTTATCGAAGGCTTGAAATATGGCCACGCCTACCCAAGCCTACCTCGCTGGGGTGAAATCGAAGCAGTCCTAGTTTCAATGTTCAGCGAAATCTGGTCTCTGCTAGAAATTGAAGGCCTTTACAGTGATGAAAAGATTTTCGAAATCCTAACAAAGGCAGACGTAGAGCTCAATCGACTTCTTGGAGACGAGAATGCGTCTGTTTCCGTAAATTTTGAAGATTTCCAAAAAATTTGGGACCCGGTATTCTTATCTAAAGTAAACTTATCTAAAAATAACGAAGAAAGCCCGGTTGTCGAAGAAAAGAAGGAAGAATCCTCAACTCCTATTTCCTATACTATAGCACTACTAGCTCTTGCAGTTATTGCGGGCTTTGTGTTCACATACCGTAGGAAAAAATAAACAATGCTTTTTAGGTCCTTCAAGAACAGTATCCTTTTTAAATGCCTAGTGCTCTTGGTATTGACCATCACCGTCTTGATGGGCGGTGTTACGGCGTGGTTTATTCATTCGCAAAGAACCTCGCTCATGGGCACATGGTTCCAAACCAACAGGGATATTGCCAAAAATGCTTCTTACACGATGAAGCAAGAAATGGACCTTTTCGACAGGCAGCTTTACCTGCTTGGCAAGACTTCTTCGATTTCATCACTAGACCCTATTGAAGCGTCCGGCTTTTTAAAGAGCTACGATGTCTCTCCGCTCTTCATGAATGGCGAATACATTCGCCTTTATGGAAGGAACAACGAGCTCATCTGCGACAATTCCATGATCAAGGCTGCAGCCCATAACAGCGTTCCGCAATCATTTGATGACTTTAACAGGGTTACGCAGGTCAGGACCTATCTTTCGCCCTGGTTCTGGGAAGACGGAGAAACCCCAAAGAAAATATTCGCCGTTCAAGTCGGTTCACGAGCAACCGCCAACGGAGCCCTCGTAGCAAGTTTTTCAATGCGACGTATTTGGAGTAAAATCGTTCAAAAGGCCGAAGACCCGCAATTCCTGATTGTAGCCGACAATGAAGGCAAGCTCTTGATGCATCCAAATCCGGTGCTAGCGTCCGAAGGCAAGCTCACGGTCATGGATCTAGGTCTTCCAGCTCCAAAGTCTCTGAACGAAAACTTTTCGGACTTTGTCAAATTGTCTGACGGCAAGGAATACTTGACTGCATTCGCTAAAAATTCGACATACCAGTTAAACGTTTATTCACTGCAATTAAGGGACGATGCCGAAAAGGCAATATTCACGACTGTTTCTACGATCTTCATTCTCTTGGTAATCGTTTTGCTCGTAACCATTTTCATGGTCAGCTTCCTCTTTTTACGATTTACAACACCACTTAGAAAGATTATCAGCTACATCAACTACATTAGCGAAGGTAACTTTGATGCAGAGCCGTTCCCTGACGACAAGCGCAAAGATGAAATTGGCATTCTGGCAAGTTCTTTCAACAGAATGCTTAGACTCATCCAAAAGCAGATGAAGCAGCTAAACGACCACAAGAAGCACCTCGAAGAACAGGTTCTAAAACGCACAAAGGAACTTGAAGCTGCAAAGAACCAGCTAGACATCATTTCTAGAACAGATGAGTTGACAGGCCTGCCGAACCGCCGCGACCTACGCGAAAAGATTCAACAAGAAGCACACCGCGCAGTTCGTATGCGTCGTGATTTCTGCTTTATCTTTATTGACATCGATAAGTTTAAGCGCATTAACGACACCTATGGGCATAACTGCGGTGACGTCGTTTTAAAGAGCGTTGCAAATACAATTCGCAACTTACTCCGTAAATACGACTTTGTTGCTCGTTGGGGCGGTGAAGAGTTCCTGGTAATGCTCCCGGAAACAGCCCTTGAAGGAGCAACGATTGTCGCCGAGCGTTTCCGTAAAACTGTTGAAGCCCTTGAAATAAATTATTCCGATTTACGCATTCCGGTAACAATCACTGTTGGCGTAGCCCTCTATGACCCAAGGCTCGGAGTAGATAGAAGTATTCAGCTTGCTGACCAAGCCCTTTATAAAGGCAAGGAAAACGGTCGAAATCAAGTCGTTGTCTGGAATCCAAAAGATACTACAGAAGAAGATTACAAGGCAGCAGAGCTTGATTTACAGCGCGAAGCATTAAACGAAGAAAAGCTTCATTAAGATTTTTACAAACCTCGGGCTTTGCGTTCGAGGTTTTTCGTTTGCTATATTTGGCGCATGACTCGAATTGCTAAAAAAGATGACGGCCCAGAAATCCGAAAGGTGACCTGGGTCGGCGTTGCTGTAAACCTTGGGCTCATGGGGTTCAAGTTTGCTGCCGGTATACTCGGTCATTCTCAGGCACTTGTTGCTGACGCAATCCACAGTGCCTCGGACCTGATTACCGACGCTGCAATTCTAGTGGGTTCTCGCTTTTGGAATTCCCCTCCAGACGCGGACCACCCAAACGGGCATAGACGTTTCGAAACTTTGATATCGCTCGGCATTGGCCTTGCCGTAATTGCCGTAGGCGTATTCCTAGACTACGATGCAGTAACCGCACTTATAAACAGGCAAGAATCGCACCCAGAAATGATCGCTGCAATTGTAGCCTTATTCTCCGTAGCAAGCAAGGAAATCTTATTTCGCTACACGCGAAACTGTGGTCGCAAACTAAGAAGCCAGGCTCTTGAAGCAAACGCATGGCACCACCGTAGCGACGCTCTCAGTTCCATTCCTGTTGTTATAGCGGTTCTGCTTTCGATAGTCTTTCCAAACTTGTGGTTTATTGATTCTCTTGGCGCCCTGCTTGTTGGACTTTTGATCATTCACTCCGGCTATGAAATCATCAAGCCTAGCATGCACCAGGTGGCAGATGGAGCCGCAGATCCTGAAACTTGCGAAAAATTAAAAGCCATCGCACTCGGCGTTCCAGGAGTCATTAGCATTCACGAATTCCGTACGCGCTACATCGGGAGCGATTTGCAAGTAAACTTGCATATTGTAGTCGCAAGCGACATGACTCTCTTAGAGGCGCACGACCTTTCAGAAGCTGTGGAACGCGCCTTGATTGAATGCGGCGAAAACGTGGTCGATGCTCTAGTACACATCGATCCTTACGACGCGGCAAAGGCTTGCGAAAACAAGCCTAGCAATTAATCTTCCAAAACTAATCCTCAAGTTCGCAACTCACAAAGGCTGCAGATTCTCTATCTGTATTTTTTACAGCACTAAAATAAATCAGGCTTGCCTGCGTACATTTTTCACCTGCGGCATTGTAGAGTTCTGCATCAATAAAAACGACATTTCGCTTTTGCGTTTGAATGCGTGCTCGCAAGGTAATGTGGTCATCTAAAGTTGAAACAGGCTTCAAGTATTTCACTTCCATCTTAGAAGTCACACCAGTTGTCTGCAATTTACGGAACAGAACCCAGGAGGCAATTTCGTCAAGGAGCATGCCCTGCACGCCACCGTGCAAAGTGTCTAGCCAGCCCTGGTGATTGGTCGAAGGCTTCCATTCGCAGACAATGTCATCGCCATCTTCAAAAAAGCACATGTGAAGTCCAAGCGGATTTGTAGGACAACAACCAATGCAATTGTAGCCAGCCAAGTGAGCCCAGGGATTCTTGATTTTACGCATATAGAAATTCCTCTTTTTTCAAAATTTACGAAATTGAAAATTTTTCCATTCAAAAAAAACTGATTTTATGATATGGAAACAAGCTTGTTATAAAAATCTTACTTATATTTACATAAATAATTCCCAACAACTGGAGTATTGCCATGGGTAAGATTTTTTCGATTGCTAATTTAGCATTCCTAGTTTTGGCATCAACAGCCATTTCAAATGCAGCTGTCGCCCTGAATTTTCAGAGTAGTGGCGGCTACTCCACCTCTGAAACAAGTTTTGACAAGCAATCAAGTGCATGGGCCTCTTGGTCCCTTGGACTAAACGGCGGAATTTCAACAACAGTAAGTGGAACCAAATTTTCTTACGGTCTTTCAGTAAACACCGGTTACAAATTCGACTGGAACGAAGAATTTGAAGGAGCAAACATCAAGGTTACCTACTCCACTTCTTGCGGTAGCAATAGCCTTGCGATTTACACCTATGACCCTGAGTGGGGCTGGTCAACAGGCAAAAGTTTTAATAGTGATCAAGTAATTCCCATTAGCTATCCAGAAACAAAGGTTACATTCCAGGCCCAGGGATCGTCAACTAGAGAATGCAATCTCACTATAAAATCTATTGCTATCGGAAAGAATAACGAAGCTATCGTAACCAACTTTACCGCTATCAGTTCTAGCGTAATGAGTGATTACAAGGTAACGCAGCCATCCGGTTCGCAAAACGGGAAAATTGAACTTACAGTTCCCTATAAAACAAACATCACATCATTAACACCCTCCTTTACAGGCTTGTACAAAAGCTTCTCGCCATCTACGGCACAGGACTTTTCTAAAGGCCCAGTAACATTTACATTCACTGCATTGAATGGTATTTCTACAGCAGCATACGACGTTGTCATTAACAAGTTGCCGCCTTTAACAGGTTCAAAGCTCACGGCAGCAGATTCTTCCTGTGCAACAAATTTCGCAACAACAAGATTCTGTGCTGATTCCATAAGAATCGAGCACCCAGCAGAAAACCTGGATACCGGTGCGGTCTATATCTATCACTATGACCAAATACCAGAAGACATTCTAAAGACATTCAGCCTTTCAACTAAAGTTTCCGCAGAAGCAAGCATTTCCATTTCTGAAAGTGGTACAATCAATCTTCAAAAAGATGCTGAACCTCTAGTCATTACCGTAACCGCTCAAGATTCTATTCATAAATCTTATTACCACGTAATTCCAGTTCCTGTTCCTGCAGACAACTATCTGTACAATGTGGAACTCACGAACAACTATGAATCCGAATTCATTTATGCCCGCACTGTATGGGACCCGGAAACTTCCGCAGATACAGGAAAGGTTATTATCGACTTGCCATACAAAATCAACATCAAGAACTACCATGTTCAAAGATGGTTCACTTCGCCAAACAGCAAGGCTACAGTAAACGCAACATTCGTGGCAAACTCCAATTACGGTGGAACCATTGAAATCAGCAAGGGTTACGACACCAAGATTTACGCCATTGAATTCGTACCACGCGAAAAGCCATGGAGTACCTCTGAAGTTGTTGGAGCATTCGCCTACTTGCCAGACAACGAATACAAGGCTGCAATCGCATGCATTCGCGACAAAAGCGACACTACATTATTCACGCTCCCCATGAAGCGCAACAACGATATTGCAGTGCCGATTCTTGCAACAAAGGATCCGTATGCACCGTTCAAGAATGTTGGCGATTTTTCCTACACGCTTGGAGCAAAGAACACCTTAAGGGTCTATGCAGAAGACAGCACCAATTCTCGCAAGATCTTTGTTTCTATTACCTCCAAAAAGGAAGATTCCGTAGCAACGCTTAGAGACTTCTACATAGTTCTCGGCAATGCCTGGTACATTCCAGGAGAAATCAACCAGGAAGAAAGAACTGTACAGGTCAACATTCCTGTTGAAGTCAACATGGCAAAACTCTACTACATGTACGCGGGCGCAGAAAACGCAACTGGCTCCGTAAAGAACTTTGAACCAGGTGATTTTACAAAGCCGTTCGTATTCGACATGATTTCTGCAGATTTAAGCGATACGATTACATACACGGTCAACGCGGCATACGTTCCTGACACAACAAAGGATTCCGTTCCAGAAACGCCAAAGGATAGTATTTCTACGGCAATCCAGAATATTGTTAGCGAAAAAGCATTCCTTATGCAGAACAACATTCTTCACATAGCTCTGCAGCCGAGCGAATTGCAAAGTGTTTCTATCTTGAATTCCATTGGACAAGTGGTTTTGCACAAGGATTCCTACATCAAGGAAATTGACATGTGCAACTTGCCAACCGGAACGTATTTCGTAAAAATCAAGACAAGGCATTACGGCGCCTTAACGAAACAGGTTAAAATCAAATAAGCCCTAAACAAGAAATTTTTCAAGCCCCGCAAGGGGCTTTTTTCGTATATTTGAAACATGAAAATTTCTCATTTGCTTGGCGCATGCGCCGCCATTTTTGCGACAAACGTTTTTGCAGTCAATTTGCCAGTTCACAAGGAAGTCCTTGACAACGGCTTGACAGTCCTTTTGCACCCAAACGCACAGGCTCCTACGGTGAGCTGTCGCCTGTTCTATGTAACAGGCTCCGTACACGAAGTTCCGGGCGGTTCCGGGCTTGCGCACTTGCTGGAACATGAACTATTCAAGGGCACAAAGAAGGTCGGCGTTACCGATAGCATTGCAGACGCCAAATTCATGGCAAAGGAAGACTCTCTGCAAGCATTGATTCGCGACGCAAAATTTGCTGGCGATACAAGCACCGTTGCAAAGCTCGGCAAGGAATTTGACGAAACCATGGAAGAGCACCGCAAGATTCTTGTAAAGGAAGAACTCTGGGGAGCTTACCAGGCTGCTGGTGGCACAGGCCTCAACGCGTTCACAACAGACTTGATGACAGCCTACATCGTCACACTCCCGAAAGACAAGATTGAACTTTTCATGTGGCTTGAATCCGACCGCATGCAAAACGCAATCCTTAGAGAGTTCTACTTCGAACGTGACGTTGTTCGCGAAGAACGCCGCATGCGCTATGACGACCGCCCAACGGGTCGTTTTTACGAGACCATGAATTCCATGATCTACGAAGCATTCCCGTATCGTGTTCCGACAATCGGTTGGCCATCTGATATCGAAAACTTGACTCGCGAACAGGCCGAAGAACATTACCGCAAGTATTACAAGCCGCGCAACGCAATTCTTGTACTCGCAGGCGATATTGATACAACGGCAACAATGGAATTGATTCACAAATACTTTGATGCAATCCCTGCTGGCGAAAAGTTCCCGACGCTCACGATTCGCGACCCCGAACAGGCTGGAGAAAAACGACTTGTTGTACGCAGGAAGGACGCCCCGAACTTGTTTACCGTTGTATTCAAGACTCCAGAAGTTGGCGACCCTGAAATCTACGCACTCGACATTGCCGAAGGTGTTTTGAACGGCAAGGCTGGCAGGCTCTACAAGCGACTTGTAGAAACAGAAAAACTCGCAGTGAGCGCAAAGGCAAGCAACAGCCCGAACAAGTACGTTTCTGAATTCAGCGTTACCGTTCAGATGCGTCCGGACGCTGACCCAGAAAAGGTGGAAAAGATTGTTTGGGAAGAACTTGAAAAATTGAAGAACGAAACCGTGAGTACACGTGATTTTCAAAAGGTAAAGAATGTGGCCTATGCGGGTACAGTCCGCGCACTCCGTGACATGGAGAACGTAGCAACAATGCTTGCCTGGTACGAAATGTATGGCGACTACAAAATCTTCTTGAACTGGGCAGACAAACTCGACGAAGTTTCTGCAGAACAGGTACAAGCTGTCGCAAAGAAAACATTCGTAAAGAAAAAATCCACTACGGGCATTTTGCTGAAAGATGAAAACGCGGAGGAGGGCAAGTAATGAGAGACGAAAGACGAGAGACGAGAGACGAGAGACGAAAGACGAGAGACGAAAGACGAGAGACGAGAAACGAGAGAATTATTGCCGCCCTATTTTCCATTTTCTTAATTTCATTGTTCTGCGGTTGTGCAAGCACGACTCCGACAACGGAAGCCACAAAGCAGGCTCCAGAAATTAGCGTTGCCAAAGATAGCGTAGTACTAAACAATGCTAGCGAGCCGCAGAACCCAGCAAAGTACCAGGATATTCAATACCCAGAATTCAAGTACATTGTACCTCGTCCAGAAACATACCGCGTCGTAATTTCAGATAGCATCACAGGCTACATCGTAGAAGACAAGTCCTTGCCACTTGCAAGCCTTAGCGTAATGTTCCGTGAATACACAGTTCCAAAATCTGCCGAAGAAATCGCCACCAAGGAAATTCTTTCGGGAATGTTCAAGAACGGTGGTTCCAAGGTCATGAGCGCACAGGCAATCGACGACTCCCTGGAATTCATCAGCGCAGGCATTGGCGGTGGCGTAGGCACACGTTCCAGCCATTTTAGCGTGAACAGTCTTTCTAGGGACTTCTACAGCACGGCGAACATGGCCCGCGACATTTTCACAAAGCCCGCTTTTGACAGCGCAAGGCTCGAAATCCAGAAGGCAAACTTTGTAACGGCATACGAACGTCGCTTTGACACTCCGGCCGCAGTTCTCGGCGCATTAAAAGCAAAGGTTAATTACCAGAGTTCCCCGCGTCTCTGGGACGCAAACGCAGAAGAATACAAGAAGGTTTCTGTAGCCGACTTGCAAAAGTTCGCACCGGGAAAATTCACACCGAACAGAATCGTATTCTCGTTCGCAGGCGACTTGCCGCGAGACAGCGTAATTGCATTCCTCACAGACTATTTCAAGAACTGGAATGTTGAACCTGCAAAAACTTTAGACACGGCAGAAACAACAATCCTTTTGAACAAGCCAGGAATCTATGGTGTGGACCGCGAAGTAACGCAAGCAAACATAGCCCTAAACCAGCCATTCATCAAGCGCCCGCACCCGGACTATTACAAGGCTGTTGTCGCAAGCTTCATTCTTGGCGGAGGCAGTTTCTCTTCACGACTCATGGAACAGGTGCGTTCCAACAATGGCCTTGCCTACAGCATCTATAGCACAGTCGGCAACAGCTACAACGACACCGCACTCACGACTATCGCCTTGCAAACAAAAATTGAAAGTGCCAAACAGGCCCTTGACTTGATTAAGCAAGAAATTGAAAAGCTCGCCGCAGAAGGTCCAACAGAAGCTGAACTTGCATTGGCTAAAAAGACGCTCATCGAAAGCTTGCCAAGCATGTTCTCTACGGCAGAGGAAACTGCCGGCACTTTTGCAGACAATGAATTTGTCGGCAAAAAGATGGACCACTTCGATGAATACGTTCGCGAAATCAATGCAGTCACGGCAGAAGATGTAAAGGCAATGACAGCCAAGTACTTTGACTACAGCAAGATGACCATTTCCGTCGTCGCACCAAAGGCAGTCCTAGAAAGTCTCGGCAACGTTACCATCATTCCGCTGGATTCCCTTGACATGAGGCCATAAGGATCAAGGAGTTTTCTGCATGAAATTCTCAGTTCTTGCTTGCATCTTGATTTTTACACTACTTTCCTTTGCGGAGGAAGGTAAATTATGCACAGTCTACAATCCGTGCGCACAGGAAAGACAAGAAACTGGGGAAAATGTTTACGAGACTCCATATTCTACGCGAAGACATGGATTCTACATGGACGTTTCCCTTACTGCCGCATATTCCAGTTTTTACGGAAAATTCAATTACGGAAAATTCAATTCCGTAGAAAAAGAATATTCTGGCATAGGTCCCGCAACAAGTTTTAAATTTGGTTTTTCACCAGCACCATTTGCGGCACTGTACGGGAACATCGACTTTGAACCAACCTTTGACGGGACTTATAAAGAAAACGGAATTAAATCCTCGACAGTCTGGGGACACAAACGGACAAACAAATCATCACGCTTTTTGGCAGGCCCCGGAGCAACACTTTTCCCTATAATCGATCCGGAATCTCCTTTTGACGGATTTTTCATCGGAGGTTCCGTAGGTCTCGTATTGAGTGGAGCCGCCGAAGAATTTGACGAGATAAGCCTTGGCCTTAGACTAGAAACTGGAAAACTTTGGCGAGTAAGCACAAACACCATGCTCGGTATCGTACTACACGCCAGTGTTGATGACGCCATTGTTGATGACGCCATTGAGGATCACTTAGAAAACGATTTAACAATCTACTCTATAGGAATAGGATTTAAAATCGCCAGGAAGTAAACAATTTTTTTAAATCAAGTAAAGCGCTTAACGTCAATATCTAAGTTCTTGATCTTGTAACCAAGAATGCGCTGTGTTGTTGAAAGGGCTCGCGCAGCAGCCGCGACCTTGCCCTTAGCACTCTTAAGTGCATCGCTAATGATATCACGTTCATACGCATCGACCATGCTCTTCAAATCGCCGCGCACCGAAGAATCCGTAGCTTCGGCAGTCTGGAGCGTTGGCGGCAAATGGTGCGGGTAAATCACGTCGCCATCGGCCACAAGAACAGCGCGCTCGATACAGTTTTCAAGTTCACGCACATTGCCAGCCCAATGGTAACTCATAAGCATGTCAATCGTGCCTGTAGAAACGCGACGAATGTTCTTGTTCATTTGCTTGCAGTACTTTTCAAGGAAAAAGTCCACGAGCTGCGCAATATCGGATTTGCGATTCCTGAGAGGCGGAACATAAATCGGGAAGATATGCAAGCGATAGTACAAGTCTTCACGGAATGTACCTTCATGAACCATTTGCAGCAAGTCACGATTCGTAGCAGCAATCACGCGAATGTTCACGTGAATGGTCTTGGATCCTCCGACACGCTCAAATTCATGTTCCTGCAAAACACGCAAAAGCTTTACCTGCAATGCCGGAGAAATTTCACCAATTTCATCAAGGAAAATCGTACCACCATCGGCCACCTCGAAGCGCCCCTTGCGTTCTGTTACAGCACCGGTAAACGCGCCCTTTTCATGGCCAAACAATTCACTTTCAATAATGTTTTCCGGGAGTGCCGCGCAATGTACACGTACAAACGGGCCTGCGCTGCGGTCAGAATTGTAATGCAAAGCCTGAGCGACAAGTTCCTTGCCGGTTCCGGTTTCACCCAAAATAAGCACTGTCGAAGGAGTCTTTGCAACTTGAGCAATCTGGTCGTACACGACCTGCATTTCGCGGGAATTGCCGACAATGTTTGCAGGGCGGAATCGTTCCTTTAATTCCTGGCGAAGCCTTGAGTTTTCAGCCTGCAGACTCTGGTATTCTTCTTGAACCTGACGGCGGAGGCGCACAGCCGAAGCGATCATGCGGGCGATAACTTCCAAAAGGCGCAAGTCTTCCTTAAGATATTCTTCGCTTGGGTTTAGTTCATCGGCACTGAGCGTACCCACGACTTCATGGTCCACTGAAATCGGCACGCAAATAAAAGCCTTGTTGCCATCTTTACCACGGCCGGTTCTATCAAGGTAATTCGGATCCTTGCTAACAGACGGAACCACGATTGCCTTGCCAGTTTCTACAACCTTACCGGTAATACCCTCGCCTACCTTGTAGCGCCCCTTTTTAGCCTGTTGCGTTGTAAGGCCTTCGGCAAGTTCGGTTGAAATTTCACCCGTATGCCTGTTATAAAGGGTCAGGGTAGCATGCTGGACTCCCATATACTCACCCAATTTTTTCATCACTGGTTGCACAACATTGCTCATATCCAGGTTTTCATCAAGGATACAGCTGATATCGTAAAGGAGTTCCAGTTCTTTTAGCTTTCTATCGATATCCGGAGTCATGGCGGCCTCATTTTGCTACATATTTGACTTAATAATACAAATATGTCATTAAAATAGTAGACCAACAAAACTTTTTTATTACTTGCTTTTTCTTACTATTTTTTTTACAAAATGCTATAAATTGCGTTTTTTCGCAATAAAAAGGGCTAAAAAGCCAATAAACATTGCATAGTGGAGTAAAATTTTTTAAATTGCGGCGCGCGAGAGGTCAATTAACAAAAAAAACATTATTGCCCTTTTCAAAGAAAAATATATATTGAAGCGCGAACTTAGATTGAATTCTAAGGAGCAGGTTTTATAAGTATGCATATAGATTCTACAGATTCGACCCTCAAGCGTTATCTTGAAGATATCCGCAAGACAGCACCGCTTTCCCGCGAAGAAGAACAAATTCTCTTCCAGCGAGCAAAAGAAGGTGACAAGGTCGCAAGGAAGCGTCTTATTTCTGCAAACATGCGCTTTGTTCTTAAGGTGGCTATCCAGTACCGTGGTTGCCCGATTCCACTCCCGGACCTCGTTAGCGAAGGCGCTATGGGTCTTGTGCGAGCAATCGAATCCTTTGAACATACCCGCGGTCTTAAATTCATCAGCTACGGCGTATGGTGGATCAAGGCTTACATTACCCGTGCAATCAACGAACAGGGTAACCTTATCCGCTTGCCGGCAAACCAGCACTTGCTTGTCCGCAAGGCATTGCACGAACAGTCCCGCGGTAAGGAAATCAACGAAAAGATTCGTGAACTCATCCAGATCGGCCAGCGCGGCGTTTCCTTCGATAGTCCGCTCAAGGCAGACTCCAAGGCAACATACGCCGAAGTCTTGGCAGATGGTTCCGTAACCAACCCAGAAAACGATTCTGAAATCCAGAGCGTTGAAGCACTCGCACGCGACCTCATGGATCAGCTCCCGGAACGCGAAGCCCGCGTTATTACAGGCATCTTCGGCATTAACCAAGAAGCCCCGCAAACGCTCCGTGAAGTCGGCGAATCCATGAACATTTCTCACGAACGTGTCCGCCAGTTGCGTGACCAGGCTCTCCGCCGTATTCGCAAGTGCAACAAGCAGGAATACCTCCAAGAAAAGAAGGACGCGTTCCTCGCAGCAATCAACAAGTAATTGCAACAGAAATAAATTTAAGGCTATGCACCATTTGGGCATAGCCTTTATTTTTGTAACCACGGGTCACAGTTCAAGCCGCAGTTCCTTGTTCGCCTTAGCCTTGTTATTTTTTTGCACAGAATAGTACCAAGTCTCGCATTTTCCAATCCTGATGGTACTAAGCCCAATGTTTTTTACTCTTTAGTACCATGAATTGCAACCCTAAGCCACACTTTAAAGGCATTATTCCTAAAGTTTTGGTACCAAAACCAATATTTTTCCCTATTTAGTACCATAAAGAAGCATGAATATTCAACATTTTGTGTTCAATATGGTACAAAACTTGTCTTCAAAGCTCTTTAATACTACGAGGATGCTTGGAAAATCTCGCCACACTTCATTTTCCAGGTACTAGTTGCGACTCTAAGCGACAAAACACGCACAAAAAAAATTCCACCGGCGAAGCAGGTGACTTTCGTTTTCAGAAATACAAAAAAAGAACCTCGCAGCGAACTGCGAGGTCTTTTAGCTTTCGGGTGGGTAACCGGACTTGAACCGACAACAACCAGAATCACAATCTGGGACTCTAACCAATTGAGCTACACCCACCATGATTTAGCGACCCAAATATACCAAACTAACAGCATTTGTCAAGGGTTACGCTAAAAATTTCGAAAATTATTCTTCTTCCTCGTCGTCAACAACCTTTTTTGCCATAATACGCATAAAGTTAGCACGCTTAAAGTCGTTGCGGTGTTCCATGCAAAAACGCGGGTACACGAACTGCTTCGGGTAAAGTTTGATGTCAAATTCATTATCGCAGCCTGGCAAGCAGCACTTGAACGGCAAGTCCATGGTTTCTGTGTAATTGTGGCGAATAATGATATTGCGGGATTCGATATTCTCGATATCCTTTTTCTGCTTTGCACGAGCCTTGATATCGCGGTGAAGTTCGCAGTACTTTGCAATCGGATGTCCCCAGAATTCGCGGCCACAGCCCGGTTCCTGGCAGACTTTCAACTTAATGCGCTTCTTCTTCTTGTACTTAGGTAACTGCATAAAAACCTCTTTGGTGGCAAAGATAGTAAAGAAAACGAGAAAGAAGCATCTTATTCAGCGCAAACAGGGCGCAATTTAGGCTCTTCAACTCAAGTTTAAACCTTTTTACAAAATTTTTGTGTCAAAAATGCCATAAAAAGCGTTTCTATATAGCCAAAAACAGATTTTTCTTACCCGTCAACAACTTTTTCCAGGATTACAATATGTACAAATTCTTCATTTTGGCAACGTTCATCGCAACAATCCTTTGCTCTTGCAATAGCGACGCGACAAGCGCAAACAAACAGGATAAGCTAAAAATCTACATGCTCGACGTTTCGCAAGGTCTTGCTGTTCTTTTAAACATTGGCGATAAATACGCCATGTTCGACACAGGCCCCGATTCCGTAAAAGTCATTGATGCCTTAAAAGCGCATGGCGCAACAAGCCTTGAATGGATAACCATAAGCCATTTACATAGAGACCATGTTGGAGGACTTCTTGAAATAGGCGCACTAAAATCAGGCATAGACTTTAAGGAGCTCTACCTTGGAAGCGACACGACGACATCGTTCAAGGACAGCGTTTTAAGCCTGTCCCTTGCAAGAAAAATCCAGCCCAAGTATATTGGTCGCGGAGACACTATAAAATTCGCCGATTACAGCTTCATCGTGCTTTGGCCTAGCAAAAATGAAACTATAGGAGAAAACGCAGCAAGCATTGTCTTATCGCTCAAAGTTGGAAATGAATCCTTGCTTCTTACCGGTGACCTGGAAGCCGAACAGGAAAAAGAGATTCTACAGATGAGCGGAAATATCCGGGGAACGATTTTACAAGTCGGCCACCATGGTTCAAACACGTCGTCATCCTTAAAATTCCTTGAAGCCGTAGCACCTTCGTATGCACTCATTGGCGTTGGCGAGAGAAACTCCTATGGGCACCCGACAGCAAGTACATTAAGCAAACTATACTATGTAACCGGAGATTCTTCAAGAGTCCTAAGGACAGACTTGCTTGGAACTATATGCCTGGAGTGGGAATTCAACGTAGGCATTTGGCCATGCAATTAACTGCCAAAGCCTATACGGGCCTGGAAATAAACGGCTTCCGGATTATTCGCGGCAACGCCCATTATCAAGGAATGGTGATGCGTATCCTTAAAGCGAATTATGTTTACCTTCGCTCCAAAAGGTATCTGGGAAAGGTAGTTCATCTGTACGCTTCGAATTTGCCTACCCTTCAATTCATCTAGAGAAAAGACATCCATGCACCATTCCACGTACTTGCAGTTGTTCACATGCATGTTCAGGTCAAGGTCACTGTAGCGCGCTTCGCGAGCATAGGCAATGCAAGGGGCTTCGCCAGGCATAAGAATGTCAATGCGTTCAGAAAGCGCTTCGCGACCTTCGACAATAGAAAATGGAATCGGAGACTCGCTAAAGTCAACCGCCTTCATTTGCTTAAGCGAAACAAGCAACCACGAAGTTGTAGCCTGCGCAATCGCATTGCCCCTAGAATCCACAAACGAAAAATCCATCCAGGCAACCTTGCCTTCTACAGACTTGATCCAAGTATCAACTCGGAGCGATTCACCCTGCACAGGCGTATGCGAAATGCGCAATTTTTGGCGGGAAAGCAAAAGCGTGTAACCCATTTTAAAAAGGTTCCTCAAACCGTAACCATTTTCTTCGGCACTTGCCACGGCACACTCTTCCATAAACCTAAAAAGGGTCGAGAGCTTTGCGCGGCTCGTATAGTCACAATCCGAAAAACGAACAGTAAATTCCTTGCTGCTAATGTCTGGCATAAGAGTACCTCTTCAAAACTTCAAATATAACCTTTCTTTTTTTCACATAAACATATATTTTATTTGGCAGTGCGAGTGCCTGTTTTACACAATTCTTTATTCTAAGCAAAAAAAATCAATCATTCGCTATACTTTAAAGTCCCTATTTCATTATATTTCAGCTTAAATTCGGAGGTTTTGTTTTTATGGCTAATTACAAAGATCGCTTTAACGCCGCTATGGCAAAAATGCCTGTCGTCGGAATCTTACGCGATATTCCAGCGGGGCAAGAAGAAGCATGTGCACAGACTGCAGCCGCATGCGGGCTTACCGCTATCGAAGTAACCATGAATACAGCAAATGCCGCCCATATTATTACAAAGCTAAAAGCAGTTGCAAACCCACTCGGAATCATAGTCGGGGCAGGAACGATCCGCACGATAACAGACCTTGAAAATGCAAGCGATGCTGGAGCAGAATTCATAGTCTCGCCAACCACATTCGAAAAAATAATTCACCGTGGCGTTGGCCTTGGCTTGCCGATGATCCCTGGAGCATTAACCCCGACAGAAGTTGAAACCGCATACCAGGCAGGCGCAACTTGCGTAAAGATATTCCCGGCAGGCGCTGTCGGAGGACCAAGCTACATCAAGGACCTGAGAGGGCCGTTCCGCGACATTCCATTACTTGCCTGTGGCGGCGTAAACCCAGAAAATGCCGGAGCCTATATAAAGGCCGGGGCAAACGTACTTGCCTTTGGCGGAAGCATATTCCATAAGGATCTAATGGCAAGCGGCAACTGGGAAGAAATCGGCAAGCGCCTCTTGATACTACTTGATGCAGTAAGGGCTGCCCGTAAATAGCAACTAGTCAATTACAGCAGACGCAACAACTCCATCACCTGCGTACAGAACCAGAATCTGGCCCGGCGTCGAGGCGAATTGTGGAGTATCAAACGATACTGAAATGCTTTCCTTAGAAAGGGATTCGATCTTTGCGCTTGCTCCATTATGGCCTAGGCGAATGCGCGCTGTCAATTCACCTTGCAACAACGGGGATTCCGGGCTTACGAGCAAGTTCACATCGTGGGCCTTGACACCCGTACATGAAAGTGAAGAACGAGGTCCAAGAATGACCTGGTTCTTTTGTGCATCGATAGCCACAACAAAGAGGGGTTCCGGCTGACCGCCAATATTTAGTCCCTTACGTTGACCAATCGTGTAATGAATAATGCCTTTGTGCTTGCCAAGGACCTTGCCGTTCAAGTCGACAAAATCTCCAGGAACATTGTCTGATTCATCAAACAAGACTGAATAGTCGCCACATTCCAAAAAGTCCTGGCTTTCCTTTTTCTTAGCAAAGTCTTCCCAGCCAATTTCACAGGCCAGCTTTTTTACATCTTCCTTGCGCATGCCGCCAAGCGGAAACATTACCGTAGAAAGCTGGTCTTCTGTAAGCCTCGAAAGAAAATAGGACTGATCCTTTGTATTGTCTGTAGCACGCCAAAGAAACGGCTGCATAGGGTCCTTAAAATCTAGACGGGCATAGTGGCCTGTAGCAAAATAGTCAAAGTCAATGCCAAGACGGCGCACTGCCATGTGAAGAGCACCGAACTTGATCGTTTGATTGCAACGGACACAAGGGTTCGGGGTTCGCCCGGCACGATATTCTGCACGAAAATAGTCAAGAACCAGGCGCTTGTATTCTTCAGAAACGCTGACCGTTACATGTTCAACGCCAAGGCGGCTTGCAACCTTTTTAGCTTCTGCAATGCTTTCGTCTTCACCAGGTCCAAAGCACCCCTCACGGCCTTCAACATGAGGCATGTTCGGAATAGAACCGTCCCAGGTAGACATCGTCACGCCAATAACATCATACCCCTGCTGCTTAAGAGTCCATGCAGCAAGTGCAGAATCTACGCCACCAGAAAGCCCAACCGCGACAAGCCCTTTCGACATAACAAACCTCTTTGAAATACCTACTATTTTGGTTCCAAATGTAGTAAGAAGATAGAGAACTGAGGACAGAATTCAGGAATCAGGTCGCACCTTCGGTGCTTTGAGGCGTGAGGTACGCACCTTCGGTGCTT
>DCGZ01000066.1 GCA_002314675.1 Fibrobacter sp. UBA1765 | reverse complement strand
ACTTTGAGGTAATTGTAATTACAAAACCTCACACCTCTAGATGCGAAGCATTGACCTCAAAGCGAAGCGACCCCATACCTAAACATGGAAATAGACAGTTCCCTCTCGTCTCTCGTCTGTAGGGCCAAAGGCCCGTTCTCTCGTCTAATATAGCCCCTAAATCCTAGATCCTAAAAATTCTTTCGTCTAATACCCATGCCCATCACACGCCTTACACTTTTAACAAACCCGGACAAGTGCAACTTGCATTGCCCACTTTGCTTTTTAAACCAGCGTGGCACAAAGTTCGGCATGGGCGAAATGCCTTTCGAAATTGCAGAAACGGCAATCCAAAAGTATGCGGCGACCTTGAAAGAAATTATTCCAAGTACAATGGGGGAGCCGCTTCTTTACAGTCATTTTGGCGACCTACTTGAACTTTGCGAAACTCTAAAAATCCCATTGAACATTACAACGAATGGTACGTTCCCAGGAATCTCCGTAAGTCATCTTTTAAGAGTTTCTTCTGACATAAAAATCAGTTGCATGGGCTTTTCTGAAGAAACATTCCATGAAATGATGCCTGGCGTTTCTTTTGATTCTTGGAAACTGAATGTACTTGCAGCGGTTGCCATGCGCGATGAACTTCGCAAAAAAAATGAACATTCAGCAACGTTATCCTTGCAAGTAACACTCCATAAAAAGAATGTCGACGAAGCTGCAGCCATATTAGATTTTGCAGAACAAATCGGCATTGACAGAATCAAGTGGAACCCGGCTGTTTTTCTCGGTGATGTAGCAAAACAATTTCGAGAACAGTACGAACTTTCTATGGCGGAACTTTTGGCCTTGCGAGAAAAACTAAAATCGGCCAGGCTTTATTCTAGTGGCAGTCTATTCTTTAAAAATGCCCCATCTACACAAAAAAACAGCATTGAAAAAAAATGCAGGCGCTTTGAAAATGAGCTATGGATTTTGCCTGATGGTTCCGTGGAACATTGCCCAAACCCGGAACGTAGATTTGGAAATGCTCAAAATGTAGCCGCCTTGTGCAGTGATTGCCCAATGTACGGGCCGTAAAAAAGCCTTGTTTAAATTTATTGATATACCGGCGACCTTTTTTTGAGTTAAATTAGGTAGTGTATTTGTAACAGGGTAATCTTAATGTTTGAGTCATTAAAAAATCTTCTGCTCTATGCAGGGTTCAATAAGAAGCAGTTCATGCTTGCTCGTGAATCCTTTGATTTTGCCAATCGTCTAATGCTTATGCAAGTGACGATGCTTCTTTCTGTGTGTCTAACTCTTGTCTTTGTAATTTCGTGCTTCCAACCAGATGGAACCTTGATGAAAGAGAATTCCATGTCGTACATTATTTCTAGTGGAATAATGATTACGTATTATTTGGTTGCAAGATATTTGGGAGACAAATACAAAAAGTTGATTCTCCCTTTAAGCTATGTATTCATGACTATTGCCTATGCCTATGGGTTTATTCTAGGCCTAGCTCATCATGACATTCCTGCAGTTTCCATTGTTGTCCTTGTTACAGCGCTTCCAATGCTGTTCTATGATTTCCCATTGCGTTCTTCAACATTTGCGGTTCTCGTTTCGGTAGTTTTTCTTGTTCTCGCAAAAGACATAAAGTCTCCGGAAGCTTATAATTCTGACATCGCGGATCTTCTTCCTTTTGCGGTCATTGCTCTATTCTTGAATATCTTTATTATGCAGGTGAAGGGTAATGCCATTTTACATTCTGTGGAAGCTTCCGAAAAGAATGAGTATATTGAAAAAATCAATGAACAGCTTGTTCGGCAAAACAGCGACCTGGCTAATGCCCTACAAACAGAAAAACAGCATGTTCGAATTATCCAGGGGCTGGGCAACCTTTTTGATACCATTTATTACATAGACATTGTTAATGACAGATACGAGGAATATGTAGCTAATGAGGGTGTTCACAATGCGATTGGTAAAAGTGGTAAGGCAAGCGAAGCTTTGATAATTGTTGGTGAAACATTTTCTGTTGATGAAGATAAGTCTGCTTTTAGAACTTTCAACGACTTTAGCACACTGCAAGAACGTTTAAAGGGTGAAGGTTCAATTTCACAGGAATTTACAAGCCGCTTTGAAAACTGGAATCGAGCTAGCTTGATTCCAATAGGCTGGGATTCAGATGGCAATGTTACTGAAGTCCTTTATGCGGTTCGCAATATTCAGAGCGAAAAGAAGAATCAGTTTGAACAAGAAAATATGCGAAAAATCCAGGACTCCATCAATTCTGGCTTGTGGAGCGTTGAATTTGACTCTCAGGGGAATTACACTTGTTATTGGAGTGAAACCTACCGAAGAATGCTTGGGTTCAAGACAGAAGCGGAATTCCCGAATACCATGGAAGCCTGGTCTGAACGCATTCATCCAGAAGACAGGGAACGTATACTGAATATTTTTTGGACCGCAGTCAAGGACCCGGCAACCATATACGACGTGGAATACCGCATTAGGCTTAAAGACGAAACCTATTGCTGGTTCCATGCTGCAGGCCGTGTCACTCGCCGTTCTGATGGTTCCGCGCTTTCCATTATTGGTGTTTTCATTAATATTGATGAAAACAAGAAAATGGCCCAACGTTTGCAGCAACAGCAAGATACCTTGCGTGATGCCTTTGAAGCAGCAAAGCAGGCAAATATTGCCAAGACAAACTTCTTGAACAATATGAGTCATGACATTCGTACCCCAATGAATGCAATTATTGGCTTCACGAACTTAGCAAAGTCCCATATCGATGAAAAAGAACAGGTTAATGGATTCCTTGAAAAAATCTCTACATCAAGTGAACATTTGCTTGAGCTTATAAATGATGTTCTTGACATGAGCCGAATTGAAAGCGGTAAAATTGTGATTGAAGAAAAAGAGACCAGCATTTTAGAAATGACTGAAAGCTTAAAGCAGATTGTCCTGCAGTTTGTTAAGAGCAAGTCACTTGAATTTGTTGTTGACGTGTCCAAAGTTGATGATGATGCGGTTCTTTGCGACAGGTTGCGCTTGAATCAAATTCTTATCAACTTGCTTAGCAATGCGGCAAAGTTTACCCCGGCGGGTGGCCGAATTTTGTTGCAAGTTACGCAAAAGGCCAAGACAGAAAATGGTACAGCTCCTTTTGAATTTGTTGTGCAGGATAATGGTATTGGCATTGCAAAGGAATTTATTGGTAAAATTTTTGAACCGTTTGAACGTGAAAAATCTTCCACTGTTAGCGGCATTCAAGGAACAGGACTTGGCCTTGCCATTACAAAGAACCTTGTAAACTTGATGCACGGGACAATTGCCGTTGAAAGTGAAGTAGGGCGTGGCACAACATTTACACTTGCATTTAATTTCAGAGTTTCTGAGAAGCAGCAGCCAATAGCCAAGGTTGAAGTAGAAGAAGATTTTGATTTTAAGGGCAAGCATGTGTTGCTTGTAGAAGATAACGAACTGAACGCAGAAATTGCAAAGTTCGTGCTGGAGGAGGCAGGCTTTGTTATAGATATGGCAAATGACGGCTCCGTCGCTGTAGAAAAGATCCGCGGCGCAGAGCTTGGGCAATACGACCTGATTTTGATGGATGTCCAAATGCCTATTATGGATGGCTATGAGGCTACAAGACAGATTCGTGCCTTGCGCCGTTCTGGAATTTCGAGCCTGCCGATTATTGCAGTGACAGCTAACGCCTTTGAAGAAGATAAGCTGAAGGCCATTGAAGCCGGCATGGACGGACATGTGGCAAAGCCGATAGAAGTTCCAAAGCTTTTGGAAGTCTTGAAAACTGTATTGCAATAAAGCCTGGAAATATTGTAAAACGGCTCCACAAATGCCCATGTAGTGCACGTTTCCTCTTTTTGTTTGATATATTTGCGAATATGAGTATTAAAGAACCTGATCAGTCTGTTTGGAACCGCTTTTGGAACAAGAAAACGGATTTGAGTAAAGTATATCCGTCATCGGCGGCTGTTGCCGATACAGTGCGCATGCATTTCAAGGATTTGCATGGCATGAAGATTTTGGAAGTCGGCGCAGGTACCGGTCGAGACAGCGCTGCCTTTGCCCGCGAAGGTGCCGAAGTTTATGTGCTTGATTTTGCAATCAACAGCTTGAAGCTTGTGGAAGCCCAGCGTGAGGCCGACCCGGTCGTGCGGGAACGCTTGCACCTTGTTCGTGGTGATGCGTTCAAGTCTCCGTTCCCGGATTGCACTTTTGATTTGGTGTTTCACCAGGGGCTTGCAGAACATTTCGTAAAGCCGTTGCCATTGCTCCAAGAAAATTTCAGAATTTTAAAACATGGTGGCTATTGTCTTTGCGATGTTCCTCAAACCATTCACCCATATACAATCATCAAGCATATCCTGATTGCCATGGACAAGTGGTTTGCCGGTTGGGAAACCCAGTTTACCATGGGAGAGTTGCAAAAGCTTATGCAGGCTGCGGGCTTTAAATGCGATTATTGCTATGGCGACTGGATGCGTCCGAACCTGTATTACCGAATGCTTCGGGAACTTTGCTTTAAGTTTGGCGTAGAACTTCCGAAGTATCCCTTGGATGGCTCTGCATATCAAAAGTTCAAGGATCGTCTTCTTGACAATTTGCGAGACAAGTCTTGGGCTAACTGGACCGCCCTTTCCATTGGTGTACTTGGTCGCAAACCGTAGAATCCATGCGCATACTTGTCTTAAATTACCGTGATCGTAAAAATCCAAATGCTGGTGGTGCTGAACGCCACTTGCACCAGATCTTTTCGCGCCTTGTAAAGCGTGGGCATCAGGTTGTTCTTCTCACGACTTCATTTGCCGGTGCAATGGAGCGTGAAACCGTAGATGGCATTCAGGTAATCCGGCATGGTGGCGATTTGGCTTTTCAGTTTACCGTCGCGAAATATCTCAAGAAACTGGACAAGGAATTTGACTTCGACATTGTTTTCGAAGACTTGAACAAGTTGCCTTTGTTTACGCCGCAGCTTACCCAAAAGCCGCATCTGATTCAGATTCACCATCTGTGGCGAAATTCGATTTTTGCAGAAACCAATTTTGTGGTAGCGTTTGGAGTTTGGCTTTTTGAAACTCTTATTCCGCGAATTTATAGAAAGTCAAGGTTTGTTGCAGTAAGTCCAAGTACGATTAGGGAACTTGAAAAACTTGGAATTGGTAACAATAGAATTGCCCTTGTTTATAATGGAACTAATGGCGCACCGGCAGATTTTAAGAAGGCAGATAAATCAGAAAATAAAGAACCATATTTTTTATGGCTTTCTCGCGTCCATAAGTATAAAGGTATATTGACTGCTCTAGAAGCTTTCAGTATTTTTGCAAATAAGGCCTCTGCGAATGCTTGTAATGTCCGGCTGAAAATCGCTGGCGATGGTCCAATGCTAAAAAAGCTCCCGGGCTATATTGCAGGGCTTGATAAAAATGCAAAAGTAAAAATTGCAGATCGGGTTGACCTGCTGGGCTTTGTTTCAAAGGAAGAAAAAGAACGCCTGATGACTCACGCTCTTGCGCTTTTGCAGACAAGTCAAAAGGAAGGCTGGGGCTTGACCGTGATCGAAGCTGCCGAACTTGGAACCACGACAATAGCTTCAAAAGTCCCGGGACTTGTCGACAGCGTATTAGATGGCAAGACTGGCTTGCTTTTTGAAAAGAGCAATGCCGCTTCTTGTGCAAATTGCATGGCACGAATTGTAGACATCCCGGAACTTCGAGAAACTTTGGAACTTGAAGCCGAAAGGCATGCCGCCACGTTTAGCTGGGACCGTGCCGCGGACGAAACTGAAAAACTTTTGCAAAGTATTGCGGAGAACAGCAAATGAAACGCCACTTGATTTTTTGCATAAAGCTTTTGGTGACGCTTGTACCTGCATATTTCGTATATACAAATATTGTAGACAATCCTGAATTTGATTCGACTGATTTTGCAAATCTTATAGCAAACATGAAGGCGTGGCCGCTCGCGGTCGCCGTACTTTGTCTTTTTGCCTCGAACTTTACCGGTTGCCTCCAGTGGAAATCCCTGTTGCAAAAGCAAGGTGTCGAAATGAATTATTGGCACCTGTTCAAGCTGTATTTCATTGGACTCTTCTTTAATAACTTTATGCCCGGCAATGTAGGTGGCGATGTCAAGAAGGTCTATGACATTCGTGTGCAGGGTGGTCAAGATACTGTAGGCGCTGGGCTTACTGCAACGTTTTTTGATCGATTCTTCGGCCTGTTTTTTATGACGCTTCTTGCCTTGGGTGTTGGGTTCATGTTCTTCGTTCGTGACCCGAGCCAGCGCATGTTCGTGCTGCCTTCCTTGTGGTGCTTTCTTGGCTTTTGCGTCTTGTTTGCTGCCTTGTTCAGCAAGCGTATAGGGCGAGTGCTAGCTGCTGTTGCCAAGCGTATTTTCCCGGAGGGCATTTACAATCGCGTTATAAGAATGCAGGACCGTTTTCAATATTTTAGAACATGGTCGCTGTGGGGCGAAATTACGGTGCTTTCGGCGGTAACGCAGATTCTTCGAATTCTGGTACATTTCTTTTGTGGCCTTTCGCTTGGGTTGCACATAGATGTTTCCTGGTATTTCTTTTATATACCTCTTGTCGCCATAATTTCTGCATTGCCGATTTCCATTGGCGGCTTTGGTCCCCGTGAACTTTTGGCGCAGTCGCTTTTTGCCCGAGTCGGTGTGCCTCACTTGGAATCTGTGGTTGTGCAGCTCCTTGCCTATTTGGCGGGCCTTGTAGTGAGCCTTCTTGGCGCATTCTTCTTCCTTACCGATAACGGTAAAAAACAATTAAATTAAGTTTTTACAAAAATTTACTGCAAGAATTCTCTAAAAAAGCGTTTCTATATGGCGTTTTCATTTGGAGAATTTTATGGAACCAAGTCAAGAAGAAATTCTGGGAGGCATTTTAAAGGGCCTTAACCCAGACCAACGAGCTGCGGTATTGCATGATCATGAGGCCGAGAATCAACTTTTGATCTTGGCTGGCGCGGGCTCAGGCAAAACCTCGGTGCTTACCAAGCGAATCCAGTATCGAATTGCAAAAGGGGCTGATCCCCATACGATTTTGGCATTGACGTTTACGGCTGCCGCAGCGGCAGAAATGCGCGAACGTGTAGAAAAGCTTTTCCCGAATGCCGGAGTAAAGCTATGCACTTTCCATTCCTTAGCGCTTTCTCTTTTGCGAGATTCGTTTGATGGCAAGTTCGGTTATGAATACTTAGGGTTTAAAAAACAGCCTGTACCAAAGGATATTTCTGAGAATGACTTCCTTTGCGAACTAGCCGAAGAAGGAGTTTCTCCAACTGCATTTTCTCGCGAAGACTTGTTTAACAATACGCTCCCGAAATCAATACAAAAGAAAACTGCCAAAAGCAGGGAACAGGTGCTAAAGACCGGTGAAGTTGTTTTTGAAGACTTGATCTATGGAGCTATCACGCTACTGGAAAATTTTGAAAATGTCCGTAACATTGTCCATGAACGTTTTAAGGAAATCATGGTTGATGAATACCAGGACATTAATCCTTCGCAGTATAGGCTTGTGCGCGCTATTCTTGGTAATCGCAAGTCGCTTTTTGCCGTTGGCGATGATGACCAGGCTATATATGGTTTTCGTGGTGCAGACATTGGCAATATTTTTAGGTTTCAAAAAGACTTTCCTAGCTGTAAATTGATTCGTCTGGAATGGAATTACCGTTCTGTTCCCGAAGTATTGCATTTGGCAAATAGAATTTTCAAGAACAAGCCCGATGCACTCAGGAAGGTCCTTAGGGCTGGCAACAATCGCCAGGATGAACTTTTTAAGGAAAATCGTAAAATTGAATATTGGGAATCTAGGGACCCGGTCGAGGAAATTCAAAAAATTGTTTCTACGATTCGCGAAATGCGTGAACTTTATGGCCTTCCTTTGAAAGGGTTTGCCGTTTTAGTCCGTTACAATCGCCAGCGCGAATATTATGAAAAGGCCTTGCGGGCTTGCGGCATTGCCGCTGGAGAATTAACCGAAGAAGAAATTGAAAACGGAATTGTTGAAAGAGATGCTGTACATGTGGTTACCGTTCATGGTTCAAAGGGCTTGCAGTATCCTGTGGTGTTTTATGCGGGCATGGCCGAGGGTTTGACTCCGGGGGAGTGCAAGGGAAACAGAAAACAGCGAAAAGCCCAGCTAGAGGAGGAGCGTAGGCTTTTCTATGTGGGGGTTACCCGAGCCGAATCGGTGTTGCTTTTGCTATATTGCCGACATCGATTCTGGAAAGGGCATGAAATGAAGTTTCGCCCATCCAGGTTTTTGCGTTGTATGGAACCTCAAGCAAAGGATTCTGTTTTGCCGGTATTCTTGTTTAAAATAAAGTGTGTGATCCAGGCACTTGCCTATATGGCGAGTGCAATTGTCGAATTTACTTTTTGCGATCTGTTTGCTAAAAAAACAGTAGAAGCTCGCTTTGAGCGTCGTGTACAGGAATTTGCAAGTTTTTGCATGCGCATTTTGCGAATTAACTTGACTATCGAGAATCAGGCGTTGCTTGGCAAGGTTGACTGGTCAAGGCCGGTCGTTGTCGTGTCGAATCACCAGTCCTATGCTGACATTCCCGTGATTTTCTTGGCTCTCGAACGACCGATTGGCTTTTTGGCCAAGTACCAGCTTTCTCGTATTCCTTTTTTGAATTACTGGATGAAGCGAATCGGCTGTGTTCTTGTAAAGCGAGAAACGAAGGGCGGTGGCGCAGCAGCCCAGCAGCAACTTTTAAACGCAAAGACACCTCGCGTAAATGTGTTCCCAGAAGGTACTCGCGAAAAGCAAGGCAAGCTTATGCCGTTCAAGAGTGGCGGATTCCGCCTTGCCGCAGAATGGAAGGCTACGATGCTTCCGGTTGTGATTCATGGTACCCGTGATGCCTGGGAAAATCGAAAAACATCAAAGCATGTTAATGTCACGATAACTTTGCTTGCGCCCCTGGATTTGGCAGAGGTTGAAAAGGAAAAGGGGTCTGTAGAAATTCGCAGTTACCTGATTCCTGAAATTCGTTCAAGAATGGAAGAAAAGTTTTAACAAGGATAAAATATGAAAAAGAAAAAATCTCCAAAATTGCAAGTAATTGTTTGGTTTGCCGCATTGGTTATTGGCGCAATTCTTGGCTACCTTCACATTGATGCCTTGAATAATTTCTTTAATTTCGTTGCTTCTGCTTATACAAGGCTCTTCCAGTTTGTTGCAGTCCCGACAATAGCGCTGTCGCTTGCGACAACGCTTTCTGCACTTGGCTTGAAAAAGAATACGGGCCGAATTTTTGGGCGTACAATCATTTATACACTTTTGACGACTTTTGCATCTGCATTTGTCGGCTTGGGCTTGTATTTGATAATTGCTCCGGGGAACTTGCCCTCTGATCTAGTAGCATCCAGTGTAAGTGAAGTCCCTCAAAACCTGGGTACATTGTCTTATTACGATCACATTCTTTCTGTAATCCCGAATAATATTTTGCATCCGTTCCTTTCTGGCAATGTCCTTAGCATTTTGATTGTGGCTACGGTGATAGGCCTTGGTCTTGCGTTCATGCCGGAATCAGATCAGAAAAAATCCTTGATGAATGTAGTTCTTGGCATGCGCGAACTTTTGTTCATTTTCATCAGGGCTCTCGTATGGGCATTGCCTCTTGGCATTGTTGCATTTGCTGCTCAACTTTCTGCCCAGGTTGAAGCCGGTGTTGTCGTAGGTTCCCTTGGCAAGTATGTCGCTGTCGTAATGGGCGGTAATGCAATCCAGTTCTTCATAGTTCTTCCTTTGTTCCTGCTTGCTCGCAAGCTGAATCCAATCCATGTATTCAAGAAAATGTCTCCTGCCGTGATGATGGCTTTCTTTACCAAGAGCTCTGCGGCAACGCTTCCTGTAACGATGCAGTCTGCCGAAGACAATCTTAAGGTTAAGCCGGATGTCGCTCACTTTGTTTTGCCGATATGCACGACAATCAATATGAATGGCTGCTCCGCATTTATTCTTGTGACATCGCTTTTTGTAATGCAGAATGGCGGCGTTGAGCTTACTATCCCGACAATGCTTACCTGGGTCTTGATTTCTGTCGTATCTGCTGTCGGTAATGCTGGCGTTCCTATGGGCTGCTATTTCTTGACACTTTCCTTGATGGCTGGCATAAATGCTCCGCTTGGTGTCATGGGTGTAATCCTCCCAATTTATGCTGTGATTGACATGGTGGAAACCGCAGAAAACGTATGGTCGGATTCCTGCGTTTGCGCAATGACCGACAAGGACTTAAGCTAGGGTATAGGATTTAGTGAATGTTAATTTCCAGTGTTGTCGGCAGTAGGTTGACGTCTGTTGACTGAAAGGTATGAGGGCGCTTCGCTTAGAGGTCGATGCTTCGCATCTAGAGGTTAGTCAATTAACAATGAATAATGAATAATTAATAATGAAATGTCATTGCGAGGGCCTTTAGGCCCGTGGCAATCCACATATTTCTGGGTTGCCGCGCTTCGCTCGCAAAGACATGGAAAACTACAATTCTCTTGTTTCTTGTTTCTGGTTTCTGAATTATGATAGGTCTCTTTGATTCTGGCTTTGGTGGCCTTACAATATTACGGGAAGTTCGAAAGGCTCTTCCTCAGTATGACTATGCCTACCTTGGCGACAATGCCCGTGCGCCCTATGGTACACGAAGCTTTGAGACCATTTACAAGTATACGCTAGAAGCTGTGACGGCTCTCTTTGATATGGGCTGCCCCCTGGTGGTTCTTGCGTGCAATACGGCGAGTGCAAAGGCCTTGCGTACAATCCAGCAACAGGATCTGCCTCGCATTGCTCCAAACAACCGTGTCCTTGGCATTGTACGCCCGACTGCCGAAACCATTGGGAACTTTTCAAAGTCTAGGCATATCGGTATTTTTGCGACACCAGGTACGGTGACTTCCGAAAGCTACCTTATTGAAATTTCAAGATTTTTCCCTGACTTGAAGGTTACGCAGCATGCCTGCCCGTTCTGGGTTCCGCTTGTAGAAAATGGAGAGCTTGATTCCGAAGGAACTCGTTTCTTTGTGCGTCGGGATATTGAACAGTTGCTTGCTGCAGATCCCGAAATAGATACGGTTCTCCTTGCCTGTACGCATTACCCGATGCTTCAGAAGGTTGTCAGGGAGTGCCTTCCTGCACATGTGAAGCTGATTTCGCAAGGCCAGATTGTTGCCGATAGCCTGGGCGATTATTTGAAACGCCATTCCGAAATAGATTCCAGGTTGCAAAAGTCTGGCCAAGCCCGATTTTTTACGACGGATACAGTGGAATTCTTTAAAAAGGGTGCCACTCTATTTGGTCAAGATGATGTTTTTGTAGAAAAATTGTCCTTGGAAGCGTAAAAAACGCTTTCTTTCAAAAAAATCGGCAATTATTTCAAAAAATAAACAAAAATGTAATTTTGCTTGACTTTTTAGGAATAATATTGTACATTGCGTAACGTGAATCTGAGGGAAGGCCTGTAGGGGCGTATCCTTGCTTTTATCTAAAAATGGCTTCTGAATTTTGTATTCAGATGCCTTTATTGTTAACTAGAGGTTTTTAAATGGCAAAAGTTCAAATTAATTTAGAAGGCTGGCAAGATTACCGAGGCATGAATACTGGTAGCTTGCTTTATGTAGAAACTAGTCGCAACGCTTCTGTTCCTGTACGAGACCAGCTTAACGAAAATGAAAAAGGTTTTTTGTTTGAACCGAATTACGAGACTTCTACATACGGCTTCATGAGTTGCTACAACGTGAAGAATGTCAACGCTATTGTAAAAAGCAAGAGCCGTTACATTCTTTTTGGGACTCGCTACGAAGGTCTCGATTCCGAATACCGCAACAAGTACCTTATCCATGGTTACATGCGTATCGACAAGACTCGTGATGTCCGTACGCGCCACGTGCAAAAGTACATGGCAAATCCAGGCAGTGAAGAACCGGAATGCTGGCAGATGGAACACAACATGGCAGTATATGGCCCGATGAAGTTTGTTTCCTTTGCCGACAGCTTTGAACTGACCGATGCCCTGCTTAAGGAATGGGGCATGCGCGGCCACGCTTCTCGCCAGCTAAAAACAAAGTTTGAGGCCGATAAGTTGCAAACTATTTTAGACTATCTGGATTCAAAGACGGATATTACCGATGAGTATATCGCCACTGTCGAAGAATACAAGGATGCCATGGCCGAACTGCAGGGCTAAAAGCTGCGGGTAAAAAAGAAGAGGCGCTTTTGAAGGCGTCTCTTTTTGTATTAAAAAATCAGGTTGTTGATGGTAAGCCCGACAAAGAAGAATAAAAGATAGGCGTACCAGATTACCGTGAGCGGATAGTTCATGATTCGCTTTGCCTTTGATGGCTCGTTTTCATTTTTTGCCTTGATATGCCTTAAATTTCTACGCAAGTAAAAAATGGTAACGGCAATGCCGATGATGGATGCTAAAATCAATAAAACTGTGCTCATGGCTTATAATGTAGTAAAAAAGAAAATTCTAAAATTGCTTTTGCGACCTTTTTCTACTTTTAAGGCATGCCGAACTTAAATCGTTATACGCCTGCGCTCCGTTTGTTAGCCTCTGCATTTGCCTTTTGGGTTATTCACATTGCTTTGCGAATATTCCTTATTTTTAGGCCGAACGCCTATGGTGTTCCGTATGTAAATAAGCCGGACTGGTTTATTTTCCATGCGGCGACAACGGACTTTGTCTGGATTTTTGCGATTGCTTTGCCGTTTTCCTTGCTTGCATTGTGGAAACCTAAAAGAGCTCTTTTCTACATCTACTTTGTTTTGCAGTCGGTGCTGCTTTGCTTTAGTTATTTTGATCACGAGGTTCAACGCTTTTTAGGCTCGCATTTGACGCTTTCCCTTATGGACGGCTACAAGGACACTTCGTCCTTAGTAATGCTCGTTGATTATGTCGCTGAAGACCTTTGCATCCCTTGGATACAGTTCATTATCATGCCGTTGCTTGTGCCTGTAGCGGTTTTTGCTTATCGTGGCTTTAGGCACATGTTTGCCGTGCAGAACGAAGTGAAGCTATTCAAGATTTTACTGATTTCGATTCTTGCCTTCGGAGGAGCTTCGGAACTCTTTTTGCATGTGATTTGGCCGGGCGGGAACCGTGCAAAAAAAATCGCGCCAGTTATCAAGATCTGGGCGATTGAACTTGCTACTCCAAATTATGAAACCTTGGAAGATTCTTCTAAATATGAACCTTATGTAAGTGCGTCTAGAAATTTTTGGGCGAAAATTGAAGGGGAATCTGCATCTGACTGGGAATATCCGGATTTGAATTGCCCTCTCTGCAGAGTTTATGTCGGTGCGGCAGATTCCTTGATGCTTGCACGTCGCGCTGCAAAGCCTAACTTTATCGTTGTGTTCCTTGAATCGGGGCGTGGCCTTGATGTTGGTTACTTGAATCCAGAAGACCCTCGAGGCAGCGTTACTCCGACGATTGATTCGCTAGCACGTGCGGGGCAAGCGTTCACTAGATTCTACTCTGCCGGTGTACCGACTGTTGCTGGTGTGCTTTCTAGCCATTTGGGAACTCCTTGCCACAGGACTCGTGCCATTGCGACTGAATTCACGACTCTTGAAACTACAAGCTTTGCAAGTGCGCTTCGTGATTCGGGCTATGTCGCTCATTTCTTTGCCGCTGCAGACCCTGGCTGGGATAACCTTTCTGTATGGTTCCAAAAGTGGTACGATAGAACTCATTATTCCCGTGACCTTGAAGACGATTCGACGTTCTTTGATGCCACCGCGGCCTTCATTCGCGATACGCTTTCTAAAACAGATAAGCCTTTCCTTGCTGCAATGATTACGCGCAGTAACCATTACCCGTTCAACCTAGTTCCGGGAATTCCTGATTCTGTCAGGGCGTTGCCGCAAGCAGAGCGTATGCGTTATACAATGCACTGGATGGATGCCCAGCTTGGGCGCTTTGTTGAAACCTTGAAACATGAACCTTGGATGAAGAATACATACTTGATTGTTCTTGCAGACCATGGATTTCCACAGGGCGAAAATGGAATTACTGCAATTGATGCTGCGGGTGGTTCTACCAATGCAACCTGGATTCCTTTTGTTGTGAACGGTCCAGGCCTAGAAAATGGGGGAGCGCATTCTCCGTCGCTTGATGTTCCTGCCGGTCAGCATGACCTTGCCCCGACAATCCTTGCCCTTGCCGGCCTGCGTTCTCCAAATGCATTCCTTGGTCATGATTTGTTCAGAGACTTTGGCGATTCTGTAGTAACTCGCGAGGGCTTTGCGGTCGGTGCTTATAACAGGGCGATGTCTGTGACTTATAAAGGCGCAAGGCTTTTAACCGGCAGCATTGATGAACCTCGTGAATTTGGCGAAAAGCTTTACGAAGCTGATGACCCGCATGAAACCAGGGAATTGCAGAACGAAAGAACTGTAACCGTAGATTCGCTTAGGGCTCTTGTCGACACGCTCCTTTCTGTAAATGATTTCGCGATTGCAAAAAACAGAATGAAACTGAAGTGAGAATGCCATGTTCCATCCGTTAAGGCATTTCATTACCATCACAAAGCACAGGAACGAAGTGATTCGCCTTTGCTTCAAGGCCGGCATTGGTTTTCAAGGATTGTTTCACGACTTGTCGAAATATTCGCCGACTGAATTTATCCCTGGCGCAAAGTACTATACAGGTACAAGTTCACCTAACAACGGCGAACGTGATGCCATTGGCTATAGCCTTGCGTGGATGCATCATAAGGGGCGAAACAAGCATCATTTTGAATTCTGGTACGATTACGACATGGCAACAAAGAAGATTGTACCGATGCCAATGCCGGACCGTTATATAAAAGAAATGTTTTGTGATCGCGTTGCGGCTTCAAAAACCTACAACGGCAAAGCTTATACGCAGAACGATCCTCTGAATTACCTGGTAAAGAGTACCGCCAAGGAGAAAATGGCTGAATCTACATATAACAAGTTGCTTTACCTGTTGCGTATGCTGGCCGAAAAGGGTGAAAAGGAAACTTTAGCGTTTATGAAAAATGCTAAGGTCTTGCCGGAATCAGTATAAAACACTACTTTTTTGAGTAGTATTTTTGCATGACAAGCCGTTTTTGACCACTTTTTTGAATAGGTGTGTTGAACGATTTAAATTTTTTTTCTCTATTTGTATTAACTATGGACCACCCAGGTCGGGTGGGCCTTTCTTATATATAGAGGTGTTCTTGGATACCCGCGAAAAACTGGATTCTTTGATCGCTGCCGCATGCAATGCAGTTTCTGTGTCGCTTGTTGAGGCAGATTGGTTCCGTGCAGGCAAGCGCAAGGTGCTTCGCCTGTACATCGATAAGCCGGAAGGCGTTACTGTTGACGACTGCGCTAAGGTCAGTCGCAATCTTTCTGATGCCTTGGACGCTGATCCTGACCTGATTGATGGTGCTTACACCCTCGAAGTTTCTTCTCCTGGGCTAGACCGCCCACTCAAGACCGATGCCGATTTTAATCGCAATGTCGGTAGAAGACTTCGTGTTACCCGTTCTACAGGCAAGCCTGTGGCCGGAATTCTCAAGGTGGTAAGCGACGAAAGTTTGACGCTTGAACTAAAGGGCAAGGCTGGCGAGGTCGTAGTTCCTCGCGCAGAAATCTTGTCAGCAAAGATAGACGTAGAGATTTAATAAAAAAAGGAACCAATCATGGCAAAGCAAGAAAAAAAGGAAAACCTTCTTGACGCATTGAAAACAGTCATCTCTGAAAAGAACATGGATGACGAAACCATCGTTCGCATTCTCAAGGAATCGTTGATTTCCGCAGCCAAGAAATATCTTGATATTGAAAAGAGAATCGAAGTTGATATTGATACTGATACAAACGAAGTTCATGTGTTCCTTCGTGTTGAAGTTGTCGATGACTTCCCGGACTACGACCCTGAGCTCACTGCCGAAGAAGTTGAAAAGCTTGACGAAGGCTACATGCTCGTAGACGAAGCTCTTGACTATAACGAAGAAGCAAAGGCTGGCGACTTCCTTGAAATGGAAGTTCCTATCGAGGCTTTTGGCCGCCAGGCAATCCAGAATGCAAAGCAGCTTCTTATGCAGAGCATGCGTGAAGCTGAACGCATTAAGATCATGAGCATCTTTGAAAGCCGTATCGGTTCCTTGATTTCTGGTGAAATCATTCGTATCGAAGGCCCGAACCTTATCGTGAACCTTGGCGCTACCGAAGCTATCCTTCCTGTCAAGGAACAGATTCGCAAGGAACGCTGGAAGCAGGGTGATTCCATCAAGGCTGTCATCTTGAAGATTGATGAAAATGCCAAGGTCGGAAACCCGATGGTTATTCTTTCCCGTACAAGCCCGAAGTTCCTCAAGGCCCTCTTTAAGCAGGAAGTTCCTGAAATCTTTGACGGCTCTGTCGAAATCAAGAATATCGTTCGTGATCCGGGCTTCCGCGCAAAGATTGCAGTCTCTGCCCGCGATGAACATATTGACCCGGTCGGCGCTTGCGTTGGCATGAAGGGCGCACGTGTTCAGGCCATTGTTCATGAACTTGCAAATGAACGCGTTGACATTGTTATTTGGGATAAGGATGTAGATACCTACATTCACCGTGCACTTGCTCCGGCAAACATCGTAAAGCTTATTGATGTCCCGACTTCTAAGCGTACCGTAACGATTATTGCTGATGAAAACCTTGCACAGGCAATTGGTAAGAACGGCCAGAACGTTCGCCTTGCCTCTATGCTTGTTGAACGTAACCTTGACGTATTTGGCGACAAGGAATGGATGGAAAAGTCCGAAGAAGAAAAGCAGAAGATTTTGCAGCCTACGAACAAGGAAGTTACAGATTACATGCGCTTCCATGCTCGTGAAGAAGCAAAGAAGGCCGCTGCAGAAACTGTAGAAGTTGCCAAGGACGAAGAATAAGTTTTACCGGAGCGTCATATAGATGAGTAAAGAAGAAGAAATCAAGCCGTTCATGTGGGCTCAAAGCAAGGGACTTCCAGAAGCTGTTGTCCTGAAGTTGCTCCGTGACAAAGGCGTAGAAGTCCGTACGGCATTTAGTGCTGTTCCGGCATCTGCTTATGCTGCAATCGAAGCTGCAGCTGCTGCAGAAAAGCAAAAATTAGATGCCAAGGGCGCTAAGAAGTCTGCCCTTGGAACTGCAAAGACAGAAAGTGCAAGTGCCACTGTCAGCAAGGATGCCCCTTCTGCAGGCGGTCGTGTCTTGAAGGGCAAGTTTGGCCCGGCAACTCTCAAGAAGGGTTCCACAACGCCTACTGCAACTATCAAGCCTAGAACTCCAAGAGCAATTGGAAAGCCGGTAGAGGCTCCAAAGGTTGAAGAAAAACCAGCTGTTGCCGCAAAACCGGTTGAAGCTCCTAAGGCTCCTGTCGTAGAGCAAGCAAAGGTTGCTCCAAAGCCGGTCGAAGCTCCGAAGGTCGATGCAAAGCCGGCTGTTGCCGCAAAGCCCGCTGCTCCAAAGCCTGCGCCTGTAGCAAAGCCTGCCGCTCCTGCTGTAAAGCCAGCTGCACCTGCTCGCCAGATGCTTGCAGATACAGACCTCAAGACTCCGGCAATGAAGGCCCAGGTGTTCCAGCCAGATGCCGCAATTCTTGCACGTATTCAAAAGTCCCAGGCCCGTCCTGGTCAAGGCCAGGGTGGCAACCGCCGCCCAAATGGTGGCAACCGTAACGGTAATGGCAATGCCCAAGGTTATACTGGTTCTTTCCGCCCGAACAATTCTAATGGTCAGGGCGGTCAAGGCAATGGCTTCCGTCGTCCAGGTCAGGGTGGCCAGGGCGGTAACGGTGGCAACAGGTCTTACCAGGGTGGTAACCGCGATGGAGGCTTTACCGGTGGCTCCATGCAAGACGCTTTCGCTAACCGTAACGGTGCTGGCTTTGGCGGCTCCCAGGGTGGCAACAACCAGAATGCCCGTGGAGGCAAGCCGGGTGGCCATGGTGGAAAGAACGATCGCAATGATCGCAACCGCAATAACCGCAGTGACCGTCCTGAAAACCAGGAACAGACGGATGCAGTACGCCAGAATGTTAGCCGCGTGATGGCTGACCTTTCCAAGAAGCCTGTCAAGAAAGTTTACCATAAGGATCACAGCAACGCCGAAGCCGGTGAAGAACGCAAGGTTCTCAAGACCTCCGACTTTATCACTGTCGGTGAACTTGCTGGCCTCATGAATACCATGCCAGCTCGCGTGATTGCGAAGTGCATGGAAATGGGCATGATGGTAACAATCAACGCCCGTCTCGACTTTGAAACCATCCAGCTCCTTGCCGATGAATTTGGCTACGAAGCAGAATTGATGGAAGAATATGTAGAAGAAGCTCTCGGTGTTGAAGAAGATGTTCAGGAAAATCTTCAGCCGCGTTCTCCTGTGGTTACCGTCATGGGCCACGTTGACCACGGTAAAACATCGCTTCTTGACTGGATCCGTAAGACTCACGTTGTGGCTGGCGAATCCGGTGGTATTACCCAGCACATCGGTGCTTACGAAGTTCAGACCGCTCAGGGCAAGGTAACGTTCCTCGATACTCCGGGTCACGAAGCATTTAGCGCAATGCGTGCCCGTGGTTCCCAGGTTACTGACGTTATCGTGCTTGTAGTCGCAGCTGACTCCATGGTCATGCCGCAGACAGTGGAATCCATTGAACTTGCAAAGCGTGAAAAGGTTCCTCTTGTAGTTGCAATCACAAAGATCGACTTGCCGACTGCAAACCCGGACAAGATTCGTGCTCAGCTCGCTGAACGTGGCGTTGAAGTAGAACAGTGGGGTGGTGACACCAGCTGTATCGAAGTTTCCGCACGCTCTGGCCAGGGCATGAACGAACTTCTCGAAACGCTTGCCCTCGAAACAGAAATTCTTGAATTGAAGGCTAACCCGGATACTCGCGCCAAGGGTGCCGTTGTTGAATCCAAGCTCGACGCTGGTAAGGGTTCCATGGCAACGATCCTTGTGCAGAACGGTACTCTCCACATTGGTGACCCGTTTGTTTGCGGTGTCTATTCCGGTCGTGTCCGTGCCATGATGAACGAACGTGGCGAACAGATCAAGGTTGCTCCTCCTTCTACTCCTTGCCAGGTTCTCGGCTTTGACGGTACTCCGCAGGCTGGTGACGACTTGATCGTTGTAGAAGACGATAAGACTGCACGTGAAATCGCTTCCAAGCGCCGCATGGCTGCCCGTGAACGCGACCTTCGCGCACGTCAGACAATCTCCTTGGAAGATACCTTCAATGCCCGCAAGGATGGCAAGCTCTCCGAACTCAACCTTATCGTCAAGGCCGACGTGGGTGGTTCTGCAGAAGCTCTTGCAGCATCCCTCGAAAAGCTTTCCAACAAGGAAGTCAAGGTCAACATTATGCGCAAGGGCGTCGGTGCAATTACCGATTCCGACGTGCTCTTTGCAACTACCGCAAAGGCTGTCATCATTGCGTTCCACCTTGTGCCAAGTATCGCCGTTCGCGAAATGGCTGCCAAGGATGGTATCGAAATCCGCACCTATCGCGTGATTTACGACTGCATTGAAGATATCCAGAACGTTGTGGAAGGCTTGCTCGCTCCGACACTCCGCGAAGAAATCGTCGGCGAAGCAGAAATCCGCCAGGTCTTCAAGATTCCAAAGGTCGGTCTCATTGCTGGCTGTATGGTTACAGACGGTACCGTGGACCGCGAAAGCCATGTACGTGTTTACCGCAAGGGCGTGGAACTTGGTTCTACCGTTGTTCAGTCGCTTAAGCGCGTAAAGGACGATGTCAAGAGCGTTGCTCGTGGCTTTGAATGCGGTATCGGCCTCAAGGGTTACGAAAACATTGAAGAAGGCGACTCCCTCGTATTCTTCAAGGAAGTCAAGGTCAAGAGAACTCTTGCCGACGTTGCCCGTGAAGAAGCCGAAGAAAAGAAGGCTGCTGAACACGCTAGCGAGAAGGAGTCCTAATGGGTCGTCGCACAGAACGCCTTGGCGTACAGTTCAAGGAAGAAATCAGTTCCCTTCTCCAGAAGGGGCTGAAAGATGTGCGCATCAGCTCCCTTACAACAATCCATCGCGTAGACATTACAGAAGACTTGAGCTATGCCAAGGTCTTTGTCTCTGTGATGGGTTCTGATAAGGAAAAAAACGATACGCTCATTGGCCTTCGTAATTCTGCAGGTTTTATCCGTAAACATTTGGGTAAGGCTTTAAAAATTTACAAGGTTCCGGAACTCAACTTTGTCGAAGACGCAAACCTTGAACACGCGATTCGCATCGATTCGATCCTTGCGGAACTCCGTGCCAAGGGTGACTTGGATTAAGAGGTTCTTGCTTGGCTGCCCCTGGTTTTGTGTTGTTGGACAAGCCTCTCGGCGATACGTCCTTTAAGTCGCTTTTTCCGTTAAAGCGTCTTTTTGGGACACGCCGTATTGGCCATGCCGGCACACTTGACCTGCGTGCTTCGGGCTTGATTATAGCCGCCGTGGAACGTGCCACGCGGCTATTGCCGTTTGTAGAGGCTGAATCGAAGCTTTATACGTTCAATTTGCATTTGGGTTTTGGCACGGATACGCTCGAATGGGATGGAGTGCTCAAGGAACAGGCCGAGGCTGTAAACATTACTGCCGAAGATGTCGAGCGCGTGATTCCAAATTTCATTGGCGATATCAAGCAGGTTCCGCCAGATTACAGTGCCATAAAGATTAACGGGCATCGCGCTTCTGACCTTATGGAACGGGGCCGCGAGGTAACGCTCCCTGCCCGTGATGTCAAGATTTTTTCTTTGAAGCTGCTTGGCCCTGCCGAAGCTCCTGAAAACTGTTCTGGGAAGCCGTTTGCAAGTTTTGCCATGGAATGTCATTGTAGCAAGGGAACCTATATTCGCTCCCTTTGCCGGGACTTGGGCAAGGCGCTCGGAACTCTTGGCGTTGTTTCTGGAATCCGCCGCATGGCGATTGGCAAGGTTCGTGTAGAAGATGCGTTCAAGGCCGAAGACCTTACCGTAGGCTCTATACTTTCTGCCGACAAGATTCTGCCATACCCTGTTTTAAGGCTCCCGGCTGACCAGATTGCAATTGTTCGGAACGGCAACTGGCTCCCGTACAAGACTTGCCCTGTTGAACTTGGCGAAGACCGCTTGCTGTTTGTTGCCGATGAAGATGGCGTAATTCAATCGCTTTGCTATTTTGAACCGGGCCGCATTCGCCCCAAGTTCTTTATTGGGCCAGATGATGAAGAAACTGCCGCCAAGTACAACAACAAGGTAAAAAAGAACGTCACAAAGCCTAAGCCTTTGAACAATGAAAATGCCGGTGCTACTGCAAGCGAATCCTAAACATGCCATTGACGTCTTTGCAAGTGAACCCACAAAATGTCTTTGCCTGTGAAACTTAAACATGTCAT
>DCGZ01000099.1 GCA_002314675.1 Fibrobacter sp. UBA1765 | reverse complement strand
GCGTTTATTATAGCAAAGAACTGTTCGTTCGGCGGTGCAGTGTAAATATCAGACATCCACAAGGGATTATATTCGTAATCGGTCACACGGATTTGCAGCGTAGGGCAATCTACTTCAGGCGATCCAGGTTCTTGAAAACGATCTTTGTGAAAGACAAGTTCAAAGGCGCCCGTGCGGGCGTTTATGTCCGATTCAGCAATCCATTGCCAACCCCTTTGCGGAAACATGTGGTATGCCAATATGCGGCCTTGATTGTGGAACACGGTTCCGTCTGCATTGTGAATCGTGCCGCGAACAAACCAAAGGTTGGGGTCTTGAGACATAGGGACTCCTTTTCTAGCGAAAATTTTACACTACTTTACAAAAATAATATAATCAATTTTGTGAACAACGGAAAAAAAATCTTACCGAAAATTTACGGAAATGTTGCAATTTATAGAGCTGGTTGTCTTTTTTTTCAAAATTTAACCGTTTTCGACAAAACGCCCTAATTTTAAGCAAAAAAAAATCCTGTCTGATATCCAATCAGGCTGGAGATTCGTTGTTTATGTTTTGTATTTGATTGCTATGCGGCATTTTCCTCGTCCTTCGTTTCGGTGGGGATTTCGATTACTGCCGTTTCGGGTGTTTCTGGAGTCACGGTAATCTTGCCTTTTCCCTTGCGAAGTTTCAGGTGGGCCTTCTTCAGTTCGATGTGGCTGTTCACGGCCTTGATAAACTGCGTGCAGCCTTCATCGCTTTCTAGGGTCGCCTTGCCGATGGCAAGCGTCGCCACGATACCGAATGCATCCAGGCACCGTTCACGATAAACCTTGGTGAGTCCGTTTTCCTTGGCGGCGAGTTCCTTGTTGCGGGTCTGCACGGCTGCCAGGTAGTCGTTGTTCTTCTTTTCAAGGTTTTCGAGCCAGGGTTTGAATCCGCAGACTTCCAGTTTCGCATCGCCAATGGCCTTGAGGCTGTTGACGATGTTCGTGATGACACCTGTGGACTGGTCCTGATTGAGGTAGAAGGGATCCGCATTTTCGATAAAGATCTTGCGGAGTCTTTCTCCGGTGGCGACGACATCCTTGTCTGCAAGGGACTTGAGGCTCTTGGCAAAGTTCCGGCTGGCGGCGTATGCGGCGTTGCGTTCCTTGTCAAGGCGGCTCACGATACTTGCGGCAGATTCGTCCACACTTACTTCAATGAGGTTCGCATATTCGGTTACGGCCTTGCGGTAGGCTTCGATGGACGGGCGGATTTCTTCGCCGGTGATGCTTGCTGTCAGTTCAACGATGTTCTGGTGGAGGCCCAGGAATTCATCGTTGCGGAGTCTGTTGTAGCAGATGGTGTTGATCTTCATCATGATGCTATCCTCGTTTTGAATGTTGTCGGTTTCAGTTTAGCGAAAGGCTTTCTATGCGCCTTTCACAAAGTTAGATGTGCTGGTTGCAACGCCAGTTGCGTCAGTTTTGTACAAGTTCGTAGCACATTTGTCTTGTTTTTGTAAAAGCATACTTTGTTTGTTAAAACCGCTTTATAAAAGGAGCGAAAGTGCTCCTACAAATGTTTTCGCGGCTTTGTTCCTGAACAAAACCGCTTCTACAAAAGTTCAAGCACCTTTGCATACGAGCAAAAGTGCTTCTACAAATGTTCAAGTGCTTTCGCACATGAACAAAATGGCTACAACAAAAATATAAGCGCCTTTGCTCACGGACAAAGCCATTTTTACAAAAGTAGGCCCCTCTTGGTGTTAAATCATACCACCTCTACCGGTCCAACGGTCTTCTTTTGGCATTATATAGCGATGTCGAGGTGTTGACATTAATCGTAAAATAGTTTATTTTATAAATAGTTAAGGAAACATTAATAATGGACATTGCCAAGCAAATTGTGGATCAACGAATTCTTGGGCTTATCAAAGAGAACCCAAGTATTTTTACGGAATCCGAGGAAAAGAACATTTCCAAGGCGTTTCTCATGTTGGGCGTGTCCGCGTATTTGGATCTTGACATTCCTGACACGCTACAATACATTACGGAAGGGCGGAATGATGGCGGTTTTGACGCAGCCTATATTGTTGATGGTGCGGATATGCAGCTTAACGTCATTCTTTTCCAATCCAAGTATACCCGAAATTTGGATAGTGATACAAACTTTCCCGCAAATGCAGTTGAAAAGGCTGTAAACACAGTGAAGTGCGTTTTTGATCCTTCCGCGCACATGGTCTTAAACGAGCAAAGTCAAACAAAAGTCAATGAAATCCGCTCTCTCATTCTTGAAGGTCATATTCCATACGTGACCTTTGTCATGCTAAACAACGGCTTGAAATGGGATGAAACTGGCGATAGCTACATCAAGAACACCTTTGGCAATCAACCCCAAGTAAAATTCGTTCACTACAACCATACAGACATTGTTAAATACGTAACAAGCCCTAAAAAAATAAATACGCAACTAACCTTGTCTGGTGCGGCAATCCAAGAAAACTTTAATTACAAACGGGTTATTCTCGGGAAGGTTCCCGTAACAGAGGTTTTTGCTCTTTTTGAACAATATGGCGACTCTCTCTTAGAAAAGAACATTCGTCGATACTTGGGAAAGAATGCTGTCAACAACGGAATTGTAGAGACGCTTCTTGATGCCCAAAAGAAGCAGAATTTCTTTTTTTACAACAATGGGTTGACCCTGGTCTGCGAAAAATTTGCATATAACGGATTGCAGCAATCCAACTGGATTGTCAAACTCGATTCGTTGCAAATAATCAATGGTGGCCAGACCTGTAAAACGATATACCAAACGATAAAGGAAAATCCAGCATTGGATTTTTCCCAGATCTTTGTACTCGTTCGAATCTACGAACTTAGCGATGACGAACAGACGATAAGAGATATTACTTACGCCACCAACAGTCAAAACCCTGTTGATCTTAGGGATTTAAAAGCCAACGATGAAAAGCAAACCTTGTTAGAAAAAGGGGCTGCCGAATTAGGATTCACATACAGACGCAAGCGTGATTATAGTACTGCGATAAACGCAATTCCGTCAACGGTCGCGGCGGAATCCATTCTTTCTGTATGGCGTAACAAACCTCATATAGCAAGGTATAGAAAGAACGACCTTTTTGGTAGCTATTTTAATGAAATTTTTGGCAATGTAAATGCCGCTCAGATGATTGTCGCTGTGCAAATTTTCAGATATTGTGATGCGGTAAGGAAACATCATTCCGGCGAACCAAATCGTGATGCGATTAGACCTTTTGAAACACACTTTATGTCTAACATTGTGGGTAAATTGCTTCTAGAACAGAAACAGATTGAATACAAGAATATTGACCATAAAAATTTTTACGACATACTTTCGTTCTTTGATGAGAATAAACAAAATTTAATTACACTCGGTGAAACTCTTCTCTACGAAATGCTCAGCGAGTATTTTCAGAAAGAAGCAATTAACGAACTGGATGGAAGAACCATTGCGACTGCATTCAGACGTTACGATTTGCTCGAACGATACATAACAAATCCCACTTGGTGGAATTCTCACAAATAGAATAAAATTGAATCAGTATAATAAAGACGAGTGAAGAAAATCTTCATTCGTCTTTAATTTTGAAAAAAACTAATCTATTTCGCAAAGAAATTCTGTTGGCGAGCCGTTCCAAGATTTCACTTGATAACTTTTTGAATGTACGGTATAATTACTTTGAATTGCCTTACCAATTTCATTTGCTCTATTGATGGCTTTTTCTACTATTTTCCCTTGTCAATTATGCGGTAAGCCCGGGCGTTGCGGGTGCGGGGCTGGAGCGTGGGGGAGACTTCCCCCTTTATAAAAAAAGACGAGAGCCGAAATTTCTTCGACTCTCATCTTTATTACTTCAGGTCTGGATCCTTCGCGACCATCGGTCGCTCAGGATGACGCGTTAACCGATTACAGACTGATCAAACCTTCAGTGTCCAGGGACATTGCTGTGTAGAATGCAAAGCGTGCATCGGTACGAGACTCCGCATTCAACATAAAGTTGAATGCTCCGCGCTACGAAGGCTGCTTAAAGGCAGCCTCCTACGCTTGGCAGTGGATGCACGCTTCTAAAATGCAAACAGTTTCAATAAAAAACGGCCCCGCTCTTTCGAACGGGAACCGTTTTTCAAGCTAATCGGCTTTAAGATTAAAGACTGATTAAGCCTTCTGTATCTTTGCTCATTGCTTCATAGAATGCAAAGCGTGCATCCACTTCCTTCT
>DCGZ01000129.1:10551-33732 GCA_002314675.1 Fibrobacter sp. UBA1765 | reverse complement strand
AAGAAGAACCCGGAGTGACAGAAGAAGAAGTGTCGCCGTTGATGCTGGAGGATGATTCATCATCCTCAACTGCGGAACTCAGTGCACTGTTTTCACCAGAAGCGCTGGTGGAGCCCGAGTCATCGCCGCAGGCGTTAAAGGTGAACAGCGCAAAAGCGACCGCGCTGGTGAGTGTGATTTTTTTGAATGTGTTCATGTTAAAACTCTGTTAAATGTGTCTGTGCAAATCTTGCGGTGTTGAAGGATGCCGATTTTGCAGTCATCACGAGCAAATTTTCCTTGCTGTTTTTTTAGACGCGGCTTGGGCTTTTTTTAATGCTAAGATTTCCATCCATCATCAGGCGGGATTCAAGAGGTTCAATTTTATAATTGTTTTGATTACTGTTGTTTCTGTTCTTGGATGTCATGCTTTTACTCCATTATTTTTTCAATTCTTACTTTAAAAATGTATCGCCATCATCTAGTACGCAACGAACACTCATAAAACCATACTTTCTTGCCGAACTTACTTTGAAATAATCAATGGCCAAATCAACTACTCCGCCATTACTCTCAGACTTTTCGTAGGGAATCCAAAAACTGGCCCCTTTATTATAAGGGTATTCATCGCCTTCTGGCAGAACAGACATTCCATAAGGATTATTTCCTACCTTCTTTTCCCATACTGCATGAGATAGTAGAGAATAACTCATATTTAATCCGTTTGTGTAGGCAAAGTGCTTCCATTCGGTTTCCGTCATCACATGCCAACCCGTAGGGCATACCCCCTGAACCTTTTTGCTAAGGTCAATTTCACACTTGGGGTTTTCCGCAACACCCACGCTGTCACACACCTTGGGGAGTCCCATAGCCTCGCTCCAAGTATAAAGCGCTCCAAAGTAGTTGTCGCAATACCAGGGGTCATCCTTGTAGCAGCGTTTTTCGACCTTGTTGTCGTCAAAGACCTTCGTTGTGCTGTCAATCATTATTTCTGCGTAATTCAGGTTCTGAGCCATTACGGTAAAACTGTCTATTACAGTTCCACCATTCTGCTTGAACTTTTCATAGTATTTGGTAGTTCTGTAAACATGGTTATCACGCAAATCTTCATAAGTGCCGTATGCTTTAAACTCCGACCCAAATACGCTATCCATATTCGGGTAAACCTTGGGCTGTTCTATTACAATCTTAACTATTGAATCCGTCCGCCACATATCATTTTCACAATGCTTATAAACAGTGCGAGTTTCTTCATATAAGGTATCTAGCGTTCCTTCTTGACACCTACGATATGCCTGAGAACTACTACTTGACGAAATATCGTCCCTTTTAGAAGATGAACTTGACTTTCCATCGACTTTTGCGCTAGAAGAACTGCTAGATCCTTCGCTGTCGCTCAGGATAACACTTGAAGAGGAACCCGGAATGACAGAAGAGGAAGAGTCGCCGTTGATGCTGGAGGAGGATTCTTCGTCCTCAACAGCGGAACTTAGTGCGCTGTTTTCGCCAGACGCGCTGGTGGAGTTGGAGTCGTCGCCGCAGGCAAAAAATCCAACGACGAGACCCATTAATGCTAGATTCTTCGCTGCGCTCAGAATGACACGGAACAGATATTTCTTCATAAAAAACTCCGAATATATTCCCCTTAAATTTAGATTCCTATAACGCCTTTACCCCCCCCGAATGTAAATTTTATTAAACAGAATTGCTAAATTTCCCATACGCCTCACCCCGAGGCATATAGAACATCTTGCATCCTGCATTCGCGTTAGGGATGGAAGCCGGCCACGGTTCGGACTCGCGCGGCGCTTGGCTTGTGATGTTGCCTGGAGCGCGAGGCTGAACGGACACGGCAGGGGCGCTTCGGCCCTTCGACATGCTCAGGGACCTTGGCGAAGCGACCTTGCCGTGATAACGCGACAGCCCGACCCCGGCGGCGGTTCTGTTGCGCGTGTCCCGGGAGCCGGGGGAACGCCCAGAACAAACGATTTATTCTAAAGAACCTCAATGAAAATATGAAGTTCTCCCGTTACGAGAACAGCTTTATTTGGCTTAAGAAGTTACGAACTATATTATTTTAACAATAAAAAACTTGGCGAGTTGGATTTTGTCATTCAGCGCGGCGGAACGGTGCTCCCCAAACTCTTATTATCCCCAGACTTCGTCGGCGATTTCCTTAATCAAGGCGATCTTTGCCCACTGTTCTTCCACCGTCAACTTGTTGCCCACTTCGCAAGAGGCAAAACCGCACTGGGGGCTAAGAGACAGACGATCCAGCGGAATGTACTTTGCGGCTTCCTTGATGCGGGCGATAACTGTCGCCTTGTCTTCCAGTTTGGGTGACTTGGAAGTAATCAGGCCAAGAACCACAACCTTGTCGGCGCTTACCTTTGACAAGGGCTCAAAACCACCGGAGCGTTCGTCATCGTATTCCAGATAAAGCGTGTTCACATTTTCGCGGGCGAAAACGTAGTCCGCCACGGAATCATAGGGGCCACTGGTGAAATAGGTGGAGTGATAGTTGCCACGACAAATGTGGGTATTGATCTGCAAGTCCGCAGGCTTGCCTTCGATGGCCAGGTTGTTCACATGAAGCAGCTGATTTTTCACCACGTCAAGGCTCAGGCCCAGAGACTTGTAGCGCTGTGCAGCAGCATCGCCAACGATAGCACCCCAGGTACAGTCATCGAACTGGATAGTTCTGCAACCAGCGTCATAAAGCTGACGGATTACGCCGCGGTAGGCGTAGGCAATATCTTCAATCAGTTCATCGTTTGTGGCGTAGAACTTGCGGGTCGTTTCGATGTTCTGTGGAACGATAAGCTGCTGGAAAAGTTGAGCAGGAGCAGGAATGGTCTGCTTGGCTTCATGACCGTCACTTTCAAGAGACTTCACGAACTTAAAATCTTCTACAAAGGGATGAGGCCTTACGCGAATCTTGCCTACCAAATAAGTAGCTTCAAGGTCAGCCACTTCGCCAGCGAACTGAACGCCACCGCCATCTTTCTGATGGGTGACACCGTCAAAGCCCCAGAAAAAATCCAGATGCCAAAATTTGCGATTGTATTCGCCATCGGTAATGTAATGGAGTCCAGCCTTCTTCTGCTTTTCTACCAGTTCGCGAATGGCATTTTGCTTAATAGTCTTGTACTGAAGTTCAGTAATCTTGCCGGCTTCCAATTCAGCCTTGGCGTTCTTCAAATTTGCGGGGCGCAGAAAACTGCCCACCACATCAAAATGGTGCGTATTTGACATCGTATTTTTCCTTTTCATGTTGTCGCAGGGCTAAAGGAGAGCACTAGGCGCAAACCTTCGCCGCCACGCTGTCATCAAAGACAGTATTCAACTAAGAGTTATTTCTTAGACGTCACCAAATATAGATGGGAACTATCGCTTTGTCCAATACTTAATTTTTAGAGTTTGCGATAGGTTTTTGCTATACGCCTTTATGAAAGAATCGATTCCACTTGATTTCAAAGGATCTTTTCTTTTGCAAGTGTATAACGAAAGTAACGCCAAAGACCATCAGCAAAATCGCCAAGAAGCATACCATAAAGTTGTAGAAGAATATGTGTATGTAATGGTCAAACAAACCGTCGCTTGGAGTCTTGAAACAAAGAATCAGGGACTGCACGGAACGATAGGCATACATACCGGGAATCATGGGAAGTAGCGCCGGGAATGCCAAGGATTCGCAGGGGCACTTCCAGACTTTTCGCAAAAGGACTGCAAACATCCCGATGGAGAAACCCGCTACGAGACTCGCCCATATAATGTGAAAGCCGCAAAGGTTCATCAACACAAATCGGGTGACGTGGCCAATGGCCGCCACAAGGCCGCAACCTGCGAAAATCCGTTTAGGCACATTGCTGATGCTTCCAAATCCGACGGCTGCAATGGAAGCGAAAAATCCGTCTTGAAGTAATGTCAGTAACATATTAGAAGAAATGAAGGTTGGTTAGAACAAGGCCTACGCAAAAACCTAGCGATAGGCAGATAGTTAGAATGGCGCCCTTAAAAAATTGGCTAATGCAACCCAGGAACATTCCATTCAGCAGGTTGCTAAGCGAGTTAATATACGGGATTCCCGGAACCAGGTAAAGGATACTTGTAGCAAGTGCCACATTGGGCGTTTCTCCAATCTGAAAAACATAGCCGCTGGTACCAATGACCGTAGAAACGGTAGCTGCAAAAATCGTACCCATTCTAAAATCCAGCTTGAACCGCGAGCACAAAGTTCTTCGCAAGTAAAATCCGCAGGCAGTCGCCGTAGCCACAATGGCCATGGAAATAAAGTCCCCGTTGAACAGCCTGCAGAACGAAGCGTTGGCAAGGCTCGTCAGCACAAGGACAAGATTTGGAGGCAGCCTTTTTACCGCAAGAATCTTCTGGAACTTTTCATAGAAAATTTCGGGAGAATAATTTTCTGTCACCGTTTCCTTGGCAAGATGATTCAGCAAAATAATCCTGTCAAAGTCAAGGGGATTCTCCTTGATTTTCTGGTTGATGGTATAAGTTTTCTGTCGTTTATCATCTACAGCGCAAAGGAGAATATGCTGCGGCAAGCCAGTCACTTCGGCATGAATTCCAAAGTGGGTCGAAAGGTACGCCACGCTGGACAAAACCTGCATACTGGTCGCGCCGCAAGCAGCCAGCGTCGCCGCAAACTCCGCAATCATTTTGCAAATAATGAAATCTGGATTTTCCTGTTGCTCAAGAATTTCAGAAAGCGACGAAGCGTTCGTCCCTTTCCCTTTTTTCGTGAAAAAAGTTTCATAAACAATCAGGAAAAGAACGATTACAAAACAGACGCCTATAAGAACGGTTGCATTTCCAGAGGAAACGCTAGTGATGTCAATATCAATTCCCATGGAAATGCCCTCTACAAAAACTAGTCTTCGATGCAGCGGACAGAAGCTGCAATATCCTTGTTGAAGTGTTCCACGGTAATGATGCCATTATCACTGATGTTCAGCATATAGGCGCGAACCGCATCGTACTCGTCATCAATCCAAATGCGAGCCGACTTGTCGCGATCCACATAGTTGTCTTCATGGTAACGGAAGCCTGCGTTAACCACATTCAGCTTTGCAAATTCACCGGACGCAATCAGAGATTCATACTCAGCTTTTGTAGGAACATGCCAGCCAAGAGGACAAGCCTTCTTTGCGGCAGCCCAAGTATAAAGGCGACCATAGTCAAAACACATCTTGAAATCATCGCCATAGCAGTAGCTGAAATCCGTGTAGAAATTGGCGTTCTGTGCAAACCACTTTTTTCCATTGGCATTTACGACCTTATAGACATTCTCGCTACATTTCAAGGATGTTTGATCATCGCTGAATTTGCATTTGTGGAAGTCTTCGCAGGCGGTAAGGACGAAGGTTGCGGCAATTGCCAAGAAGGGAAGAATTTTCATCATTGTGAACTCCTATGTTTTTTTTTTGTTCGGGCCACAATGTAGAATGTCAAAGTTTTCTTGACTAATACTTTATATTTCTGAAAATTATATGTTTTTTTAATACAATCAATTTTTATGATTGATAAATCACGAAAGATGAATGTTTGAAAATTTAAAACAATCACATGTAAAAAAATCATTGTCGTACATAGTTTGATAAAGAACCCGTTGACCAGTAATTTTCTAAATTTGCGGCCATGAAAAATCTTGATTCACTCCTGGCATTTGATGCAGAACATTTGTGGCACCCTTACGCAGCGTTAAAGAACACGCCTGCGCGTTTTTTGGCAAAGTCTGCACAAGGCACCCGCATTGAAACCGCCGATGGATTGAACCTGATCGATGCCGTTTCCAGCTGGTGGTGCGTAGCACATGGTCACAACTGCCCAGAAATTACTGAAGCCATCCGCAAGCAAAGCGAAAAGCTGAGCCACGTGATGTTCGGCGGCTTCACTCACGAACCCGCCATTGAACTGGGCGAAAAGCTGGTGAAGTTCTTGCCCAAGGGCTTGAACAAGATTTTCTATGCAGACTCCGGAAGCATCGCCGTGGAATGCGCCGCCAAGATGGCCGTGCAATATCAATATGCTTTGGGCAGACCCGAACGCTGCAAGCTGGTCGCTTTAAAAGGCGGCTATCACGGAGACACCGCAGGCGCAATGGCCTTAAGCGACCCAGACGGAATGCACACGCTGTTCCGCGGCATCATGCCCCACCACTACTTTGCAGAACGCCCCAACTGCCGCGCCGACGAACCTTGGAATGACGCAGACTTCGCCTCCATGGAAGCGGTGGTGAACGAACACGAAAAAGAAATTGCAGCGGTCATTTGCGAACCCGTCTTTCAGGGCGGTAACGGCATGTGGCTTTATAACGCAGGCTACTTAAAGAGACTGCGCAAACTGTGCGACGAAAAAGGCATATTGCTGATCTTTGACGAAATCGCCGCAGGTTTTTACCGCACCGGCCCCAAGTGGGGCATGGACCACGCCAAGCTTGAAAACGGCGAATCCGTCCTGCCGGACATCATGACCATCGGCAAGGCTCTTACCGGCGGCCACATCACTATGGCAGCCTGCGTCGCATCTGAAATGGTGGCCGACACAATTACCAACAGCAAGATTTCCGCCTTCATGCACGGGCCTACCTACATGGCAAACCCGTTAGCCTGTGCGGCAGGCATCGCAAGCCTGAATCTTTTTGAAAGCCGCGATTACGCAAAGAACGTCGCCCGAATCGAAAGCCGCCTTCGCGCCAACCTGGAACCTCTCCGCAATCTGGAAAACGCCGCAGACGTCCGCGTTCTCGGAGCCATCGGTTGCCTGGAACTGAAGGCCATCCCCACCAGCGAAGACATCTTAAAAGTCATTCGCGAAACCGGCGTGTGGCTCCGCCCCTTCTGCAACTACGTCTATACCATGCCGCCGCTCATTACAAGCGATGCAGAAATCGACCAGATTTGCGAAGCCATCAAACTGATAGGCCAGTGTGAACCCGGCCCTGTCAGTGATGACGAATTTCATGAATAGATTTTGATTACAGCAAGCCGTGTTCACGAAGGAGCTGTTCCGCTCTTTCCGCACGCAGTCTTTGCGCTTCGATTTCCTGCTTATTCGCTTCAATCTCTTTTCGCTGTTCGGCAATAAGCTCTTCGGTGTACTTACGAGTAGAAATAGCGTCGAGCTTGCGACGTTCTTCCATTTCCTTGTAGTAAGCTTCGATGCGGTCTGCGCTAAAAGCCATAAGGTCCTCGTACACGTTTTCGAAAGGTTCAATCCTTGCAGGTTCTTCAATAAATTTACACAAATCCAGCAGATTTTGCAAGTACTTGTTGCCTCGCCCAACATTTTCGCGAACTGCCTGTTCAATATAATTCAACTGGATAACGCTCCAATGCATGGTGTCAAACTTGAACAAGCGATTTTCCTGGGCAGAAATGTCCAAGTTCAAAAGCCATGATGTGTTCGGGAAAATACACTCCTTAGAAATGATAATCTGATAGCACTTTTTAAGGTCCTTATACATCGCGCCCTTGATTGCCTGGGATGCATACAACCGTGCTCCATAATAAGAAAGTCGCTTGGCATAATCGTCCTTTTCGGTCCAAAGCTGAACTTCAACATCGGCCTCGTCGCCGTCGTCCATCACCACACGCACATCAAAGCGGGAAGACTTTTCTGTTTGCGGTTGACTCGAGGCGCTTACTTCATTTGTCAGCGGTTCTGCCTTTTGCAACTCTTTCCCAATGAGTGTAGACATGAGCTGCCGCAAATTTTCTCGGGAACGGGAATCGTCGCGGGTGAATACATACTTGAAAGCGCAATCGGCCAGCAGGGATGCAATCTTTGGCATTTCATTCTTTTTTTGCATATTACCTCCAGAAATAAAAAAAGAATTTGAAAACTCAAATTCTCTGGAGGTTTCGTAATGCTCGGGATGTAACATAACAAAAGCGTGAAGTCTGTAAAGGGGCATCTTGTAAAAGAAATGTAAAAGTAAAAGTTCGTGATTTACTGCACGGACTTTTGTGACTTATTTCATTTCCGTACTTTCCTTCTAAAATGAATTTATATTTAAATTAGGAGGAATGAATATGGGTTACAAACAAAAATTCACTTTCATCGGAATACTTGCACTTATTGCAGGTTTGATAGCCTGTGGCGACAACAATCCATCATCAAACGACCAAGTGGATTGGTCTTCTAGGCCTTGCGATTTCACCCTTGTGGATACAGTCCGAACAAAAATTACCATCTATACAGACTCCGTGAACGACACTACCGAAACCAGTCTGCAATACATCAGCTTCGTGTACGAGAAAGATTCCCTTGGAACATTGGACACTTTGACAGCAGACACAGTTTCCACCAAATGTTATTTTGATGGAGATAAGGTTACTTCCTGCAATTCATCTGGATTAATCATCACACCACTTCCCGATCTTAACCCTCAATCCATTCCCTTTGACCATCCATTAATTCATATCTATCAATTAACTCCCATTGACACATGTGACACCTGTCCAAAGATTTGCTACGACCAAGAAATTCTTTACGACACCACATATACCACAAAAACAATCCACACGAACATCATTCATCGAGATACCATTTTCGTTAACTATGGCGAAAACGCTTTAGCAACGAACGTGATTCCCTATAAAGCCGAAGCTCCGAAAGCAGACACTAGCGCCATTCGAGAAAAGTTCAAAGAAATTCCTGCAGACACTACTCTCAATGTTCAAGTTTATGGAACCTTGACCTTTGAAGGGCTACCAAAATCTGCGTTCGCTAATCCACTACCTATCATAGGTATAACAACTTCTTTTCCCATAAATCACTATCCCATAAGCGTCCCAACTCCTAAAATTTACGCGTTTAGTAACGGATTCCATCCAGAAAATGATACCACAATCACCTGGAATTTGATTATTTCTCAGGATGACACCAAAGACACCTTGGCGATTACATCTATTTTCAAAAAATAGCATCGCACAAAATTCAACCAGCCATATTTTTCTAAATTTCAACTTGGAAAAATTATGGACTACTACAGCTTAAAAATGCGCGCCTCTGAGGAGGTCAAGGACGAAACCGCCGAAGTTCTTGCAGACGGAAGTCGCCCCACCCGCGAGCAGCATATTTCCGGTGCAGAACGCATCGTTACTCGTGACGCTGTAGAAGAAGTTTGCCAGGCCATGGTGCGCCGCGCCATGAACCACCCCAAGGGCGATCCCGACAAAATCAACATCAAGATCGAGAAAGTTCCCGAAGAAGAAATCCAGATTCTGGACGCACTTCCCGTGACCCGCGTCGATGTAGACACCTGGCAGGAAGGCCTTGATAAAGCATTCGAGCTGGTGGAAAAATCCGTCGCCAAGGCAGCACACAACAATAGTGTCATTCTGAGCGAAGCGAAGAATCTAGCATTCCTCGCCGACTTCCGCCAGCAGCTCCCGGAACTTCTCCGCGCCACCTTCCCTATGCGCGGGGCCATGCTATACGACATCCGCACCGGCAACCGCCTGGAACCAAACCTGGAACGCGGTGTGCGCGCCACCTACATGGATGCTCTAAAATCCAACACAGTAGATGCCCGCGAAATCGGAGCCGCCCCCAGAGCAAACAAGAATCATTTTAACGAAGCCATCGTCCTTGCAACCAAGGTGGCGAACGCTCCCGGCATCGTTGCAGAACTTTGCATCAGCGACGATCCCGATTACGTCACCGGCTACGTAGGCAGCCTGGAACTTGGTTACGTCCGCATCATGAAGCTGAAGGAAATGGGCGACCCCAACGGCGGCCGCATTTTCCTCTTCGATTCAAACAAGGCCACCGCCGAAGAATGCATTGACTTCTTGCAAAAGAAAAAAGTGCTGGTGCGCTGTCCTTAACTCGCTTCCAAAAATCCGCGATGCTCTCGTTTTTCGATGTTCACCCTTAAGCCACACGCAGGAATTCCCCGTTCCCTCACGCTGATGCTCGCCATTATGGCAGGCATTTCGGTGGCGAACATTTATTACTGCCAGCCCCTGCTGAACATGATCCGCATGGACATGGGGATTTCGGAATTCTACGTGAATCTCATGCCGGTGCTCACACAGGTGGGTTACGCCCTGGGCCTGCTTTTTATCGTGCCGCTAGGCGACATGATTGACCGCCGCCGCATCGTGCTTGTGAATTTCACCCTGCTGATTTTCGGGCTTATCTCCATCTACTTTTCTACAAACGCCGTGATGCTTCTGGCAGGATCCTTCGTTACTGGCATCTGCTCCGTGACGCCGCAAATCTTTATGCCCATGGTTTCCCTATTTTCAAGGCCCGACGAAAAGGAACTGAAAACCGGCATGGTCTTAAGCGGCCTCCTTACAGGAATTCTCGCCTCCCGCGTATGCAGCGGCCTTGTGGGCGAATGGCTTGGCTGGCGCTCCATGTTCCTCATTGCCGCCATGATGATGCTCGCCTCCACCGCCATCGTTTTTAAAGTTCTGCCGGGCGTGCCCACCACTTACCGCGGCACATTTTTCAGCATGCTGAAATCCATCGGGGAACTTTTTGTGCGGTTCTCCCAGGCACGAATCTACAGCATCCGCTCGGGATTCGCCTTCGGCTCCTTTTTGGCGCTGTGGGCATGCCTCGCCTTCCGTATGAAGCAAGCGCCCTTCTTCCAGGACAGTAAAACAGTCGGACTTCTCGGACTCTGCGGAATCGCCGGCGCCCTGACCGCATCTCGCATCGGCAAGTACATCAAACGCTTCGGCGTAGAAAAATTCTGCAACGCAGGAAACTTCCTCATGGCCGCCGCCTGGGCCACCTTCTACTTCGGAAGCAACAGCTACGCCGCAATCATCGCAGGCATCATCCTCATCGATATCGGCATGCAATTTATCCAGCTGGGTAATCAAAGTTCCGTCATGAAACTCTGCCCCGAAGCCACCAGCCGCATGAACACCATCTTCATGACCATCTACTTTATCGGCGGCTCCCTGGGCACATTCCTTTCCGGCTCCTTCTGGACACTCTGGGGCTGGAACGGCACCGTCCTCGCCGGCCTTCTCCTCACCGGACTTTCTTTTTTAACAACTGCGGTTTGCTACTGCATGAAATAAAGTATATTAGTGAAGCGTTCTCTATAAGAGAGAAACTTTATTTTTTTGGTATTTTTATGATTCGGTTTTTGAATGCTTTATCGCTTTTGGTAGTCTGTTTTTTTATGCAGGCCTGCTATGAAACAGATTATGGTGTAAATACTGTAATTATAAATGTGAAAATTTCTGGTCCGTTTTTATTAAACAACGGGGAACGACTGCAATTTAAGCCAGAATGTTATTACAACGGCACAGATCAATTGCGCTGCGGATTGTCCTTCATAGGTTTAGAAGAATCAAAACTAACATATCGTTACTGCCCTGGCGGAGGCCTTGGCTGTGATAGTAAATCGGTGATATTTGATAATACAGACGCGGACTTAAGTGGTATTGAAATTACGCAAAAAAAAGACAAATCGTATAAGTTGGACTCCATGGCATTAATTGAGCCTGATGAATACGGGATTGTTGATTTTACCATTAAGGATAAAGAAAAGAACGAAATTCACGTCCAGTATAACATGTCTGATTTTTTAAAAACAGTAAAAGACAGTATCGTGATCAGCGACAACTGCCTTTATTTAAATATGGAATACTATCTAAAGAAAATAGATACTGAATGCTATAGAAGTCAACAATATCAAATGAACTACCATAAACCAGACCAAACAGTATTTATTTCGGACACTTTAATAAGATCTTGTTTTAACTATTTGTCGCTACCCAAAATGGCGGTGGCTTCGTTCTTGAGCAGAGGTTCCATTGATTATTGCGAAGCATCTTCTGGCGTGTCAGATCCATATCCTATAGCCCCGTTGCTGCCAATAATGCAAACAGATCGTAATTACTGCGAACAAATCGTAATTTATCCTACCCGCCCTATGATTTATTATGTAACCGAGGAGCCATAGACTTTGAAAAACGCCGGCTTCTCCGAAGTCGAAGGAACAGAAACCTTGATGTTTCCGCTCTATGAAAGTTTTAAGGTTGCAAGCGCACTACTATGAAAAATATTTTTCTCCTTGGTTTGATTTCTTTATTTATCTGGTCCTGCAGCGACGACTCCAGTAACAACACATCAGACAATGATTCTGATTGGGATATTGACAGTTTCAATTCTTCAAGTTCCATCCAAAGTTCGTCTTCCCAAGACTCCCTGAATATAGTGCTATCCTCAGCAAAGGTTGAGTCAAGTAGTTCAGTAACGAATAGTTCTTCTAGTGTAACATCAAGCAGTTCAGAAAAAGATGATGTTATTTCCTGCAAAACAGAGGCGGAAGACAACTGCATATACGGAACTTTACTGGACGAGCGCGACGGGAAAAGTTACAAAACCGTAAAAATCAAGAACACATGGTGGATGGCAGAAAATTTGAATTACGCCGACAGTCTAAAGACACCAAGCCTAAAAGGAAAAAGCTGGTGTTATGACAACAGTCCCGATAATTGTGAAAAATTCGGTCGCCTTTACACTTGGGCAGCGGCAATCGACTCTGTAAAATTTGCAACGGATAGCGAAAATCCGCAAGAATGCGGAGACGGAAGAAACTGCGTACAGTCTTGGCCCGATAAGGTTCAAGGGATTTGTCCCGACGGCTGGCACCTACCCGATTACGATCAACTAGCAAATTTCATTATTGATGTAGGAGGCTACGCTACAGCAGGCGTTACACTAAAATCGCAAAGCGGCTGGTACAATGACGGAAACGGAAGCGACGCCATCGGATTCAATGCATTGCCTTCCGGCATAAGATTTGAAAATGGTTCTTTTGATAGTTTGGGTGCAGTATTCTGGGGTTCCACAGAGGTGATGAGCGGAGCCATCACATTGTACTTCTACTACGACTATGAATATGCGGGACTCCTTGATCAAGAAAAAAGTTACGCTTTCTCCATCCGCTGCGTAAAAAACTAAAAATGACAGACCAATAATCGAAAATTTCCACAATTCAACAAATGTTTCGGCCTTCTTGACTAACACAATTTAATTTTATATATTAAATCTTGTTAATTGCGAGGCAAATATGCTGCTTGAATTTTTGAAAAAGAACTTTGGCCCCGGAAAGCCGATTTTTACAGCTGACGCAGAATGTCTGGGTTTGTCCCCTGTAAATCTTCGTCAGCAATTTAAAAAGCTGTGCGACAGTCATCAGCTATTCCGCTTCGAAGCTGGTATATTCTTCTTGCCCGATCCTACTGGCGAATATTACCCAAAGCCCTCGGCCAATATGGTGGCAGAATACAAGTACATCCGCAACGATCAAGACGTGTACGGATACTATTCTGGCTACACCTTTGCTAACCAACTTGGCCTAACCTTGCAAGTGCCCTACAAGGCTGAAATTGTATCAAACAACGCGACTGCAGTTGTGCGCGAAGTAAAAGTCGGACAAACTCCATTTTTTATCCGTCGTTCGCGAATTGCAGTGACTCGAGAAAACGTGAGCACGCTGCAACTCTTAGATTTGCTAAAGGATGTCGAGGAATACACGGACTACGAATGCGAAGAAGAGGCTCCCAACCGCATCAAGGACTTTATTCAAAGAGCAAAAATCACCCGCGCAGACATAGACAAATATATTGGCGAATTTCCGCTGAAAACCTACAAGAGCATTTACGATTTGAGGTTGGAAAGTGTACTTGCATAATGAACCTGATTACTTTTTAAAGTTGATAAAGGGTGCTAGCGACACCCTGAATGTGATGGACGCTCTAGTAGAAAAAGACTATTACGTTTCCCTCATCCTCGCTGAAATCGCGGCTACATCAGACCTTGCCGTTTTCAAGGGCGGAACATCGCTATCCAAGGCGCACCATGCAATCAATCGTTTTTCAGAAGACATCGACATTGCATTTTGCGGTCACATCGGAGCTTCACGAAGAAAGAAACTCAAATACAACGTGATTGCGCCTATCGCAACAAAGCTCGGGCTTGTCATTACCAACTTTGACAAGACGCAAAGCGATCGCGACATCAACAACTACACTTTTGCCTATAAGCAGTTGTGCAACTCCAGTGCGCAAGTCGTTCCGGAAGTCCGCCTAGAAACCAGCATGGTTACCGAAGCGTTTCCTGTTGTAGAAATGTCCATCGGGAATTACATTGCAACATACGCAAGTAACATAGATGTTGAGAAATATGGTTTGCAGCCGTTTCAAATGAAGGTGCAGTCTTTAGAAAGAACCTTCGTAGATAAAGTCTTTGCCATTTGCGACTATTACCTCGCCGGAAAAACAAGACGCCTGTCTCGTCATCTTTACGATTTGCACAAGTTGTATCCGCAAATCACATTTAATGATGATTTAAAAAAGCTAATCCAGCAAGTTCGCAGCGTGCGGGCCGCAACTGACACTTGCCCATCGGCCATGTCGGGCATCAATATCAACGAACTGCTGAAAGAAATCTGCGAAAAAGATTTCTTCAAAAAAGACTACGATGGCGTAACCCAGTTCTTCGTATTTGACAATGTGAAATACAAAGATGCCAAAAGCACGCTTGAGCATATTGCGGAAAAATTTTGCGATTAATCCCTCAAATTACAGCGCCGTATCCAGCACCATCATTAGGGAAAATCCCAGAGCAAAAAGCAGGGTTACGCCGTCAAAGTGAACGCCTTCATTGGCTTCGGGCAAAAGTTCCTCCACCACCACGTAGATCATGGCACCGGCGGCAAGGCTCAGCAAATAAGGCATGGCAGGGAGAACGGAACTTGCCAAAAGCACCGTAACCACAGCAGCGCCCGCTTCTGCTACTGCAGAAACAAAGCCCAGTCCGAAAGACTTGAGGCGAGTTTCGCCTTCAGCACGCAGGGGCAGCGAAATAATTGCTCCTTCCGGGAAATTCTGCAAGGCCATACCAATGGAAACAGCAACTGCAGATGCCAACGAGATTCCGCCCGCCGCGTCCACGCTTGCAACATCGCTAGCACCCGCAACGGACCCAGCACCCGCAAGCCATCCGGCAAACACCACGCCAATAGCCATTCCTTCTGGAATGTTATGGATGGTTACGGCAAGGGCAAGCATCGTTGTGCGTTTCATTTTCACGCGGGGGCCTTCGGGATCGTTACTGCCCAAATGCAAATGGGGCGTAATCTTGTCAATCAGGAACAGCAAAAGAATGCCCGCCCAAAATCCCGCAACAGGTGGAACAAAGGCTAGCTTGCCGTAATCCGCAGCCGATTCGATGGAGGGCAACAGCAAACTCCATACGGACGCCGCCACCATCACGCCAGCGGCAAACGCCATCATGGCCCGCTGCACCTTGGGTCGCAAACTTCCCTTCATAAAAAAGACGCAGGCCGCCCCGAGAACCGTTCCCAAGAACGGAATCCCGATTCCATAAATCACAGGCAAATAATGAGCAAAATCCATAAGACCTCCATTCAGATTTCAATGTACAAAATGAGAATGGCGGTCGGCAATTATTCGTTTTTTTGCAAGATAAACAATTCGGCTATTCTAACATACTGCGATCCTTGGCAGCCAACAACACACAAAAAAGTGGTTGACTACCAAAACAAATGTGTGTATATTTATTTCAACAATCAGAAATGGAATTAAGTCTTGTTGGCTCTTTTCATTAGTTTCTCTTAAAAAAGGAAAAAATGATGAACAAACTTTTCAAGCTTTTTGCCGCAGCAAGCGTTTTCGCGTTCATTGCTTGTTCTTCCGACTCCAGCAGCGATAATCCAGCGAATGCAGAAAACCCTACTAGCGAATATCACGCCGCAATCAACCCTTCTCAGTGCGACCTTGCTACGCAAAAATTGCCAGCATCTTCGCTCGTATGGCAACCGTCTTTTACCGGGTGCGAAGTAGCCCAAGCTTTTGAATTGACGGAATTGCAAGCATTTGACCAGCAATTGTTGGAAGGTGGCTTCAACAAAAGGGCCATTACGACAGAGTCATTCATCTACAACCATATTGATTATGACTTTGCAAGCAAAACGGTCATTGGAGATACGCTCACATTTGCATACGCTATGGGATTCTTCTCCGGCAATTTTACTTCGGGCTCTAGAGCAATGTCAGATAAAGAAATTCAAACATTTGCTTTACAAGAAGTATGCCCTACATTACCGGAAGATTTTGTAGCTATGTGTTCAAACTTCGCGAAATCGGGAATAGACAAAGAATTTAGAATCTCTACAAAGATGAATCACTTTTCCGACTTTGAACAGGCGTTTGCAGCCCGTGGCTGGAGCTGCACATCAAAACCAGGTATGTATGCAGCAATGCGTTACTATACTTGCAACACAGTATTCGAGGGAAAATCATATACCTTCACTTCTATGATGGATGATCAAGGCGAAGGAGTCACAGTTTTCCGATTTGTCATAAAGTATAACGGATAAAAAATCTTTCCATTAAACGAAAAGGGACTAGCGTTTGCGCAAGTCCCTTTTTCGTTTGATTTCCGCTAAACCCAACATTTTATTTATACACAACCACAAAACTTTTGCCTTTGACAATTTCCTTAATCGTCACTTCAGCAAAACCAGCTGCCTTCCCAAGCGAAATCAATTCTTCCGGTTCAAACTTCTTGAAGCCTTTTTTCGTGTAGCTCAGTTTGTCCAGCCATTCCTTGGTGTAGACCACATTGTAGAAGGTGGCACCTGGTTTCAGCACACGGCGAATTTCAGCCAAACCCTTTGCTGTATTATTCCAGAAGTAGATGGTATTGATGGACGTCACCGCAGAAAATGTATTTTCATCAAAGGTCAAATTGCAGCAGTCGCCAATCTGTAAATGAAGTTTCCCATCGCGGGAAGCATGCGCATTTCGTGAAGTCGCCACAGCCACCATGTCTTCGGAAATATCGATGCCGTACATATCGCACTTGCACTTGTCATAAAGAAGTTGCGACAAGTAACCGTTTCCAAAGCCAATGTCCAGCACCTTGTCATCAGGCGAAACATCCACCAAGGCAATTGTATTCTTGTACATGGCCCTGTTGATGACATTCATGATCACGCAACAAACTGCACCAACAAAGCCACGAGGGTTCCCGAACTGACTGCCGATATATTCAGAAAACTTTGACATGGCAAAAGTTTAGAAATTTTCAGAAAAATTTTTCTCGCTAACTCCTCTTCACAAGAGACTGTATCACTCTACACAACGGCAGCAGGTACAAGAAAGATGCACAAAGCACAGCGCTGTTGGGAGCATTGACTGCCATCAAGACAATGGCCGTCGCCACGGACCACGGCACAAGCGCAATCACTGTTACGGCGGAGTCGTAAATATTCAAGGCATGTTGATCGCGATTCGAGCCATCCAAATTCTCCGTCATTTGATTTGTCAAAATGATGGTCAATGTCTGGTTGCAAACCACGCAAGATGTTGCAACGGCAGCCGCCAAAGTAGCCACAAAGGGATTGGTCTTTTTGGACAGTTTCGCTACCAGAGATTGCAAAGGCGTTAGCATTTGTGTCTCCTTGAAAATTCCGCCAAAGCAACCCGCAATCACCACAATGGCAAAGACGTTCACCATAGAAACGAGGCCGCCACCATTGATCATTTTTGCCATTTCGGGAACCGCAGTTTTATAACCAAAAATGATTGATTTTAACAAATTGATAACGGACTGATTTTCAATCATAATCGCCACGACAAATGCAGAGAAAGAACTCCACAAAAGAACAAGGCTTGTCCGCACCCGAGCCATCGACAAAACAACAATCACAAACGCAGGAATCAGGCTCCACAAAGAAAGGGAAAATTCTTTGGAGAAAAGTTCCGTTATGTTTTGCGACGCCGAAATCTCTGAACTTGCGGCAACGTTATCGCCACCAATTCCAGCCACAAAATAAATTCCACAACTGATCAAAAACGGAATCCATGTCGTGCGCAACATTCCGCGAACATTCTGGTAAATATCCGTCTTCGTTACATTGGCCGCAAGCAACGCCATGGAAGAAATGGGAGAAATGCGATTACCAAAATAAACGCCTGCAAGAACAGCACCGCCCATCCAGGCATCATCAACACCAAGAGTTCGACCAATTGTCGCGCAAATCACACCCATGGTTCCAGCAGTCCCAAGAGCGGTTCCCGTCAAAAGAGACATGACTGAATTCAGCAAAAACGTCAGCAGAATAAAGCTAGTGGGGTGAATCAGTTCCACGGCGTAGCTCACAATCGTCGGGATAGTTCCGCTGGCTCGCCACAAGGAAGTCAAAAGCCCCAGCAAAATAAACAACAGCAAAATGCCACGAGCCGTCTTTACACCACCCCAGCACATTCCCGCAGTTTTTCGCAGACCGCAGCGACAAACGCCATAACCGCCAAAAAGCAGGAGACCAAAACCCAATGCATACAGCAAAGGCACGCCGACAACAAGCGACGTCAAAAGAGCTACACAAAAGGTGGATAGGACAACAATTTCAAACATTTAGCTTTTACAAAAGTAGAATATTTGAGAAACACTTTTGACTAGGCGTAAAAATGTTATTTTATAAATATGACAGAACAAGAAAAAATGATTGCCGGTGAACTGTACCAGGCAATGCACGACAAAGAACTTTTGCAGCAAAGAAACGCTTGCAAAGAAGCCTGCTTTGAATACAACAACTTGCGTCCAAATGAAGCTGCAAGCAAGACAAAAATCCTTTTAAAGTTGTTTGGTAAATGCGACGAAAGCGTCGTCATTGAACAACCATTCCATTGCGATTACGGTTACAATATCAAAGTCGGGAAAAATTTTTTCGCAAACTACAACTGCGTCATTCTGGATTGTGCTCCCGTAACATTTGGAGACAACTGCTTTGTGGCTCCAAATTGCTGCTTTACCACCGCAACGCACCCGTTTGATGCAGAAACTCGAAACGCCGGACTAGAAACCGCCCTGCCCATTACCGTTGGTGACAATGTCTGGATTGGAGCAAATGTTACGGTTCTGCCAGGAGTTCATATCGGCAACAACGTCGTCATTGGTGCTGGTTCCGTTGTAACTCGAGACATTCCCGATGGATTTGTTGCGTACGGAAACCCTTGCAGACCTCACAGAAAATGCGAAGAAAAGAAATGAGGCTTCGATGTCAGTTCTGAATGATTTTACTGACGATTTTTTGCAAGCGGCAAAAGAGGCGCATACTTACCGAACCATGCGGCATATCTGCACTCCCGAAGCGAGCCATGTTGAAATCATAGAAGCCGCGCAGACTGGCGCAACATCCGGCACCAAATTCGCCCGAGATGTTCTTCTTCTAGCCTCCAACAGCTACCTGGATTTGTGCAACGAACCAGAATTGAAGCAGGCTGCTGCGGAAGCTGTTTTGAAATGGGGCACAGGCAGCGGTGGTGCTCGCCTTACCACAGGCAACAAGACTCCGCACGAAGAATTGGAAAACACACTGGCTCACTTTAAAGGCGAAGAAGCTGCAATCACATTCGCTACAGGCTACATGGCTAACGTAGGAACAATTTCCGCATTGGCGAGCAAGCAGGTTTACAAGGCAGGCAGCAAAAACGCCGCAGGCGTCATCCGTGCTGACGACGAACAAAGCGAATGCATCGTCTTTAGCGACGAGCTGAATCACGCAAGCATTATCGACGGCATTAGACTTTCAAAAGCCAAGTGCTATGTTTACAAGCACAACGACATGGTGGATTTACAACGCGCCATTGGCGAAGCCCGCGCAGCGTTCACTGGCGACGTAAGAAAACTCATTGTCACCGACGCAGTTTTCAGCATGGACGGAGACCTAGCAAACCTGCCGGAACTTCAAAAGATCGCCAAGGCAAACAACTGCCTCTTGATGATTGATGAAGCCCATTCCACCGGCGTTCTCGGGAAAACAGGTCGCGGCCTTGCAGAACATTTCAACGACAAGGGCATCCCTTGTGACCACGCCGATGTAACCCTCGGAACCATGAGCAAGGCCATCGGATGCGAAGGTGGCTTTGTTGTTGGCAAAAAAAGTCTCATAGAATTTCTAAAGAACAAGGCACGCAGTTTTATTTTCTCTACATCAATGTCGCCAGCCATGGCGCAAGCCGCATGCAATAATCTGAAGTTTATCGAACAGCACCCGGAACGAGTGCAGCAACTTCAGAAAAACGTGATGTTCTTCTGCGAAGCTCTGGAAAAAGCAGGTGTTTGTACAAATCGCTTCGGCAGGCTCAGCGACCTTGGAGAAGCCAGGCTCAGCGACCTTGGAGAAGCCGGGCTCAGCGACCTTGAAAAAAGCAAAAGTGTCTACCTTGAACAGCATTCCGCTATTGTGCCAATAGTTATTGGCGACGAGGCTGCTGCTCTCAATGCATCAGCGAAACTACAAGAAATGGGCATTCTCATTCCCGCCATCCGTTACCCTACAGTCGCCAAGGGGCAGGCGAGACTTCGTGCAAGCATCATGGCGACGCACACGCATAAAGACTTGCTGCTTGCCGCAAATGCGATCGCAGATGTTTTGAAAAACTAGACGTTTTGCAAAAAGAAATCTTTTCGTGATTTATGCGCTTTGCCTAAATCATGAAAATTTGCAAGCCCCTAAAAAATTGGTGCTGAAAAAACTAAGCGTCCCGGGTAAAGTCCTGCTGCATGTTGAAACTTGGCATTTCATCATGCGGGCGGCCTACCTGAACTGCGGGCACGCCAGCGACTGTCGTGTGGGCGATTACGTCACCAACAACGACTGCACCAGCGCCGATTTTTGCACCGTCGCCAATATGGATGTTGCCGAGCAACTGGGCATGAGCTCCGATCATTACGCCAGCGCCAACTTTTGGATGGCGGTCGCCAGTTTCGTTACCTGTACCGCCGAGTGTCACGCCGTGCAAAATAGAAACGTTGTTCCCGACAACTGCGGTTTCGCCGATTACGATATTTGTGGCGTGGTCAATTAGCAAACCATGTCCAATACGAGCCGCCGGGTGAATGTCCATGCCGAACTTGCGGCTTATAATGCTTTGGATCATCTTCGCGGGGAATGTGCGCTTTTCAATCCAGAGAACATGTGCTACACGGTATGCCTGCAAACCCTGGAACCCCTTAAAGAACAGTAACGGTTCAAGATAGCTTGTGCAAGCCGGGTCGCGGTAAACCGTAGCGAGCAAGTCCTTTTTGGTGTCTTCCAAAATTTCTGGATGTTCCGCATAAATCGCAAGGAACATGCTTTCAAGTTCTTTGCGGTCGACGACTTCGCCGGCAAGCCTACAAGCAAGGGTAACGGCAAGCATTTCTGCAAAGGAGTGGCGACAAAGAATCTGCTCTTCGAGGAGTACGCGTGAAAGCGGTTCCGAGACAGTGAGTTCCTTGGCTTCTTCAATTAGCTTTGCTGTCAGTTCTTCGATGGTTGTAGACATGTTTACCTTTAAAATTTTGCCCGAATATAGCAAATGGGCTCGTTTTGATAGCCATGAAGATTGCGTTTTGGCGACAGTTGTGAAAAATTACGGTCTGATTTCGAAAAATTCTCTTTTTGGACCGTAATTTTGTACGAAATCGTATTTCTTTGTGTGTCTTTAAATGCCGAATTACGGTCTATTTTGGTTAAATTTCGTTTTTAGACCGTAAATACCTCAAAAAATATTGCGTACAAAGTAAAGTTTTACGGTCTAAATTGATGAAAAGCTCGTTTTAGACCGTAAAATCAAAATTCTCGCAGAAAAACAGAGCCTATATCCGAAAAACAGAGCCCAAATTCTGAAAATCCCCGTTCCCTGGGCATAGTCCGCTGGTCGCTAGCCGCTAATTTACTACATTTGGCCCTACAATGAGTACTAGCAATTTCATAATCGCCCTCGACGGCGGCAGCGGCACTGGTAAGAGCACAACCGCAAAGATTATCGCCAAGCGTCTTGGCATTACTTACCTTGACACAGGTTCCATGTACCGCGCTGTAACTTTTGCAGCCCTTGAAAAAGGCATTCCTGCAGAAGAAGGCCCGGCTATGGATGAATTGCTAAAAAATCTCAAGCTCAGTTTTGATTCCGAAAACCACATCTTGATTGACGGCGTTTCTTACGAGTCCGACATTCGCGGTATGCGCGTTTCTAGCAACGTGAGCATCTACTGCGCCCTCCCGTCCGTTCGCCGTGCAATGACCGAAAAACAGCGCGAAATCGGTGCAAGCTCCAGCTGCATTCTCGATGGCCGCGACATTGGCACTGTGGTTTTCCCGAACGCCAAGTACAAGTTCTTCCTTGTGACAGATGTAAAGGTGCGCGCCGAACGCCGCCTCAAGGAACTCCTTGAAAAGGGCGAAAAGGTTACTTATGAGGAAGTTCTCGAAAACCTGACCGAACGTGACCGTCTGGATTCTTCGAGAGCAACCGCTCCGCTTAAAAAAGCGGATGACGCTATTGAAATTGACACTACACAAACCTCAATCGAACAACAGGTGCAAAAGATTCTTGACTACGTAGGTGTAGTGGCGTAACAAGGATACTTTTGACCATAACAAACAGGAAGGTGCTTTTCAACAAGAGAAAGAAATTGAAAGTTGCGATTTTGCATCTTGCATCTGGCTCTTGCATCTAACTATTGAAAATCACGTTCCAAAAGAGATAAACTATGTCTCAGATTAAATTTGGTACCCAGGCAGACCTGGACGAAATCCTCGCAGCAGAAGCAAGCCTCGGCAAGATCGGTGCATCCGAAGCCGCAGACGTTTACTCCAGCGCAGCTATCCTTGAACCGGGTAAGCTCGTTGTCGGTAAGATCAGCCACGTTGATGACCAGGAAGTCCTCGTAGACGTGAACTTCAAGTCCGAAGGCGTGATCGATCGCGCTGAATTCAAGGATACTGACACTCTCGAAGTTGGTGCCGAAATCGAAGTTTATGTTGAAAAGCTCGAAGACGAAGATGGCCGTCTCGTTCTTTCCAAGCAGAAGGCAGACTTTGTTCGTGTATGGGATCGCATTCACGAAGCATTTGAAAACAACGAAGTTGTCCGTGGTACACTTACCAAGCGTATCAAGGGCGGTGTTGTCGTTGACCTCTTCGGCATCGACGCATTCCTCCCAGGCTCCCAGATCGACCTTCGTCAGATCCCGGATATCAACGCTCTTATCGGCCAGGACTTCGACCTCAAGGTTATCAAGGTCAACAAGGCTCGCCGTAACATCGTTGTTAGCCGCCGCGTAGTTCTCGAAGAAGAACGCAACAAGCAGCGTGGCGACGTTCTCGAAACCCTCGAAAAG
>DCGZ01000129.1:10305-10433 GCA_002314675.1 Fibrobacter sp. UBA1765 | reverse complement strand
GAGCTACAAGCGCATCAACCACCCGTCCGAAGTTCTTACTCTCGGCCAGGAAGTTGAAGTTAAGGTTCTCGACTTCAATGACAAGAAGGAACGCATTTCCCTTGGCATGAAGCAGCTTAAGCCGCATC
>DCGZ01000129.1:5237-10200 GCA_002314675.1 Fibrobacter sp. UBA1765 | reverse complement strand
TTTCCGAAATGTCCTGGACTCAGCACGTTAAGCACCCGTCCAAGATCCTCGTTGTCGGTCAGGAAGTTGAAGCTGTTGTTCTTAAGGTTGAAGAAGATGCAGAACGTATCTCTCTCGGCATGAAGCAGCTCGAAAGCGATCCATGGGATTCTATCGAAGCTGAACTCCCACCGGGCGCACGCGTTGTTGGTGAAATCCGCAACCTCGCTTCCTTCGGTGCATTCGTTGAAATCAAGGAAGGTGTCGATGGCCTCATCCATGTTTCTGACATGAGCTGGACCAAGAAGATCACCCACCCGAACGAAATGGTTAAGAAGGGCGACAAGGTTGAATGCGTTGTTCTCGCTGTCGATAAGGAAAAGCGCCGCATTTCCCTCTCCATGAAGCACCTCACCGAAGACCCATGGGATTCTGTAGAATCTACACATGCAATCGGTTCCGAAGTCAAGGGCAAGGCAATCCGCCTCCTCGACCGCGGTGTTGTAGTTGAACTCGACGACGGTCTCGAAGGCTTCGTTCCAGTTTCTAAGCTCGCTACCGATTACATCAAGGTTCCGGCAGACGCATTCAAGGTTGGTGACGAAATCGCAGCTGTTGTAACAGAAATCAACGTTGACGATCGTAAGCTTTACCTCTCTGTTGCTGACTACTTCAATGGTCAGGACGCAGAAGCTTTGAACGCTTGGAAGGAAGCTCACAAGCCGGGCGAAGGCTCCGCTGAAGCTCCTAAGGCTAAGAAGGCTTCTAAGAAGAAGGCTGACGAAGCAGAAGCATAATCTTATAGACTATTGCTTAAAGGAAATCCTGTGGTTAACCCCGCAGGGTTTCTTTTTTTTGTGCTGTAACTTGCCTTGAACTTTGACTACGCTTTCAATAAAATAGAGCTGAAATTTCAGTTTGCCAAAAAATGCTCTCTCGTCTCTCGTCTAAACCCAGCCCCTAATTTTATTACTACATTATTCGATAAATAGAGTTGAAAGTTACGATTGCGAAAAATGCTAGAAATGCTCTCTCGTCTTTCGTCTCTCGTCTAAACATTGGAATTTAACATGCAAATACTTTTAACAGGTGGCGCAGGCTTTATCGGTAGCCACACGATCATTGAACTTCATAAGGCCGGCCACTCCGTAGTGGTTGTCGATAACCTTGTAAATTCTAGCGAAGTCGCACTCCAGCGCGTGTCCGAAATCATTGGCGCGCCAGTCCCTTTCATCAAGGCCGATGTGCGCGATGCCGCTGCAATGGACACCGTGTTCAAACAGTACAAGATTGACGCCTGCATCCACTTTGCGGGCCTTAAGGCCGTTGGCGAATCCGTGGCGAAGCCGTTGGAATATTACGAGAACAACATGAACGCAACGTTCGTGCTTGTAGATACCATGCGCAAGAACGGCTGCAAGAACATCATCTTCTCGTCTTCTGCAACGGTTTATGGTAACCCGGCAATGATTCCAATTACAGAAGATTGCCCGAAGGGCGAATGCACAAATCCGTATGGCAAGACCAAGTCCATGCTCGAAGAAGTCTTAAGCGATGTGCAGAAGGCAGACCCGGAATGGAACGTCGTTTTGCTCCGCTACTTCAACCCGATTGGCGCTCACCAGAGTGGCCGTATAGGTGAAAACCCGAATGGCATTCCAAACAACCTGATGCCGTACATTACACAGACCGCAGTCGGCATTCGCAAGGAACTCGGCGTTTTCGGTAACGACTACGACACTCCGGATGGCACAGGCGTTCGTGACTATATTCACGTTTGCGACCTTGCTGCTGGCCATGTAAGCGCGCTCCAGGCCATTGAAAAGAAGTGCGGCCTTGCAATCTACAACCTCGGTACCGGCCACGGCTACAGCGTTCTCGACGTTGTCCACGCCTTTGAAAAGGTGAATGGCGTAAAGGTACCGTACAGCATCAAGCCGCGCCGTGCTGGCGACATTGCCACTTGCTACTGCAACCCGGCAAAGGCGAAGGCAGAACTCGGCTGGGAAGCGAAGTACGGCATCGAAGACATGTGCCGCGATTCCTGGAACTGGCAGAAGAACAACCCGAAGGGTTACGAAGGCTAACAGGCTTTGAAAAAAACTTTTCACAAAAGAAAACGAAGGGCTCTCAAGGAGCCCTTTTTTGTTAACTCTAAATGGCTCAAAGAGTTATAAAAATGTAAGAATCTTGTTGATAAATTTTAGCCCTTTACTTTGTAAGCTTTTTGCTTTTAGACTACGCTATCTGGTAGGGGATTTACTATCTTGCGGTCAACATCTTGTGGTGGCGGTCTAGCAAAATTCACAAGATATTGATTTTTTGCAAGTTTTGATAGAGTGCTGTATGCCTCTGAAAATTTGCGATTTTGCACAAAAAAAGCAAGAATCGGTTTGTTCTGCGACACTTTTTGTACAAGATCAGAATGTATGTTTGAATAAAAAGTCGGGGCTCCCGGCGCATTGGTGTAGAGGTTGTGATGATCAAGTCGGTAAGGAAGCGTGATGGACGTGAAATGCCTTTTAACATGGACAAGATTGCCCGTGCTATTGAAAAGGCCTTGAGGGCATCCGGTGAACTCAACAAGGATATCCAGGAAGAGTCAAAGCAGCTCTCCCTTTTGGATCCTGTTTCTAACGCTCTTGAACGCCACGCCCTTGATGTCGCTACCGGCGTGGTCGAAGACCTTGAATCCCAGGGCATTGAACGCCCGCAAATCGAACAGATCCAGGACTCCATCGAAAAGATCCTTGGCGAAAAGGGCCTTCACGAAACTGCAAAGTCCTTCATTCTTTACCGTGCTGAACGTACCCGCGTGCGCGAACTCAATACACGCCTTATGCGTACGCTCCACGACATTACCTTTAGCGATGCCGCAAAGTCCGACCTCAAGCGCGAAAACGCAAATATCGATGGCGATACCGCAATGGGCACGATGCTCAAGTATGGTTCCGAAAGCGCTAAGCATTTCTACACCTCCATGATGCTTAAGCCGGAGCACAGCCGCGCCCATCAGGATGGCGACATCCATATCCATGACCTTGACTTTTATTCCTTGACAATGACCTGCTGCCAGATTGACTTGAAGAAGCTCTTCAAGAATGGCTTTAACACAGGTCACGGCCACTTGCGTGAACCTAAGGATATCCGCAGCTACGCAGCCCTTGCTGCTATTGCAATCCAGAGTAACCAGAATGACCAGCATGGTGGCCAGTCGATTCCGAACTTTGACTATGCCATGGCCGATGGCGTTCGCATTACTTATCGCAAGTCCTACCTTTCTAATATTGTAAAGGCTCTTTCGCTCTTGAGTGACAAGGCAGAAGAAGAAATCTTGCCGGTAGTCAAAAAGCTTCACGCACAGATGGCGGAACTCAACATGTTCCCGACACTCCAGCCGAACAAGGAATTCCAGGAAGCCGAAGCTCGCGAACTTTCAAAGGTTTATGATGCCGGTGTTGTTGCAAGCGCTCAGAAGTTTGCTGAACACGACGCCTACAATGAAACCGACAAGGCAACGTTCCAGGCAATGGAAGCGTTCGTTCACAACTTGAACAGTATGCATAGCCGCGCCGGTGCTCAGACCCCGTTCTCTAGCATCAACTACGGCATGTGCACGGAACCGGAAGCCCGCATGGTCATGCGCAACCTTCTCTTGACGACAGAAGAAGGCCTTGGCGGTGGCGAAACAGCAATCTTCCCGATCCAGATTTTCCGTTTGAAGAACGGCATCAACCTGCACGAGGGCGAACCGAACTACGACTTGTTCAAGCTCGCAATCCGTGTAAGTGCAAAGCGCCTGTTCCCGAACTTTAGCTTCCAGGACGCTCCGTACAACTTGCAGTATTACAAGCCAGGTCATCCTGAAACAGAAATCGCATACATGGGCTGCCGCACCCGCGTTATCGGCAACATTGTAGACAAGGACCGCGAAATTACATTCGGTCGTGGTAACCTCAGCTTTACTTCCATCAACTTGCCGCGCATTGCCATCAAGATGAAGAGCAAGGACCTGTTCATGAAGGAACTTGACCGCATGATGGAACTTGTTCGTGACCAGTTGCTTGAACGCCTTGAAGTGCAGAGCCGCAAGCGCGTAAAGAACTTCCCGTTCCTTATGGGTCAGGGTGTTTGGATCGATTCCGACAAGCTCAGCTGGGATGACGAAGTGCGTGAAGTGCTCAAGCACGGTACGCTTTCCATTGGCTTCATTGGCCTTGCTGAAACTCTCGTTGCCCTTACCGGTAAGCATCACGGCGAATCCGAAGAATCCCAGAAGCTTGGTCAAGAAATCATTGGCCGCATGCGCAAGTTCTGCGACGATGAATCCAAGCGCCTCAACTTGAACTTCTCCTTGCTCGCAACGCCTGCAGAAGGTCTTTCTGGCCGCTTTGTGCGCATGGACCGCAAGCGCTTTGGTTCAATCCCGGGCGTTACCGACCGTGAATACTACACGAACTCCTTCCACGTTCCTGTATATTACCCGACAACGGCAATTCACAAGATCAAGACCGAAGCTCCATACCATGCGCTCACGAACGCAGGCCATATCAGCTACATCGAACTTGATGGCGACCCGAGCAAGAACCTTGAAGCTTTCGAAAAGGTCGTGCTTGCCATGAACGAAGCTGGCATTGGCTACGGCTCCATCAACCACCCGGTTGACCGTGACCCGGTTTGCGGCTTTGTTGGCGTGATTGATGATGTCTGCCCGCGTTGCGGCCGTCATGATGGCGAAGCGATCGCCCCGGAACGCTTGAAGGAACTCCGCAAGCTTTACCCGGCAATTGTGAACTTTATGGGCATTAATTAGAGAGTAGGGGCTAGTGGTTAGGATCTAGTTGCTGGTGAATGTTAATTTCCAATGTTGTCGGCTGAGAGGCATTGGTAATTCAGAATTAAGAATTCAGAATTAGGAATTGACAATGACATGGGAAGCAACAATTTCTTGCATCTGACCTTGTCATCACGAGCAACGCGAAGT
>DCGZ01000129.1:5075-5207 GCA_002314675.1 Fibrobacter sp. UBA1765 | reverse complement strand
AGAACAGTCTTCATTCACTGCCTAGATTGCTTCGTCATTACATTCCTCGCAATGACACAAAAAACAATTCCTGGCTCTTGAATTCTTTCTTGCATCTGGCTCTTGCCTCTGATCTTGTCATCACGAGCAACG
>DCGZ01000129.1:0-5044 GCA_002314675.1 Fibrobacter sp. UBA1765 | reverse complement strand
AGAACAGTCTTCATTCACTGCCTAGGTTGCTTCGTCACAACATTCCTCGCAAAGACATGATAAGTTATATTTTCTGCCTACAGTCGACTGACTACTAACTTCCGTCTTCCTCCTGACTCCTGTATTCTGTTCTCTGTCTTCTAAATTATGGAATCTGCTTTTGAACTTTTGCGTATTGCTGGCATTGAGCCCGAGTCTATCGTAGATGGCCCTGGCATTCGTTTTACCCTTTTTACGCAGGGTTGCCCGCACCATTGCCCGGGCTGCCACAATCCAGAAACGCACGACTTTAACGGTGGCCATTTTATAACCGTTGAAGAAATCCTGCGCATGATTGGCGATAACCCGCTTTTGGATGGCGTAACGTTTAGCGGGGGAGACCCGTTTGTTCAGGCAAGGCAGTTGATTCCTCTTGCTCGCGAAATCAAGGAACGCGGCCTTCACTTGACAATCTTTACTGGCTACCTGTACGAAAAGCTTATCGAGCTTGGCAAAACGGAACGCCCGGAATTCTTGGAATTGCTTTCGTTTGCAGACATCCTTGTAGATGGCCCGTTCATTTTGGCTTTGCGTTCCCTAGAACTGCAGTTCCGCGGTTCCATGAACCAGCGCCTGATCGACGTGCAAAAAACTCTGTTCGACAACCCTTCTGGCGAAATCGTTCTTTGGAAGAGCAAGTTCGAAGACTTGTAGATTTTTTGAATGGCAAGCTAATAAAACACTCTTATAATACGATTTGTATTATTCGTTTGTAAAATCTTTTTGAATTTTGTGCGATTATTGCTAAATAGTCGTTTTTTTAGCCATTATAGATTTAATTTTGACCTTGTCAGATGAAGGATCGTAATAATGTCTAAAAAAATACTTATTCCCTTATTTACAATTTGCTTGTTGGCTTCTTGTGGCGATGACAGTGCAAGTAACGCAAACAACGAAAACGGCGGTTCCAATTTGCCTCCACAACAGGGAACGGAAATCCCATGCGATGCCGGTAACGAGGGCTTGGAAATCAAGCCTGCCGACAGCGAAAATCCCCGCCTCTGCACCAACGGTGAATGGGTGGAGATTCTTTCGTCATCCTCTTCTATCAAGACCCCTGAGCTCGCCGAAGGGTCCAGCAGTTCTTCCATCAAGGCCCCTGAGCTCGCCGAAGGGTCCAGCAGTTCCTCCGTCAAGGCCCCTGAGCTCGCCGAAGGGTCCAGCAGTTCCTCCGTCAAGACCCCTGAGCCCACAGAAGGGTCCTCATCCTCGACTCCGATCGAGGATCTCAGCAGTTCCAGCGAAGAATCCAAGATGTACCTTTGCGACGATGGCGTAACATACGTACTCAACCTGGCAAACTGCGCAAACAGTTCCTCTTCATCAAAGGATCCGGAACCAGTCAAGGAATCTTCCTCTTCATCAAAGAACCTGGACCCAATTGAAGAGTCTAGCAGTTCTATTGCTAGCGGTTCTAAAGTGGCCTGGAAATACTTGAACCCGAATATTGACTATGGTGAGTTTACAGATACCCGTGATGGACAAGTGTACAAGACAATCACTATCGGTACCCAGACCTGGATGGCCCAGAATTTGAACTACGCCTACACGGGGATGCCGTACAAAAACGGCAGTTACACCTCTGACTCCACCAGCTGGTGCTACAACAACAAGGAAAGCTATTGCGATAGATACGGTCGCCTTTATACCTGGGCAGCCGCCATGGACAGCGCTGGCATTACGGATTCAAGTGGTGCAGGTAAGGGCTGTGGTTATTTTGGAACAACTACTTGTCGTGTCGATTCAACATCTACGACCTTGGTTCGAGGTGTTTGCCCAGAGGGGTGGCATTTGCCAAATAAAGCGGAGTGGAAGACTTTGCAGGCTGCCGTGAAAAGCAGCGACCCTGATTTAATGCTAAAGTCAACTAGCGATGAGTGGGGGTACTACAAAGGCTCGGATTCCATCGGTTTCGCTGTTTTGCCTGCGGGTGTTTGCGTTGGTAATTATTTCCATGATAATGGCAATGCTACATTCTTTTGGGGCCCTACTCCAAATTATAGCTTTCAAAGCGCAGATGCTTCGTACTTTGAAAGCTATGGTATGAAGTATAGAAGCGTAAATATGTTCCAAGGAGGCTCCGTTCGTTGCATCAAGAACTCGGATGAGGTGATTGCAGTTTCTTCTAGTAGCGTAATAGCTAGTAGCTCTAGCAGTTTTGAAGTTGAAGGAATATGCAAGACGGAATTTGAAGATAATTGCGTTTACGGTTCTTTGTATGATGAACGAGATGGACAAACCTACAAAACCGTAAAAGTAGGCGATCAATGGTGGATGGCTGAGAATTTGAAGTTTAAACATTCAAACCCAGAATATACGGAATATATGAAATGTCAACTGGATGATGAAGAAAACTGCAATACGTATGGAGTTTTATATCATTCTAAAATAGCCCCTGAAAGTTGTCCAGAAGGTTGGATTGTGCCTAGTCGAACAGAATGGGTTAAATTAAAGGATTATGTAAGCAAATATATAGGACGTATTCCCGCTGGTCAGGCTATACGCTCACAGGAGGGGTGGAATTTGAATGGAACAGGGAAAGGTTATGATTATTTTGGATTAAACATTAAACCCGGTGGCGGATATGATGGATATTATTTGTCCGATTTTTACGCTACTACAAAATATGCGTATTTTGCGCAAAATGATGAACCGTATAGCAATGGATGTTATTATGTTACGACAGTTCGTCATGAACTCGAGGTTTATTTACGTGATGCGTTTACTTATTTACGTGATACGATTGATTTGGTTATTGGCAAACAAACATATAATTACCAGCGGAATTGTTTGAAAGGAAATTATGTTTACATCCGTTGCATAAAGGAGTAATAATGAAGCGATTAGCTGTATTAATACAGGCTCCGTTAAGTGATTCAGACTATTTAGATGGGGTGAAAGTTTTTTATTGTACGTTTGATTAGGAAAAACCATCATGTCCCAAGCCCCTCGGCATATCTCATAACAAACAATTTAAGGACTCTCAAAATTTTTGAGAGTCCTTTTTTGTATAAAAACTACACACCTAGAAAAGGAGTTCGTATCATATCCAGAACTCGCAATATGGTTTTTCGCCATAAGCTATGGAAAAGGCTATTGTAAAAAGAGATAAGAATTTTGCTAATTCACGCATTAGTGGTTCACCTTCATGCTTTCGCAATAAACTTTTAACGAATCAGCTTTGTTATATAAATAGTCGTGGGCTGTGATTAGGGTATCTACAGCAGAAATGCAATTTAGATGCAATTCATGTTCAACAGATTTTATAATTTCCAATTGAGCATTTTGGCCAGAGCAATGTGCAGCAAATTGCGTGGAATCACTGCTTTTACTCGTTAGACCTTTATAGCCATAGAAAACATCAAATCGTTCTTCTGAAATTGGAACATTAGAAACTAGATTTAGCAATTGTGTGTATTTTAGTAGGCTATAGTCGCTACTTAAAGTAAAACGTAATCCATTTTCTTTTTCAAAGAGTTGAATAACGCAGGCATCGGCGTTTTTTCCATAATACTCGTATATAAATTTACTCTGTGTGGTAAATATTATTTCGTGCCAACACCAATCAGCTGGACTTGGGTCTAAGGTTGCTGAGTCCCATTGATGCTTCACAGAATCCACCGCAACCTCAGTCTCCCACGTTTGTGCAATGGAATTTTCTTCGGCCACAGACCCGCCGGCCGAATTTTCATTTTCAGAAGTACATGCAATAATGCCGATGAACAAGGCGAGCAGTAAGCTAATAAATGTTGTGGTTTTGAATAAAATGTTTTTCATATCTAGAACTCGCAATAAGGTTTTAATGCCATGGCATTGTTGTATAGATATTCCTTGGCTGTCATGTTTGTGTCGGTTGAATATGAACATCTTAAAATGAGCCTGCATTTTTTTTTCAACAAAATCTCCGCAGAACTTCCAGCATTGAGGCAATGGTCCGTAAACGACGATAAATCTTCGTCGTATTTGTATAATCCATCATTTGTGTAAACTATATATAAAGTTTCTGTCACAAAGTTTTTTCCAAACTTACTTGATAAAATTTGAGAGTAGTCGACATCTTTCTCATCATTGATAAGAGCATAATTTAAACCGTTTTGTTCTTCAAAAACTTGTACAACACATGCATTAATGCTAGTTTCCCAATACTCGTATGTGACGTTTCCGACTGTTGAAAGTTTGTAATCATACCAAGAAATTTTTCCTTCAATAACATCTCCATATTCTTTAAGTTGATGCTCTACAGAATCCACAGCAACTTCGGGTACCCACGTTTGTGCAATGGAATTTTCTTCGGCCACAGACCCGCCGGCCGAATTTTCATTTTCAGAAGTGCATGCAATAATGCCGATGAACAAAGCGAGCAGTAAGCTAATAAATGTTGTGGTTTTGAATAAAATGTTTTTCATATCTAGAACTCGCAATATGGTTTTAATGCCATGGCATTGTTGTACAGGTAATCATAGGCGGCGGTTTCTGTATCCTCATTATAGAAGCACCTTAAACTAATGCCGTTCTGGTATCTAGCCAAATCTTCTATAGAGCCGTTCATGCTGTTGCAATGGTCCACGAATCGAAGAGAATCACCTAGGAATAAGTCTTTGTCGTAAGTGGAGTACCGAACAACAAGTTCCTCTGTTACAACCTTGCTTGTAGAATCTTGATCTAGAATCATTATGAAACTTACCAACGCTCTTGCCGAATCGCTTCGTATATAATGTAAAGCGTTTTCTTTTTCAAAAATTAAAATGCTACAACCATTTATTCCTTCATAATTGTCATAAATAGGATTCGATTTGGTGCGGAAGTTAAATTCATACCAATACACATCACTGGGGTGCCCGTTTAGACCGTTTGGTTTAAATTGTATTTTCACAGAATCCACAGCAACTTCGGGCACCCACGTTTGTGCAATGGAATTCTCTTCGGCCACAGACCCGCCTGCCGTATTGTTGTTTTCAGAAGTACATGCAATAATGCCTGTGAACAAAGCGAGCAGTAAGCTAAT
>DCGZ01000191.1:15035-18866 GCA_002314675.1 Fibrobacter sp. UBA1765 | reverse complement strand
CACATGTTGATGAAGAGCCTTAAAAAACTTGTTTATTTTAAATTCTCTAAATTTTAAGACATTTCTCCCACTTTGTTCTAATTTATAGCCAGAGAATTTTTAACATGAAGCATCATTTTTTCAAAGCTATAGTTACAGCTGCAGCCTGCCTCCTCGCCGCAGGTTGCAGCTCTTCCAAGCCGGCAACGGAAACCACATCAAAAGCCCCCGCAGAAATCGCGACTCAAGAAAGCACACAGAACACAAACGCAGACCAATCCACAACATCTTCGGAAGTCTCCATGAGTGCAGCACCTTCTTCTCAAAACTTCGGCGACATGTTCATTGGTGCATGGGTCGGCGGCCCCGAAGAGACACCACAGCCTACAGAAGCAAATGTTGAAGCTTTCGAGAAATTGCAGAACCGCCACCTGGATGTCATCAACCACTTTGTACTTTGGCAATTCAACGATTGGGATTGGACACTCCCCTACGCCGAAATGGCAAAGAGCCGCGGCTCCATCATGATGATCACCTGGATGCCAACGCCTTACACCGCGCAGGACATTCTTGACGGCAAAACCGATAGCTATCTCGACAACTTTGCAAAAGGCGTTAAAAAGTTCGGTGCAGAAATCTGGCTGCGACCGCTCCACGAATCCAATGGAGACTGGTACACCTGGGGAACCGGCAAAGACCCAGAGAACAATGCCGAAGATAAAGTCGCAGCGGCCTTCCGCTACATTGTAGAACGATTCCGAGCAAGGGAAGTCGCCAATGTAAAATGGGTCTGGACCACGAACGTAGGCAGCAGCGGTAACGCAACGCTCACAGGCTCTTACCCGGGCGACGACTATGTAGACTACGTCTCCATCGACGGCTACAACTGGGGCACGGCGCAAAGCTGGTCACACTGGCAAAGTTTCAGCGAAGTTTTCAAGCCCGCCTATGACGCGCTTTCCGCCTACGACAAGCCAATGTTCCTTGCCGAATTTTCCTGCACCGAACACGGCGGCAGCAAGGGCGAATGGTTCAAGAACATGTTCGAAGTATTGCCAACGGAATTTCCCCGCATCAAGGGCCTCGTGATATTTAGCCAAAGCAAGAGCTACGAAGCCGACTGGGGAATCAACACATCGTTCAAGTCCTTAAAGGCATGGAAAGACGGCATAGCAAAATATCCCGCCGCAAATTAAAATTCCAGGTACAAAAAAACGCAAGGCCTTTCAAACCTTGCGTCTTTTCATTTTATCAAAGAATTAATCTTCAAGATCTTCTTCGGCTTCTTCGAGGTCCTCTGCCGTAGGGCCATCTTCAAAGTCTTCGTCTTCATCCTCGTCATCATCGTCACGACCGAAATTCATGTTGTATTCAGTCTGACGAGCTTCCTTGGACTGGCCAAGCTTGAGGATTGCAGCGCATTCTTCGCAATAGCCAAGATCCTTGTCTACACGGAATTCAGCGACAACCGGGTTAATGCAGCAACGCGTGCAAACCTGGTTTGCAATTTCTGCTTCAAAGATTCGGTTCGCTTCTTCAAGTTCACGAATAACACGGGCGTGCAATTCTTCTGGAGTTTCTTCTGCAAGCGATGCCTTGTGGCGAAGGGCAATCGTCGGCTTTTCTGCAGCCTTCACATCAGAAGAAACCTTCTTCTTGTTCGCACGTTCTTCCTGTTCGTTCACTTCCGTAAAGAACACGGAGCGAAGCTTTTTCACGCCGCGCAAAAGCACAGGAGAATACTGAGCTTCATCAATTTCGACAACAGTAACAGTTTCTACAGCCGGAGTTGCCGGTTCCGGTTCTGGCTTTGAAGCTTGAGCAGGTTTCTTGCCGCCCTTTATATTCTTTGTAGCATCAGCCGGAGTCTCGACAGGTTCAACAACAACTGAATCCGCATCGGCAGAATCCTTGCCGCCAGCATTCTTCTTTACATTGCCCTTGCCAGTCGGCTTTTCAACGACCTTAGAGTTACTCTTCTTGGAATCACCCTTTGCAGCCTTAGTTTCATCCGTCGGGTCATTCTTAGGCTTAACAGGCTTCTTTACGCTAGCCTTCTTTGCATCGTCCTTAGGAGCTACCTTCTTGGAATTGTCCTTGGAAGTTGCCGCAGCCTTCTTGGTTTCTTCCTTAGGAGCAGCCTTGGAAGCCTTCTTTTCTTCTTCCTTAGCCTTAACTTCCTTCTTAGGAGCGGCCTTTTTTGCTTCTACCTTAGGAGCTGTCTTGGAAGCTTTCTTTTCAGCTGGTTTATCTGCCTTTGTTGCAGCAGCTTTTGCAGTCGCCTTTTTCTTTTCAGCCATAAATTACTCCCTACTTTTCAATAATTTCAACTTTCAAAATCGGATCGCCGGCATCAATACGGCATACAACATCCTGGCCTTCAAGAACGCGGCCAAACACGGTATGCTTGCCATCTAGATGTGGTTGAGGCATTTGCGTAATAAAGAACTGGGATCCATTTGTATTCGGGCCACGGTTCGCCATAGAAATTACGCCGACATCGTGCTTAAGCTTATTCGGTTCATCATCAATCGTATAGCCCGGGCCGCCAGTTCCCTTACCTTCTGGGTCTCCACCCTGAATCATAAACCCTGGTATCACGCGATGGAACTTCAAGCCATCATAAAAGCCCTTACTTGCAAGGTCTACAAAGTTTGCGACCGTATTCGGGGCGGCCTTGAAATCCAGGTCAAGAACAATCTTGCCCTCATCCGTCGTGATTACAGCCTGAATAGACTTCGTCTTACTGTAATCCTTATTAAAAACCTTGCCTTCTGCAAACGAAAATGCGAGTGCACCCGAAAGCAGCAAGCCAAAGAATGCCTTACTAAAAGTCATTTTTACCTCGACCGCAAATATATATATTTAAAAATTGGCAAAAGACAAGCCATAGTGCGTCATGCCCCAAAACGCCGGCATTTTCGGGCGTTTCGGCGTTAAAACGCCGCCGGTGCCTTGCCGTATCGACCGGGCTTCACGTTCGCATACGCTCACACGCCCATTCGTCGGTTCAAAGCCGCTAGCAAGCGCCTTCGAACGCGTGCGCGCTACGGCACCTAACGCAAAATACGGATAAAAAATAAAAAAAGCATGTTTTTATCCGTACACAGGCTTGCTCTAGCGACATTTTCAGTCACAAATAAAACATGTAGTACGGATAAAAATAAAAAAAACACATTTTTTATCCGTATTTAAGCCAAGTTTTTAGCGGCTACCTTAAAAAAAAACTGCAAAAATACGGATAAATTTTGCAAAATTCATTTTTTTATCCGTATTTTCGCAAAAAAAACGCCCCAAAATAACACTTTCTAGCCACTAGCCGCTAAAACGCACAAAAACAGCTTCGCTCCTAATACCAGTCACTAACCCCAAGGCTCTTTTTCCTATATTTCACACGCAAAACTTTTAAAGAGGCAAAACATGCTTGACATTAAAAAGATCCGTGAAAATCCGGAATACTACATTGCTGAAACCGAAAAGAAAGGCACCACAGTCAGCCTTAAGGACATTCTAGCAATCGATAACGAACGTCGTCCGCTCCTTACCGAAGTAGAACGCCTCAAGAGCGAACGCAACGCCCAGTCCAAGATGATTGGCGAACTCAAGAAGAAGGGCGAAAACGCAGACGCAGCCCAGGCAGCAACTCGCGAACTCGGCACAAAGATTGACGAACTCGACAAGAAGCTCAAGGACCTGGAATTCAAGCAGACAGAAATGCTCATGCACGTTCCAAACATCGCTCCGCGTTCCCCGGAAGGCGAAAGCTCCGACGACAACGTTGTCGAAAAGGACGGCCCGGTTCCATTCAACTTCTATGTAAGCAAGCAGGACTTTGCTACAGTCGACCACAAG
>DCGZ01000191.1:4540-14996 GCA_002314675.1 Fibrobacter sp. UBA1765 | reverse complement strand
GAACGCGGCGCAAAGATTTCCGGTTCCGGCTTCCCGGTTTACCGTGGCCTCGGCTCCCGCCTCGAACGCGCCCTCATCCAGTTCTTCCTTGACGAACACATGAAGAACGGCTTCGAAGAATTCACCCCGCCGTACCTCGTAACACGCAACACCATGCGCGGCACCGGTCAGCTCCCGAAGTTCGAAGAAGACATGTACCGTTGCGACAAGGATGACGACCTGTTCCTCATCCCGACTGCAGAAGTTCCTCTTACAAACCTCTACTCCGGCGAAATCATTCCGGAATCTGAACTTCCGAAGCGCATTTGCGCATACTCCGCTTGCTTCCGTCGTGAAGCCGGTTCCTACGGCAAGGACACACGCGGCCTTCTCCGCCTGCACCAGTTCAACAAGGTTGAAATGGTTTACTTTGCCCACCCGGAACGCTCCTACGAAGACCACGAAGAACTCACACGCTTCGGTGAAATGCTTCTTGAAAAGCTCGGCCTCCCGTACCACCGCCTTGCACTCTGCAAGGGCGACCTTGGCTTTGGCGCTGCAAAGTGCTACGACCTCGAAGTCTATGCTCCAGTCGAAAAGAAGTGGCTCGAAGTTTCTAGCTGCTCCAACTTCGAAGACTTCCAGGCACGCCGTGCAAACATCAAGACAAAGATCGGCGGCAAGAACGTTTACGTTCACACCTTGAACGGTTCCGGCCTTGCAACACCTCGCGTGATGGTAGGCATTTGCGACAACTACCAGCAGAAGGACGGTTCCCTCTTGATTCCTGAAGTGCTCCGCCCGTACATGGGTGGGCTTGAGGTTATTGAACCGAAAGCATAGCCATGTGTGAAGATTTTTCTGAAAGAAAAATCTGAGTGTGAGGTTTCGAAAGAAACCTCGCCCACCTATCGGGGTGGCATGGAAGTCATCGAACCGAAGAAGTAACTGAAATAGGAGAATTTATGTTTAATCAGCTCGACAAACCGCAGGCTGGCGAAACCATCGCCATCATGAAAACCAACCACGGCGAAATCAAGATTCGCCTGTTCCCAGAAATCGTTGGCCTTGCAGCAGAAAACTTCATTGAACTCGCAAAGCAGGGCAAGTACGATGGAGCACCGTTCCACCGCGTAATCAGCGACTTCATGATCCAGGGTGGCGACTTTACAAACCGTAACGGTACCGGCGGCCATGCAGCCAAGGGTCCAGGTTCTACAATCGGCGACAAGTACGACCCGCGCCTTAGCCACCACCGTGGCGCTGTAGCCTGGGCAAAGACCTCCATGCCGCATTCTATCGGCAGCCAGTTCTACATTGTTCACGGCACTAACGTTTACTTCCTCGACCACCCGGAAGATGGCGGCCCGTCCGAAGGCTACACAGTCTTTGGCCAGGTTTACGAAGGTATCGAAGTTGTTGACGCTATTGCAAGCGTCAAGACCGACCGCCGCGACTGCCCGTACGAAGATGTTCTCATCGAATCTGTAAAGATCGAAACAGTCTAGGTTCGGCTTAATCGCAAATGAAGAGCACGGCGCAAAAGCGTCGGGCTTTTCGTTTATATATAAAAATTGTATAAATTTTGTAACATCGTACTTATTTTTATTATATTAATGACATGACTAACGAATTGAAAGAAATGCTCAAAAATGCCGGGATCGACATTGATTCCGTAATAGCCCGTTTTGGCGGTAGAGAAGAACTCGCCGTAAAATTTTATGGCAAGTTTCCAGAAGACCCCAATTTTTCGGAACTCAAAAAGAACCTTGAAGCAGGCGATGTAAAAGCCTCATTCATAGCAAGCCATTCCTTAAAGGGCGTTGCAGGGAACCTCGGCATGGTTGAACTTTTCGACAAGAACAACGTCGTCGTAGAAGCCTTACGCGCTGGCAACCTAGAACCTGCAAAAGAAGGTTTCCCAGATGTAGAAACCGCCTACAACAAGGTCATCGAGGTCATCAAGAAATTCTAGGAGTGACAATGGTCCAGCAAGATGCGATTCTCATAGCCGACGATGTAGAACTAAACCGAGCCATGCTCGGTAGCATTTTTGACGGGCATTACCAAATTCTAGAAGCGGAAAATGGTGAACAAGCACGCGAACTGGTCTATGCACACGGCGAAAGAATCGCGGCAATTCTGCTCGACCTTATAATGCCAAAGCTAGACGGCTTTGAATTGCTTTCCATTTTAAAGGATGAAGGCTTTTTAAAAAGCATCCCGGTCATCATCATTTCTTCTGATACGTCTTACGAAAAACAAATCAAGGCATTCGACCTTGGCGCAGCAGACATTGTCAAAAAGCCTTTTGAGCCTGGGCTTGTTGTAAGGCGCGTAAACAACGCCATTGAACTGAGCAAGCACAAGCACCACTTGCAAGAAATCGTAGACAAGCAAACCGAGGCCATTACCGTTGCTAGCGACAAGATGCTCACGGCACTTGCTGCAATCATTGAATTTAGAAGCCTTGAAACAGGCATGCACAATTCTCGCATAAGCTTGCTTTCAGAAGCGATGCTTACCGAGCTTGTAAAAATGGGGGCCGCTCCAGAACTTACTGTTCAAGAAGTTAAAGTCATGTCAAAAGCCGCCGTGCTTCACGACATCGGCAAGGTTGCCGTTCCAGACAACATATTGAACAAGCCGGGCCGCTTTACCCCGGAAGAATTCGAAATTATGAAGACGCACTCTGCTAAAGGTGCTGACATGATCAAGGCCCTGCAAAACATGGGAGCTATCAGCGATCAAAAGCTTTTGCAATATGCATACCTTATATGCAGGCACCACCATGAACGTTACGACGGCAAGGGCTACCCCGATGCACTCAAGGGCGAAGAGATTCCTCTTTGCGCACAGGCCGTGGCAATCGCCGACTGCTACGACGCATTGACCTCGGTACGCTGCTACAAGGCCGCCTACACGCCAGAAGTAGCGCTCCAAATGATAATCAATGGTGAATGCGGCGAGTTCTCGGAACGCATGATAAACGCGTTAAAGAACTGCTTCGAAATATTCAGGGAAATCGTAACGAAGTACGCAGACAAGCGATAAATCTTGATTGCAACACAAACGCCTCCCAAATTACGGGAGTTTTTTTTTACTTCAAAAGTTTCATTTTGTAGTAGGCGGCGATTTGTAACATGTGGTCCATTTCGCCCGTACGGATTTTTTCTTCAAGTTCTTCCGTTGAAATTTCTAGGTGCGTAATCTCTTCGGTTTCATCCTGCTTTAAGGAACCGCCAGGAGTTACGCCTGTCGCAAGGTATACAAAGAACTTTCCCCTGTGCCTATCCGGGTTTACGGAGAACTCGCCTACATACTTGTAAGTACCGCCAAGATATTCTGCTTCCTCTTCAAGCTCGCGCTTTGCAGCAAGCAATGGGTCTTCGCCATTTTCTACAATGCCTGCCGGGAACTCAAGCGACACGCGCCCTGTTCCATGACGGTACTGGTGCGTCATTACCCATTTGCCGTCCTTTGTCTGCGGCAAAATCAAGACCCAGTCAGGCTGCCAAATCGTATAGAAATCGTCAATGACTTTTCCATTCGGGAGTTCGCATTCTTCCTGGTTGATTTTTAGCCAACGGGCATCTAGCAAGCGCTTTGAAGAAAGCACCTTCCACGGTTTCAATTCTTTAGGCATACTGGGTTTACTCCTTTAAAGAGAGCGAATCCTGTTTTTTCATGGTATCTGCAATGGCGGTTTCAGAGGGCTTTGCCACGGCATCCATCTTTTCTGTTTTTGCCGTATCTACAGGAATTTTCTCGACTGGTTTTACAGGTGCCATTTGCACAAGCTCGGGGTCACGCTGCAAAGCCTCGTCACGCATAGAAATATAAATCTTAAGCTTCGAGGAATCCGCAGTCAAAGTATCTTCGAAGAACAAGTCGTATCGAGCTAGAATGTTCGCTGCAATTTCCCTGATCCACCATTTGCGGGCCTCCCTTTCGTTTGCCCATGTTGCCGGGTTAAACGAAAAGTGTTGAATGTCGACCGTCTTAAAATATGGCTTCGTACCACTCAGCGTGTTAAAGATATACGAGATTCTTGCAGTAGCCGGAGCCTGAGTTATCAGCAAAACAGTATCCACTCCACGAGCCTTAAACCAGGGGATAATAGTCCTAGCTTCTTCTATAGACGAAGGGTCATTATGGCCAAGCACAAAAACCCTGGAACTATCCAGGTCGCCACCACGCATCATGTCGGCTGCATAAAAATCCGCATTGTACTTATCACGAAACACGCGACGGCCAAGAACCATCACGGAATCCGCCTTGTGCGTTCTCATGAGTTCTGCAGCAAAATCGGTTCGTTCCATGTCGGCTTCCTGACCGTCAAGAACAGCCACCCAAGAAACATGTTCAAACGGATCGTCCTTGACAAGCCAATAACCGCTACGTGCTATGATTACATAAACAATCACCAGGAACAGAACAATCACAGAAAGCAGAACGCACAGCATACGATTGCGACGACGCTTGCGCTGCTGTCTTGTAAGTACCGGATTTTCAAGTATTCTACTGCTCATAAAACATTCCTGTATAATTTAAATGAATGCAAGTTCTGCAGAATAGAGAATCGCGCTTTCTCCATCGTGATAGTAATTTTTTCGCTTACCGCAAACAGTACAGCCCATACGTTCGTAAAATGCACGGGCAGTTGCATTGCCTTCACGAACTTCAAGGAACAAAGTCCTGCCACCTTCATGCCGCAAAGTCGTAACGGCATTTTTATAAAGCATCGATGCAATGCCTTGCCTTGTAAATTCAGGGACAGTCGCAATGGCCAGCAATTCAACTTCGTCGGCTACCAAATGGAAAAGCGCATAGCCGGCAAATGCACCGTTTTCATCACGAGCCACAAGTCCGTACGTACAGCTACTTTGCAATTCGCTTTCAAACTGTCTAGAGTTCCAGTTCAAAAATGCAAGCCGTTCCGTGAGAGCGCTCACTTCGGCAACATCAGAAAGGGCCATTCCAGAAATCGTTACTTGCATTTTTTCGCTGCTCACTGTTCGGCGTACGATGGCTGAATGTAGTTTGCGTCCTGAACCGGGCTTGGCTTTAAGCCCCAGTCCAACACCTTGCGTAACGAAGCGAGCGAACCTTCGGATTCCTTGACTACGGCGATATTTTTTGCAGCGATTGCATTTGCGATATCTGCACATGCAACCGCATTATCATCAAGAACCGCCTCTGTTGCCGTAACATTTGCAAGCGCCTTTACAACCTGTTCCGTACTCCAAAAATATTCCCCGGAATTTTCCGTATTTTCGGAATAGTACCAAAATCCGGGACGTGCCTTCGTAATTACCACAGGAGTGGAATTTGCAAATGTCGTAAATGCCTTAAGCGAAGATACTCCGTAAAGTTCACGCTTTCCAGAAAAGCAAAGTCCTTCACAAAATGCAATGCCTGTACGGAGCCCGGTAAAGGAACCAGGGCCACAAAGTACAAGCACTCGCTTAACATTTTCAAGCGCAGCATTCACAGAACTCAAAAGTTCATCAAGCAAGTTTTCAAGCTTTTCGCTCCGTGCGTCCGTTTTTACAAGTTCCCGTTCCACATTTTCATTTGCAGCATTCACGCCACAAACAAACATGCGAATGCCCTTGCGCGATGTATCTACTATCAAGTCCATACAATACTCTCTCTACAATGCTAGGAACAAGCTTGAAACAAGCAATAAGCAAGCATTATCAAACAAGAAATTTCAAAACAATACTTTAGAACTCTAATCACAATACTTCCTGTAATTCAAGGCAACTCTGCGCACCTAGTCACAATCAACTAATTGCAAGAGCAACGACTTATCTCTTAACCTTAAGGCTCTTGTCAATGATCAAGTCAATGAGCTGCGTATAGCTAATGCCATTGCATGCGGCCTGCTGCGGTAGCAAGGAACTTGGAGTCATGCCAGGGAGCGTGTTAGTTTCTATCGCCCAGGCCTTGTCGTTTGCGTCAATGCGAACATCGGTACGGCAATAGACAACACCACCAAGAGCGTAATGGGCGTTCTTTGCAATTTCCTGGATCTGCCTTGTAAGGGCTTCATCAAACGGAGCCGGAGTCACTTCGCGGCATTCGCCATTGTACTTTGCCTCAAAGTCAAAATATTCACGGGTAGTCATCTGCATTTCTGTCGGCGGGAACGGACGCTCGCCTTCCATGTAGCCGCAGCTTGCTTCACGACCCTTGATGAACTGTTCGCACAAAAGGCGGTCGCTCATCTGGAAAAGCTGTTCGCAAAGTGCAAGAGCTTCATCCATGGTCTTTGCAATGCCAACGCCAATGCTAGAGCCACCAAGCGGGTCCTTCACGACAAGCGGGAATCCAAGGGCGTTCACGACTTCGGTCAAGGTATCGCCGTTAAAGTCGGCGCGATTCAAAACGCGGTATGCCGGTGTCGGAATGCCGTTTGCGCTGTAGATTTCCTTGGTCTTGATCTTGTCCATAGCAAGGGCGCTAGCCAAAATGCCAAATCCTGTATACGGAATTTTCCAGTTTTCCATAAGAGCCTGCACATGGCCGTCTTCGCCCCACTTGCCATGCAATGCAAGGAATGCCATGTCGCAGTCTGGGAGTTCCGAAAGAGCCGGGTTCTTTACCTTGTGTACGCCAGCGCCTTCGATGCCGTAGAAATAGCTTTCAGAAAAATTTGCCTTCTGGTACGGGGAAAGTTCACGGCTAGACCAGATCCATGTACCGTCCTTCTGAATCAGGACAGGATGAATATTGTACTTGGTTTCATCCATGGCACGAACAACGCCAGTACCACTAGAAACAGAAACATCATGTTCGGTGGAATAGCCACCCATAAGGACCAAAACACGTAAACGAGACATAAAGCCACCCTTTTAAAAATATTTCATGTTAAATCTACATTTTTTAGATGGCAGACGTAAGGCGGCAAAGCAAAAAGGGCGTCTGTAAGTTGTTGATTTCCAAAGAGTTACAAACACCGGCGGCATGAGAAGAGTTCGTCAAGAGCAACATAAAAGCTCAGGAATTTTTACGGTCAAAATCAAGCAAAATGTCAAATTAGACCGTAATTCAAAGATGATTAAAATCGTGACTACGGTCTAAAACACGCTACACATGATTATAGACCGTAAATAACTGATTTCATGCAAGAAAAATGCTTCTGAAAAAAGCCGTTTCTTCATCACTGATTAAAATTCCGGAGCTTTTTACGGTCAAAATTAAGAAAAATGCCAAACTAGACCGTAATTCAAAGATGATTAAAATCGTGACTACGGTCTAAAACACGCTACACACGATTATAGACCGTAAAAGCAGGAATTCGTTTAGAACAGCAAAAAGCGGCGGACCTTGAAGTCCGCCGCCTTTCTCTTTTGCAATCAAAAATTTTTAGATCTTCTTGATTACGAACAAGTGGCCAGGAGCCTTGTTCGGGTCGAGGCGAACAAAGTTCTTGCTGCCACGCCAAACGAAGCTGTCGTCGGTGATCAAATCCTTGAGGAAGTAGAATGCGTCTTCTGCAAGGCCGAGCTTTGCCATGTCAAGTTCCACGAGGCCTTCCTGGGCATTGTGCATATCCATGTTGCAAATGCAAAGAATACGGTCATCGCCAGTCACCTTGGAGTAAACCATGAGCTGGTCATTTGCTGCGTAGTGGAATTCGAGGTTATCGTATTCCTGGAGAGCTACGTGGGCAAGGCGAGCTTCGTTTACACGGCGAACAAAGTCCTGGATGCCAGGGCCCTTCCAGTTATGAACCTTGTACTGGTACTTTTCGCTGTCGTGCAATTCTTCCTTCACAGGGCTTGGAATGTTTTCACAAAGTTCGTAGCCGTTGTAAAGGCCTGTCAAGCTGGAAAGCGTACCGGCAAGGAAGTAGCGCTGTCTAAAGGCGTTCGGTCCCTGGTTTGCAAGGTACTTCGGGAAAATGTCCGGAGTTGTCGGGAAGAAGATGCCGCGCATGTATTCCTTGGCATCGCTCTGTGTAAGTTCCTTGAGGTACTGTTCGAATTCCCACTTGGCGCTGCGCCATGCAAAGTAGGTGTAGCTCATGTCGAAGCCGGCCTTTGCAAGGCGGTGCATCATCTTCGGGCGAGTGAAAGCTTCTGCGAGGAACACGAGTTCCGGGCGCTTTTCCTTGATGTCTGCAATGAGCCATTCCCAGAACGGGAACGGTTTTGTATGCGGGTTATCGATACGGAAAATTTCAATGCCCTTGTCGGCCCAGAACAGGATGATGTTTTCGATTTCCTGCCAGAGAGCCTTGTAGTTCTTGTTGTAGTAGTCGAACGGGTAAATGTCTTCGTACTTCTTCGGCGGGTTTTCTGCAAACTTGATGGAGCCATCTGGTTCATGGTAGAACCATTCCGGGTGTTCCTTCACATACGGATGGTCCGGGCTGCAGTTCAGGGCGATGTCAAGTGCAAGGCGAAGGCCCTTAGCGCGGGCGGCCTTTGCAAAGTGTTCAAAGTCCTTCATGGAACCAAGTTCCGGGTCTGTGGCGTAGTGACCACCATGCTTGTTACCGACTGCATACGGGCAGCCTGGTTCAAGCGGATTGCCCTTCTTGTCAACCTTGGCGTGGAGCGCATTGTTTGCGCCCTTGCGGTTTGTAACGCCAATCGGGTGGATAGGAACTAGATAAACGGTATCAAAGCCAAGGCCAGCGATGTAGTCGAGCTGGTTTTCGCAGTCCTTCCAGGTTGCGCTCTTGGTCGGGTCTGAGCCCTGGCTCTTCGGCCACATTTCGTACCAAGTACCGGTGCGGGCATAAGTCGGGTCAACGCGGAGCATCATGACCGGGCTTTCGGTCGGAACGTCCTTCGGTTCGATTGTCCAGGCGCAAACCTTGTATTCGTAATAGCCAATGTTCTGGACTGTAAATGTTCCTTCCCAAAGGTCGTTATCTACAAAATGCATAGGAGCCTGTTCCCACTTGACAGCGGCAGGCTTTGCAGTCTTGGTAGTCTTCTTTGCCTTGCCTTCTGCAGGAACATGGCGGTAGAAAATCGCGGCGGCGTACTTTTCGTGGCTGTGGCGGAAAATGTCTGCCTGAACGGTCACGGCGTCACCCGGCTCGCGCTTGATCATGAAACGGCCGCCCTCGATGCTTGGGCGGATATTCTCGATAACGAGATTGTCTTTGAGTGTAGGAATAGTAGCCATAGTATATTGAAAAATAGCAAATCAGAGGCCAAATGCAGGAACCGGATGCAAGAAAAGTAGTTTCCATTCCATACCAGACCATCAAAGGATACAAAAAAGCCTGAGACTTGCCCAGGCTTCAACTATAGATTTAGAAATATGCCTATAAACTACTTGTAAGCCTTCATGACTTCAACAAGCACAGCCTTATGGGCATGCAAGCGATTTTCAGCTTCTTCGTAGCTCATATTCAATTCAAGGTTATCCATCACTTCGTCAGTGATTTCGTCACCGCGGTGAGCCGGCAAGCAATGGGAAACTTTCACATGGGAAGGAGCATGCTTGAGCAATTCGGCATCAATGCGGAACGGCAAGAAGTGGCTCTGCTTGGTATCCTTTTCACCTTCCTGGCCCATGCTAACCCAAACGTCGCTATAAAGAATGTCCGCATCCTTGACAGCTTCCTTCGGGTCGTTGAATACGCGATACTTTGTGCCGCGCTTTTCAAAGTCAGGCATCATTTCGTCAATGAAAGCCTTCGGCTGTTCAAAGCCCTTCGGGCAAGCGAGCGTAAAGTTCATGCCGGTGCGGGCAGCAAGGGCAGTAAAGGAATTTGCAACATTGTTGCCGTCACCAATGAAAGCAACAGTCTTGCCCTTGAGTTCACCGATCTGTTCACGAATCATCTGAGCAAAGGCGATTGCCTGGCACGGGTGGTAGTCGTCGGTAAGGGCGTTTACAACAGGCACAGAACCGTATTCTGCAAGCTGTTCAATGAGGTTCTGCTTAAAGCAACGAACAACGATAGCGTTTACCCAACGGCTAAGGCAACGGGCTACATCCTTGACGCTTTCACGCTTGCCAAGGCCAATGGAATCCGGAGCCAAAAGAACTGGGAAACCGCCAAGCTGGTTGATGCCAACCTGGAAAGTTGTAATGGTACGAAGGGACGGTTTTTCGAAGAACATGCCGACAGACATGCCCTGGAGTTCAGGAGTCGGCCTACCAGCCTTCAAGTCCTGCTTCAAGCGCATTGCAGTGTTGATTGTTTCAACGATGCGTTCTTCGCTCCAATCGGCGAGACGCAAGAAATGCTTGTTCGTATCGATCATCGAATCCTCGTGAAATTTAAGTCTACCAAAAAAGAAAAGGACGCCTGGAACGACTTTCAGGCGGCCTAATTCAACCTTGTTTTTCCAAATATACCAAATTTTTGAAGAAAATACAACTAATTATTTATAAAGAATGGGTAAAATCTTCAAAAAATAGGTTGAAAAAAAATTTACTATATTTTATATATTATATATTATTATATAATAATACCCACAAACAGGAAGGTCTTCCACAA
>DCGZ01000191.1:0-4462 GCA_002314675.1 Fibrobacter sp. UBA1765 | reverse complement strand
GTCTTCCACAAACAGGAAGGTCTTCTATGAATAAAAAGCTTTCTTTTCTCTGCCTCTGCGGAATGCTTGCCCTCCAAGGCTGTGGTTCCTCGGATTCAAGCCCGTCGAACGCAACAAGCGACACAAGTTCATCTTCGAACGGCTCCCAAGCAGGCCTTAACGAATACCCGAGCAAGTCTGCACTTCCAAAATGCATGGATAAGGAAGGCCTCCTTGAACTTGCAAATTTCGAAGTCGTCAAGAACCTTGACGTCGTTACTTGCGATGTAACGGATGAACCCGTAATTTTTGAAAAGTCTGTATACGAATGCGAAGACGGCGAACGCATTTTGAGTTACTCCTACGCCAAAGAAAAGGAATCCGCCATTGCAGCTGGCAAAACCTACACTTGCACAAACGGTGAATGGTCTTTGCAAAAATCCGAAGACAAGGATGATGAATCTTCTTGCACAACTGGCGAAGTCAAAGACCAGAAAGTCTGCATGAACGGCACATGGATCGACCCGACAAAGCCGGGTAACGACTGCACTACCGGTGAAGTTGACGGCGACAAGATTTGCGTAAATGGCACCTGGGTTGATTTTTCAACTTCTGGCGGTGACGAATGCACCACCGGCGAAATGGACGGAAGCAAGGTTTGCATCAACGGAGAATGGATCAACTTGGATTCGGAAGATTCTTCTTCTAGCGCAAAGTCCTCTTCTTCCAACAAGGGATCTTCTAGCAGCAGCGTTCCAAAGTCTTCTTCTAGCGTTGTAACAGTCGCTCTCGAAGACGGTATTATCTGGAAGCCAAGCTACGGCACCCGTGCAAACACAGGCTTTATCAACGCAACCGACGAAACTTTTATGGAAGAATGCGAAGATGAAAACTGCGGTGGTTGGTGGTACAAGTACCTCGACGAAGACGACTTCGGTCTTAGCAAGGCTACAGGCATATTTAACGAATCTTACCTCCAGCTAAAGATTAGCCTTGTCTATTCAAACTGGAGCCTTGAAGGTTATGGCACAAGCACATACTACGCACCGGACCCATATCCGTATGCAGGCTTTGGCTTTAATCTTGCTGACCAAAAGAAATCCGTAGACATCACTGAACTAGGCGAAGGTGTCTGCATCACTTACACAGCAGACAATCCGGTAAAGCTAGTGATTGTATCTCAGTCCACAGCTTCTGATGCAGCCCACTACAAGTACACATTGTCTGCTTCAACATCAACAAAGACCATAAACATTCCATTCACAAGCTTTAAGCAGCCTAGCTGGTATTCCAAGTCTGTTGCTCGCACAACAGCACTTGGCAACGCCCAGGCACTCCAAATTCAGTACACAAACGACGAAGCAGGTGTAACAAACTTCTGCTCCACCTTGTCTAGCTGCGTTTCTTACGGAAGCTATTCCGACTATACAGATGCCAACGTTCAGATCTATAAGATTGGCAAATACGGCACCTGCACCAGCGGCAGCTCTACATTGTAATCTGTTGTTACAAAACGCATAAAGCCTTGCTTTTTAAAGCAAGGCTTTTTGTTTTTACGGATCCATATCCAGGCGGATTTCGACATTACTTGGTATGCCGAATTTCACTGGTTCCAAAAGCGGGGCTAAAGCAGAGCGAATGATTTTAGCATCCGTAGATTTTATAGTGACTTGCACCCAGTAAACATTTCGGATCATCGGAATAAACGCATCTGCAGGGCCTAAAATTTCTAGACCTTGAAAGCGTTGCAAGTGGCGGGCTATTTGCTCGGCAGTCATTTTAAGCTGTTGCTCATCGCGACAACCGATTTCAACGGAAGCAAGCTTTGCAAACGGCGGGTAATGCGCAACGGAGCGTTCTTCAAGTTCATAGTTTGCAAAGTCTTCGAATGCATGCGTTGTTGCATAACGCATCACCGGGTCTTCTGGGCGTGTTGTCTGCAAAATAACCTTGCCGCCTGCACGGGCGCGGCCCGCACGGCCTGCAGTCTGGCTCAACAACTGGAACAGGCGTTCGCCACCTCTAAAGTCAGGGATTCCGCAACCTGTTTCTGCGCCAATTACGCCAACAAGCTGCACACCCGGAAAGTCATGGCCCTTGGCAACCATCTGCGTTCCCAAAAGCACATTGTAGTTCTGTTCACGGAACTGTTTCAAGATATCTTCGGCGGCGCCGACGTTTTGCGTGGTATCGCGATCCATGCGAATCACACGAGCACTCGGTACCCATTCCGCGATTTCCTCTTCCAGTTTTTCGATAGCCCCACCATTAAATTCATAATGGGGTGAACCACATTCCGGACAAGGGGAATCCACGCGGTAGAGCGCGCCACAATAATGGCACATGAGCGATTTAAACTGCTTGTGGTAAACAAGCGGGATATGGCAATGCTTGCAATATGCGGTCGCGCCACACTCTTCACAAACTCGCGTCTTTGAATACCCTCGGCGATTCATCAAAAGAATTGCCTGGTTCCCTGCATTCAAGGTATCTTGCAAAGCCTCGCGCAAATCCGGCGACATCAAAATGCCCTTTTCCTGCTTTACGCGCTTCATGTCTACAATGCGAACGTCAGGGAGCGACACTTGCGTTGCGCGATTCTTCAACTGAATGTAGGCAATGTTCTTCTTTTTTGCATTTGCAAAAGTTTCGAGCGAAGGCGTTGCACTGCCAAGCACAACAAGCGCTCCATTCTTGTGAGCCACATGGTAAGCAAGGTCTCGACAATGGTAACGCGGCGATGGATCCTGCTGTTTGTAGGAGCCGTCATGTTCTTCATCAAGAATTACAACGTCAAAATCAAAAGGAGCAAGGATTGCACTACGCGTTCCAAGAACGACTCTTGCTTCACCCTTTAAAATGCGAAGCCAACCATCGCGTTTTTCAGGAGCTGAAAGGGAGGAATGTAAAACAACAATCTTTTCACCGAGAAAGTCCGAAAAGCGTTTGGCATTTTGCGGAGTAAGGCCGATTTCAGGAACTAGAATCAACACACGCTTGCCAAGCTGCAAAGCTCGTGCGGTAAGTTCCTGATATACGCGTGTCTTGCCGGAGCCAGTAACGCCATGCAGCAACGCACCACGGAATCCATCGGCATTGAGCATTGGTGTAAGCGTATCGAGTGCGGCAACCTGCTCTTCGGTCAATGGCGGTGGTGGCGGAAGCTGTTCGAGTTTTACCGCCTTTGTTTCAACACCTGCAGCAAAGGCATCCAAAAACTTTGGGAAATCCGCCGGCCAAAAAACACGCAACGCACGTTCCGGAGTAGAAAGGTAATAGCGGGCAGTCCACTCCAGAATTTCCATGTAGCGTTCTGAAAAAACGTAGCCGGAAGCATGGGCCACAGTAGGCTTCAACTTGAAATTCGGGCGTTCCGTATGAACTCGTGTAACAACGGCAAGTTCAGGTTTTTTGCGCCTTGCAAGAGTCAACCAGACAACACTTCCCCGCTTTAAACTGCCGTCACAGCCATAAGTATAAATCGTCGGTGCATCTGGAATATAGACTTCTGCAAAATGCGAAAATTCACTTGAAGCCTTTGCAACTTCAAGCCCTTCTGGAACTTCGGATTTTGGAATACGCTTAACCATAGGTTAGAATACAAGAGTCAGAAATCAGTAGGAAGATGGAAGAAATTAGTAGGCTGTCGGCAGAATGTAAAGACAGAGGACAGGAGTCAGTGACAGGAGTCAGAAATTTTAATGTCCAATGTCTTGGCGAGCGGAGCGCGACCATCTAGGTCAATGTTCTGGATCACTTCGCATTGCTCGTGATGACAAAGTAAGATGCAAAAAGCCAGACAATTAATAATTAACTAGCGTCTATTCCCCTTCAGCAAAGCGATTTCTTCGGCGTAGCCTGGGAGTTCATTTGGAGTTTCCAGGTAGAACGGCAAATCGCGCAATGTCGGATGGTTAATGATATTTACTATGGCATCAAGACCAATGTAGCCCTTGCCAATGCACTCGTGACGGTCCTTGTGGCTTGCAAAAGGATTCTTGGAATCGTTCAGGTGAATCGCCTTCAAACGGGAAAGGCCGATTACCTTGTCGAATTCTTCGAGCACTCCGTCAAGATTATTCACGACATCGTAACCGGCGTCGTTCACATGGCAAGTATCAAGGCAAACGCCGAGCTTGTCAGAAAGTTCCGTGCGGTCAATGATCGCCTTGAGTTCCTGAAAACTGCGACCAACTTCGGAGCCCTTGCCCGCCATAGTCTCTAGCAAGACTATCGTCTTTTGCGTTGGCTTCAAAATGCGGTTCAGCATTTCGCTAATGTACTGGATGCCAACTTCCGCACCTTGCTTTACATGGCTACCCGGATGGAAGTTCAGGAACGCACAAGGGAAATGGTCCATTCTAAAAATGTCATCGGCAAGAACATCGCCTGCATACTTGCGGAGGCCCTCATCGGCAGCACAAGGATTCAACGTGTATGGAGCATGTGCAAGCAAAGGGCCAAAGTTGTTTTCTTCAGCAAT
>DCGZ01000068.1 GCA_002314675.1 Fibrobacter sp. UBA1765 | reverse complement strand
ACACAAAGGAGTAAATATGAGCAAGGCAATGATCGTTAAAGAACACGAAATAAGAATCATCTCGGCAAATGATGATGAATTTATTTCCATTACAGATATTGCTAAATGGAAAAATCCTGATGCAAATGCGGTAATTGCAAACTGGATGCGAAATCGCAATGTATTGGAGTATTTAGGTTTGTGGGAACAATTGTACAATCCCGATTTTAAACCCCTCGAATTTGAGGGGTTTAAAAAAGAAGCAGGATTGCATGCATTTACTTTATCTCCACAAAAATGGATTTCAACAACAAACGCCAAGGGAATCATCTGTAAATCGGGTCGATACGGAGGAACGTACGCCCATAAAGACATCGCATTTCATTTTGCCAACTGGATTTCTGTAGAATTTGAATTGTACATCGTTCACGAATTCCAGCGTCTCAAGGCAGCCGAGCAGGCTCAACTCGGCTGGTCCGTAAAGCGGGAACTTTCAAAGATTAACTACCATATCCACACAGACGCTGTCAAGCAGAACTTGATTCCCGCGACACTCACGCCACAAGAAATTTCCTTCGTATATGCCAATGAGGCCGACGTATTAAACAAGGCTCTGTTCGGTATCACAGCAGCGGAGTGGCGCGCAGCCAACCCTGCACTACCAGGGAACGTCCGTGATTATGCGACGGTCAACCAGCTGATTTGCCTCAGCAACATGGAATCGTTAAACTCCGTCTTGATCAATGAGGGTGTAACGCAAAGCGAGCGTCTAACAAAGCTGAACCAAATTGCCATTTCACAGATGACAGTTTTGGAAAGTATCGGGCAAAACAAATTGCTGAAATAAAAAAAGGACTGGTCAAAATTTGTTTAGCAGTGTGCTTGAATTGAGGCAATTCCGTATCTTGAAAATCATACACCGCACCATTGCAGGTAGTAACGATACTTGCCCTGAATGACCTTCTTGGTAATGGAGCCCTTTGGCAAACGAAACAGACTATTTTTGTGCAGTATTTTCTTCAACCGGCAGAGGGTCAAATTTGTTAAGAATCTTGCAGATTACAAAATAGACGGAACTGCCGATAAAGCCGCCGAGCGTGTCTGCGATCAGGTCGTGTGCGTCGCAGCTGCGGCCTTCTACAAAGCTTTGGTGGAATTCATCGGTGCAGCCGTAGGCGAGTGCAAGGCCCGCGATAATCAGGATCTTGAGCCAGGCCTTTGTGGACCATTTTGCGCGTGTCCAGAGCATTGCGTAGCAGCCGGCAAGCGTTGCGTATTCGCAAGTGTGCGCGAGCTTATCCCAAACATGCGGGAGACCTTCAAGTTCTGCAGATGTCATGGACGATATTTTGAAGATGATGGCCATGCAAAGGATTGCCGGGATTCTGCGGAAGGAAGGGTACTTTTGGAATAGTGTCTCGAACATATAAAGCAAAAATAAAAAAATATCGTGCGCAAAATAATTACTTATATTTCGACCATGCAAAAAACAGAAACATGGTACAAGGCCGAAGGCCACTGCGCAGCAGCAGAATTTGAACTTGCAAGCTACCTTCTTTTTGAAGCTGGCGTTGCGACTCTCGAAGAACTTGATTCCAAGGACCCTTCACGCACCGATTTCCGCTTTTACACGGGTGACAAGGAAGAACGCGACCGCATTGTGGCCGAGTTCCCGCAATACAACTTTACGACTGACGAAGAGCCTGCAAAGGATTGGGACAAGTGGTGGCGCGACCGTGCCCAGCCGGTTTCTGTAAGCCCGCATTTGTGGGTTCGCCCGCCTTGGGTGGAGTTTGCCCCGGAAGACCCTGAAGCTGTTGTTTTGGAACTCGAGGCAAAGACCGCATTTGGCACCGGCGAACACGAAACGACTTCCAGCACGGCGGCCCTCATGGAAGGCGTTGATTTCAAGGGCAAGACCGTTCTTGACATTGGTACTGGCACTGGCATCTTGGCGATGTTTGCTCGCCGCCGTGGCGCGCGCCTTGCCGTTGGTACAGAAATCGACCCGCTTGCAATCTCGTGCATTGCAGAAAACTTTGAACGCAACGGCTTTGCAAGCAGCGACGCCGTGCTCGGGTTCCTTGACGCGTTCAAGGACGACACGACATTTGACGTGATTGTTTGCAACATGATTCGCAGCGAACTCTGGCCGCTCCGCGACGACATTGAAAACCTGCTTGCCGTCGGTGGCCGCCTCGTGATTTCTGGGCAGCTCGCAGTCGAAAAGAACTACATCACGGACTGGTTCGAAGAAGCCGGCCTTGCAATCGAAGAAGAGATAGTGAAAGGCGAGTGGTGGAGCGTTCGCGCAGTGAAGGCGTAGCCAAAAAAATAATGATGTTATGCAAAAAAAATACCTACCCTGTTTGGGTAGGTATTTTTGCGTTCATTGAAAGTATTAATCAATGGGACCGTCTATATCGGTGCAATTTTGGGGATTTGAGGCGATATAACCGGGACTATTGCAATTCAAGACGCAACCTTTGCACGTCATCTCCAAAATTTCCATCGAAGGAGCTATGTATGCTTTTTTTTCTTTATTTTCATTTGTTTCCATATAAAACTCCTTATTTTATGATGGTAGAAACGCCATTTTTTAAATATACACCCTTACTTGTTGGCTTACGATTCATGACACGACCTTTCATATCGAACCATGGACCAGAACTGTTTTTATATTCTCGGAAAATAAGAGGCTTTTGAAATTTTGTAGTTTCTTGATCTTTATAAAATTCTTCAAGTGGAATTGCTCGAAGATACTTGTCTTCATCGGTATGAAGTATTTCTACAAGTAATCGGTCTGGAGTAAGGCTGTTGTTAAGATTATCGATAGGTGCTGTTGTTGCTCTAGAGGCTGCCATTTTTTGTGGATTGGAACCGTAAGGTGCTAAAATATAGGCACGAAGTATTGTGCTAGATCCATTTCCAACTCGAATGAACTCGCCATTTTTAAAGGCATAGACTCGTCCAGCATCGCAATCTGCTCCCGTGACACCTTCTGGACAGTCACTAGTGAACATTTTTTCGTGATATAATTCAAAACTGGCAATAAATTTTTCTAGGTTACCATATATGAATTTGACTTTGCGAAACATGCGTTCCCGCAAGAGCGCCCGCGAATTTACTAGCGAGCTGATTTCTGAAAGCGACCTCCAGGAACTTTTGGAGGCTATCCGTCGTGCGCCTTCGGGCAAGAATTCCCAACCCTGGAAGCTTGCGCTCGTGCAGGGGGAGCCTCTCGAAAAGTTGCGTAGCGCCCTCTGCGAAAAGTTCGATGCAGGTGAAAAGCCCTCGCCCGATTTCGACTCGACGCTTTTGCAGATTTACCGTGGCCGCGCTATCGACCTTGGCAAGGCGCTGTTTGCCCACAAGGGGATCGCTCGTGAAGACAAGGAGGGCCGCAAGCGCCATGACCGCGCAAACTTCGAGCTGTTCGGTGCGCCGCAGGCGTTTGTGTTGACCTGCAACAGGGAACATGTAGATACGACGCTTATGGACCTTGGCATTTTCGCTGGCTATTTGATGCTCGGGCTTGAAAGCCTAGGTTATTCTTGCTGCCCCCAGGTCAGTTCCGCAAGCTATACGGACGTTTATCACGATGTTCTGCAGATCCCGGAAACGGATGCCGTGGCGATGGTGTTCCCGTTTGGTCGCGCCCTGCCGGGTTCGCACGTGAATGCGTTCAATACCACGCGAGAACCTGTAGAAAACTGGTTCCGGCTTGTAAAATAGAGGCGGAAAAAATAAAAACGGGCTTTTGGGCCCGTTTCTTGCATTAGAAAATGTAAAGCCTTGTTAAGGTTCTTGGCTTTGCCTAGGCTTCTACGTAGCCTGCTGCACCGCGTTCGCGCAAACGCCAGCTAGAGGCTGTATTGCTAGAAGAATGCCTAACAGCGCTTTCAATCTGGTTCTGGATGTCGCGCTTGGAGCTTTCGAAAGCTTCCCTTTCGCTTACAGAAGAACTTATGATTTTGTTAAAGAATTCGCTCATTTCTCTTCCTCTTTGTTATTTGCGCCCTAATTATAAGAAAAAATTAACAAACATAAAAGGGTATTTTGTAAATTTTTTTTCTTTTTTATTTAGAAAGTGTTCTCTAAGTGCTCCCACAATGGTGTTTTTTACACAATGTTGTTGAAAAAATGTAAATTAGGGGTAAATAACTACAAATCAATAACTTAAGTCTAAAAGGACGTTTATGAAAAAGTATGGTTTTTTGGCTGCCGTGGCCGCAACGACTCTTATTGGCTGCGCTAGTGCTCCCCAGCCGACCGTTGAACCGGCCGCCCCGAAGGCTGAACCGGCCCCTGTTGCAGAACCTGTAAAGAAAGATACCCTTATGACCCAGTATGACCGCTATAGCTATGCCCTCGGCATGAATATCGGCCAGTCGCTGAAGGATGTCTTTGCCCTTGGCCTGAACTCGGAACTTGTTTTGCAGGGTATGCAGGCCGAACTCGATTCCAGTTCCAAGATGCTTATGACCGATGCCGAGGTGGAATCCACATTGCAGGCCCTGATTCTTGAAGTCCAGACAAAGCGCGAGGCTGCAAAGGCCGAAGAAACAGCAAAGCTCATTGCTAGCCAAAAGGCCTTCCTTGAAACAAACAAGACTGCCGAAGGCGTGGTAACGACCCCGAGCGGCTTGCAGTACAAGATTACCCGGACTAGCGAAGGCATTGCACCGACCCGTAACGACAAGGTGAAGGTCCATTACCGCGGCACATTGCTCGACGGCAAGCAGTTCGATTCCAGCTACGACCGCGGCGAACCGCTCCAGTTCCCAGTTTCTGCCGTTATCGAGGGCTGGCAGGAACTTCTCGTGAACATGAAGTCTGGCATGAAGGCTACCGCATGGATCCCGAGCGAACTTGGCTACGGCGAAGCGGGAGTCCCACCGATGATCCCGGCAAATGCGCTTTTGGTGTTTGAAGTGGAACTCCTTGAAGTTGTCCAGGCTAACCCGACTCCGGCAGATACCCTTGCCCCGGCTGCAGCTCCTGCCGTGCCCGAAAACGCAAAGGTCGTAGAACCGGCGACTGTTGAAGCAAAGGCCGAAACAAAGACCGAGGCTGCCCCTGCCGCAGAAGCAAAGCCAGCCGAAGCCCCGAAGGCAGAAGTAAAGGCCGCCGAACCTAAAAAGGAAGAAGCCAAGAAGGAAGCTCCTGCAAAGGCAGAGGCAAAACCGGCCGCTAAAAAGTAACTTGCGTTAATTGCTGTTCAAAATTCCCGTGGGTAAAACCGTGGGAATTTTTTTTGCTTAGATGATACTTTGACGTTTTTTGACATTTTGTAAATCTACATTTGACTTTGTAAAAACAAGAATGAATCAAGATTTTTAGCGAGGTCAGTATGCCGCTACAGTATAATTTCAGTTGCAATTTTTGCGGTTACCGTCGTGAACTTTTGCAGGGTGGCTATAGCATGCCGTTTGATTCTACCGGCAAGATGTGGTCTTACAAGATGTACAAGTGCAATGAATGCGGCGGCGTAGACAGCCGCTATGTTCCAAGTACCGGCAACTTTAATTGCCGTTGCCATTCCTGCGGGAACACAATGAAGGCCGTCCAGCTCGTGAACGACCTTCATAACTTGCCGTGCCCGGAATGTAACATTGGCGTGCTCGGCATACGCGGGCGATTGCAGCGCCATGTGGCTGCTGGTTTAAAGCAGAGCGCCTAGCTAGCCCTTGGCGCGGATTGTCGCCATGAATTCGGCGCGCGTCTTTTCATCTGTCTTGAAGCGGCCGAGGAGCTGCGTTGTTACCATGGATGCGCCCGGCTTTTTGATGCCGCGCATGGTCATGCACATGTGGCTTGCCTCGAGAACGACTGCGACGCCCTTCGGGTTCAATTCCTTTTGAATGAGTTCTGCGATCTGGCGTGTCATGCGTTCCTGGATTTGCGGCAAGCGTGCGTAGAATTCAACGACGCGCGGGAGCTTTGAAAGGCCGACAACGCAGTCACCAGGAATGTATGCGATGTGGGCGTGGCCCGTGAATGGCAGAAAGTGGTGTTCGCACATGCTTGCAAACGGAATGTTCGGCACGACGATCATTTCGTCGTACTTTTCATGGAAGCGGGTCTTTAGTATGTCTTCGGCCTTCATTTCGCCGCTCAGGCTACTCATGACTTCGGCGTACATCTTTGCGACGCGCTTTGGCGTTTCAAGCAAACCTTCGCGATTTACGTCTTCGCCCATGCCCTCAAGAATCATCTTGAAGCCCGTTTCCATTTTTTTCAAATCCATAAAATATCCTATATCTGTTTTAAGATGCAAGAGCCAGATGCAAGATCCAGAGACCGTATCCTTTCGTGTCGTTGCGAGCGAAGCGCTGCAATCTAGAGGCTGTCCTGGATCACTTCGCGTCGCTCGTGATGACACAGCAAGATGCAAGATCCAGATGCCGTATCTTTTCATGTCGTTGCGAGCGTAGCGCTGCAATCTAGAGGCTGCTCTGGATCACTTCGCGTCGCTCGTGATGACAAAGCAAGATGCAGAGACCGTATCTTTTCGTGTCGTTGCAAGCGTAACGCTGCAATCTAGAGACTGTCCTGGATCACTTCGCATCGCTCGTGATGACAGTACGATTCCTAATTCTTAATTCTACATTCTTAATTCTTAATTGTTAAAGCTCCATGATGAGTACGCGGGAATTGCGCTTGGTGTTGTACTTTGCCTTTTTGCTTGGCGGCAGGTCGTCGACTGTGCCTGTGCGGAACCCGAAGTTGTAGAACCAGTCCGGGGCCTGCGTTGTAAGCAGGAACAACTTTTTGTATCCACGCATTTTTCCAAGTTCAATCAGGTGGTGTACAACAGCTTCGCCAATGCCTGCCTTGCGGTAGTTGGCGGCCACTGCAATGGCTGCGACTTCTGCGCAGTTGTCTTCAAAGGCGTGCAATGCGCCGCAGCCGTGAATGGCATTATCGATTGCGTACACAACGTAGTCTTGCAGCTTTTCGAGAATGCTTTCGCTTGTGCGCTGAATGAGGAACCCCTTTGCAATGTAGTCCTGCATAATGCGCAAGATATCTGGAATGTCGTCGACATTTGCCTGGCGAATTTGCGAGTACTGGTTTGCGTACACCATGGTACCGTCGCCGCGGCTCGAGAATACTTCTTGCAGAACGCTGCCCGGCATTTCACCGCTAATCAGGTGGACGCGCTTTGCACCGGCCTTGCAAGCTGCGATTGCATTTTCAAGGTAATCTACCTGGGCGTATTCAAGCTGTGGGTTCAAGCGGAGAATTTCGTTAGCCTGGTCAATGTCGAGAGCCGAAATAAGGCCGCTGTCGGTAAGGGCTAGGTTGCTTGTCATGCTGCCCGTTTTCAGGCCTTCTGCCTTGATACCGCATTCGTTGCCGATAAAGAACAGCTTTCCGACTTCGATGTATTTGCAAAGTTCCGTTGCAAGTTCTGTGCTTGAAATATTGTAGGCGTGGCCGAGCTTGTTCCAGCCGATTGGCGGGAGAATTGGAATGTATTCTTCGTCAAGCAGGTGGGTCAAAATGTCTTTTTGAATGCGGTCGATCTTGCCTGTGCGCATGTAGTCGACGCCGTCGATAACTCCAAGGCTACGGGCCGAAACCCAGTTACCCTGGATGCCGTGGCAACCGCTTGCCGTCAAGTGGCTCATAATGCGCTGTGCCGCGCCGAGGGAAGCCTGTTCGACAAGCGGCAATGCTTCTTCGCTCGTAAGGCGCACGCCTTCGTTGAATTCCGACTCGATTTCCCATGCCTTTAGCTGCCTGTCGATGCTCTTGCGTGTTCCAGGAACAATCAAAACCTTGATGCCTAGCTTGTGCAAAAGCGAAATGTCGCGGATGAGCACAGGGAACAGTGGGTGGTCCATGAGGCTGTCTTCGATCTTTAAGATAAAGAGCTGCCCCTTAAACCTGCTGATATAGCTGAAAACTTCGCGAATAAAGCCTGCGATTTCAATCTTTTGCAATTTCAGTTCTGGTACAAGGTTTTGTTCGATAGCCATACTTGCAATTTAGAAAAGTCAAAATTGTTGAAATGGTAAAAACACCAAAAGCCCCCTCTTGTGAGGTGGCTCTTAATGCAATCGCTTACAGCAAGAATTACTTGCCGAGTTCAGCAGCAACAACCTGGATGCCGCGCTTGTTGATTTCGCGGAGACCAGCAGCGCTAACGCGGAGGGTAACCCAACGGTCTTCTTCCGGGATGTAGAAGCGCTTCTTCTGGAGGTTCGGAAGCTGCTTCATCAACTTCTTACGATTAGAGTGGGAAACCATGTTGCCCACGAGACCGGCTTTGCCGGTAACTTCACAAATGCGGCTCATAATAAACTCCGTTTAGTTATAGACGCGCGCAATTTTAGTTAAAAATACGCCTTTTGTCAAGATACTAGATTACAAAATTTCGTAAATCGTTGATTTTTCGTGAGTTATGGATTTTACTCCCTGAATTCCGGTATCTTGAAATCATCGCCGCATTTGCCTAACTGGCCGATGCGCGTAAAGTTGAAGCGATTTTTTGCGCCGGCCTCACCCGTATTCTTGATTTTGATTGCAGAAACAGTTTTCAGGTATTCGTCTAGCGGGTAGCCCATTCCCCAGCCTTCCTCTGGCCTAAAGGACTTCCATGGGATGTCAACAGAGTGCTTGCTTGCGTCAAGCTTGAAGACCAGGTTGTTGCGTTCGGTGACTGTTGACTCATTTTCGACTGAGAGTTCCATCTTCCAGTCGCCTTCAATGGAATATACAAGGCAAATGCCGTTCCAGCCGGAAACGTCTGCGCCAGTCTGGTCTGGGCCGGTCAAATTAAAACCGATACCTACGAAAGGGTCGCTTGCTTGATTTCCAAGGACTGCCGTTCCGCATACGCCGCCACATTGATCTATGATTTGATCATCATCTTCATCATAGGGTCCTGGGGCTGGTTTTGGCCAATATATGCTGGAGTTTCCGCCGTTATAATAGTCGTCGTACGAGAACCAGTAACCGCTTTCGTCGTTACCGTCGTCAAGGCCCGTTATAATGCGTTCTTGCTTCTTGTCGCCGTACCATGTTTCAAAGGAACCTGTGCCTGGGGTGACACTGCTGGAGCTTTGGTCATCTGTTTTGGATTCTTCAATTTTTGAAGATGAGGATGGTTCGCTTGGGCTGGAAGATGATGACATCGTAGAAAGTGAAGAACTTGATTCGACATTTTCTACTGAGGATGAACTATTGTCTGCGTCATTTTCGGAAGGCGTAGAGTCACTGCTTTCCTCGAGAATGGAATCGGAGCTCTGTTCATTGTTTTCTACCGAGCTGGAATCGCTTGGTGAGTTGCAAGCACAAAGGCCAAAAATCGCAAGTGATATGGCTAGCTTTGAAATAGAAGAAAAATTCATAGAGAACCTCACGTCAGATGATATAAAAATACATTCTCTTCGTAATTGAAGAAAATGCATTTTTTTCGCAAACGGGCGCTAAAACAGAAATTTATTAGCTAAACTGAGCCTGTTCGATGTACATGTGTCATTTGAACAGGCTCTTGTATCATTTATACAAGTTCCTTGGGCAAGGTAAAGTGCAGGTTCTCGACGCTTGTAATGGAGTCTTCGATTTGAACTTCAGGGAACTTTGCCTTGATTGCATCGACTACGCCTTGCACGAGAATCGCAGGTGCGCTCGCGCCACTTGAAAGGCCAACGCGTTCCACGCCTTCGAACCACGAAAAGTCAAGGTCTTCTACGGAATCAATTAAACGGCTGGGGATGCCGCACTTAGTACCTAGTTCGCAAAGTCGCGTAGAATTGGAAGACTTTTTGGAACCGACGACAACAAGGAAGTCAACCTTTTCGCAAAGTTCGCGAACTGCGGCCTGGCGGTTGCCTGTTGCATAGCAAAGGTCGCCTGCTGCAGGGCCTACGATGTTTGGGAAGCGTTCGTGGAGCGCTGCGATTGTGTCCTTGGCTTCGTCAACGGAAAGGGTTGTCTGCGTGATGTATGCAAGTTCACGATTTTCAGGAACGGTGAGCTTTTCGACATCTTCGCGGTTGCGAACGATTGCGATTGCGCCTTCCGGGAGCTGGCCAAGAGTGCCTTCCACTTCGGCGTGGCCGATGTGACCGATCATGATGATGTAGCGGCCAGCCTCGTAATGCTTTTTCGCGCTGGAATGGACCTTTTGCACAAGCGGGCAGGTGGCATCGAGCGTGTGGAGGCCGCGATCGGCGGCTTCCTTATAGACTGCGTCGCCAACGCCGTGGGCAGAGAAAATTACGATGGCATTGGACGGAACTTCGGAAAGTTCTTCAACAAAGATTACACCGCGTGACTTTAGGTTTTCGACAACGTACTGGTTGTGCACTATTTCGTGGCGCACGTAAATTGGTGTGCCGAATTTTTCGACAGCGCGTTCTACGACATGAATGGCTCGTTCTACGCCGGCACAAAAGCCGCGTGGGTTTGCAAGAATCAGTTTTTTCATAGCTTAATCCATTGTTGAAGCTTTTCGACTAGCGCCGCATAGCTCCGTTCCACTTTGTTTGTTTCTTCTTTTAAAAATGTAGTTATCTGTTCGGGATTTGCCAAAGGGCTTGGCAGTTTTTTTGCCCCGTTTGGAATTCTTGTAAGAATTTTTTTCTCAAGCAGTTTTTTTACGAATTCGGTTTCGCCGTTTGCAAAGGGGCCGACAAATGTCGGGACGCCAAGGGAGAGCGGTTCCAGAAAATTGTGGATGCCTGGCCGTTTCACAAAGGAACCGCCCATGACTGCAAATTTGCATTGCGGAATGTATTCTTGCAAGACTCCGAATTTTTTTAGAATGGTTATGTTTTCGCACGCACCGAGTTTGCCTATTGCATTTTCAAAAAGGGGAGCTTCATCAAGCCGCCGCGGGGCAAGCAGGATTTTTTTGCCAGCCTGTGAATAACTGTCGAGAAGGTTCTGAACTGCATGCCATTCTGAAAAATGGACCGATAAGAATCCGGCTTCAAAGTTCTTGTTCGTGTTGCGTGTAACGATGCTTATTTTTTGTACGCTTGTACATGCCTCGCTTTTGCTTGCAGAAAGCAGTTTCCAGTTGCAATATTGCTTCGAATTTGTTCTTGGCGCGTTTTTAAAGCGCTCGAATCTTTCTTTGTCGCTTTCGGTCTGGAATGTTGCGAACTTTATGGCATCTAGCCTTGCCCAAGGAGCAGCGTTCTTGAACCTTCCAGAAATCAGGGCGACGTTGATATTTTTTTGCGCTGCAATTTTCAAGTATGCGGGCCACAGTTCGTTTTCGCAAAGAATGAGAGCCTTGGGCTTTACCTGATCATAGAATTTTTTTACGGCGAAATCAAGTGGCGCAGGAGCTATTGCAACCTGGATTTTTTCGCCAGAGAGCTTTTGGAGAACTTCTATGATTTCTGCCTTTTGCGTTGTGATTAAAATCTGGATTTCGTTCAAGTCTCCTTGCAATCTCTTTGCGACATTCACGAGAACCTTGCATTCGCCAAGGCTTGCTCCATGCAGCCAAATGCAATGTTTGATTGCGCTTGGCTTATGAAGCCATGGTCCGTTTAGACGTTTGTTTATAAGGAACTTGCCTGGTTGCATTTTAAAATTCGATCATCCTTCTTGCAATCAAGAGTGCTGCAAAGATGGCAAGGAATATCCATGTCCACATATCGCCCGCAAAGGCTGCTGCAATGCTCCTTGAATAGTTCTTGTTTCGCTTAGTGCCTAGCTTCGGTATGAATGCAGGAACTTCGGCTGCAAAATTTTCAAAGTCTTCGCCGAATTCTGATTTTAAAAATCTGTCTTCGTTCATTGCAAGGAACCCTATGAAAATCCAGAGCATGCCGAGGTATGCGAATGTCAAGTTTTGCCAATGCAAATGTAACAGTATAAAGCCGCTACCGGCAAGGCCGTTTGACAAATAAAGCGGGTGGCGAACAACGCTGTAAATGCCTTCGCGCACGAGTCGTGGCGCTTCGAGCTTTGAACCGCGCGAATGTAAGCCGATGCTTCGCCTTGCTGTTACTCGAATTACTATTGCGACAAATATGAGCAGAATTCCCGATGCAGAAATCGGTTCTGTGCTGGGTGGCATCGCAATGAGCGCAATTGCAAAAATTGCCAAGATGTAACCACGGAATTTGTATATCATGTTGCTCATATAATGATGAAATTTTTTTCAAATTTTTGTTTTGCTGAAATCTGAGAACTGCAAATTTATTCGCTGTATTCTGTATTCTGTTTTCCGCTTTCTATTTCAATGAATTCAAATGTTGCCTTTAAATGTTCAGGAAGTTCTTCGTGGCCAGACATTATGACAACCTTATTTAGTGAATCGCAGGCCTTTAAAAAGTCTTGTAGAATTTGGTCTTTGTCAAAGCGTGATATGAATGCAAGTGGCTCATCTAGGAGTATTAATTTTGCGTCAGAAACTAATGCCCATAGTAAACCGATGCGTGCGGATTCGCCTCCTGAAAATTTTTGCTTTTGCAGTAGCGTGGCTACGCCCGAAGCTTTTGCAAATTCTAGGATTGTATCGTTGTTTGTGCTTTTGAATTTTTTTCTCAGTATTTTGATTGGCGGCAAAAACACGCCTTGCGATAAAAAGAATGCTCCTTGCTGTAAAAATTCGTCGCTAGTTTCGACGGAGCCGCTGTCTGGGATTTCAAGCCTTGCGATGAGCCGCAATAGAGTGGATTTGCCTGCTCCGTTTGGGCCAAGTAAAAAGATGTGTTTTTTGTTTGCGCTAAAGTTAAATTCTTTGAAGACCTGTGTTTGGCCGTAACTAAAATCAATTTTGGAAATGTTTATTCCGTGATTGTTGGTCGGAGTGGCTTGCTTAACCTTTTCGAATTTTTCAAATGCGTCAAGGACTTTGAATGCAGTTGCCGCGGAACGCAGTTGCGGCATGGCCCTAGTGCATTCCTTGATTGGCTTGTAGCAAAGAAATCCTGCTGAAGAATATAGCACGAGGTCTGTTGCAGTCATGTAACCGTGGGCAATCATGTAAGCGCATAGTGCAAGTACGATTGTCATGGCGATTACTGAAATGGTTTCGATGGCAAGTGAAAGCGTCAATTTTTTTGTGGCAAGCTTTACGCCGATTTCAAGCAGGTTGTGGACTCGCCGAGATGTTGCCCGTGAAACTTCCTTGATTTCTGCGTGGGTGCTCCAGAATCTTTTCATGTCGCGCACGGTTTCGAGTTCTTCCCTAAGTGCGCCTTCGCACGCTAAAGCGTTTTCTTCGGCCTTGCCCATTTGGCGCAATTTTTTTTGCGCGATTCCAAGGACTGGTAGCACGATGCAAAAGAGGGCGAGCGTGAGCTGCCACGAAAGGTAAATGAGGATCGGGAAGAATACGGCGAGCTGCACGATTGCCTGTAACGCCTGGACAAGGCTTTCTCCACTTTTGGGGAGTACCTCGGTGGCTTCGAATGCCGCCTTGAGTTTTATGTTTGAATCTTCCTTATGGAAGAATTTTGGGTGGATTTTTTTTAGCGTGTTGAAAAAACGGAGCTGTAAAATTGTGCCTGTGCTTCTGAATGTACGCTCCGCAATGGAACCTCGGAATGCAAGGAATGCAAAACGAAGCAGGGCTAGCAGGATCATGCCCAAAAACCATTCCAGAATGCCGAAGGGAGTTTTTCCGTTTAAGAGTTTTACGAATTCCTGGATGCCAAAAAGCATGGCGGCATCGGCTGCCGTGGCCGGAATTGTGGCCGGCAAAAGCTTGAAAATGGCCTTAATTGTACTTTTTTTTAGGAAATTCGCTAACATTGAGAAAAAAATTAACTTTTTTTGCGATTAACCCTTGACGAGTTTTTATAAATGTCTATATTTGGGCACGTAAAAGAGAAACGACTCAAAAGGTCACTCGCCTCCATCGTCTAGTGGCCCAGGACTCGGGATTTTCATTCCCGCA
>DCGZ01000192.1:16269-17247 GCA_002314675.1 Fibrobacter sp. UBA1765 | reverse complement strand
GTAGTTTTCTTTATACAAAAAAGCCTTGTCTGCGTGACAAGGCTTTTTTTGTTTTTCAGCTTTAAGTTTAAACCAATTTTTCTTCTTCACTCTTCAGCGCCGACATCAATTTGATATACCGGAAGAAGGCGGTAAAGCAAACAAACTCAACAAATAAAATCATGAGCCAATAGCCAAAAGTGCTAAATGTCAAAAAGCCCATGGCAGCTACAACCGCCCAGAACCAAAGCGCAAACGCGCCATAGGCTCGCGCGATCCCAGACTTGTTTTCTGTACCTCGCTCCTCGAATTCCGATTCCAAAACGGCCAAGGCATCTTTCACAATAAAGTAGTGGATAAAAACACCAAAGCCAGGGATCAAGCTAGAAAGGCTCGCCGCAAAGCCACCCATTCTTTTTGACTTTCTATTATCCACGAACTTCGAAAACCATAGCCACCAAAAGATAATGGCTACCCCGATCGCAATGGCTGCAACTTCAGCAAAGCTCCAAATGCAAGAGAAGAAAGCTCCGATTACAGAGGGGTCAAGCATTTCCATAGTAATCATGCCAGGCATTCCTTCTTCTTCTGCAAGCATTTCTAGCAGATCGGGAAGCATTGTGTAAAACCAGAACGCAAGGGTTGAAAGCAGGCACATGAGTAAGGAAACGCCAAAGGCAACCCAGCCAACGACAATCGCCCTACGGGCACGCTTTACGCTAATTTCTATACCGGTCATATCGACAATATAATTTATTAGGATCTAGGGTTTAGTGGCTAGCGATTAGTGAATGCAGATTTTCAGTGCCTATATATTAGACGAGAGATTTTTTTTGTTATTAGTCATTAGTTATTAGTTGTTAGTTACTTGCTTCCGTCTTTCGTCTTTCGTCTTCCGTCTTAATTACCTCAAAGTGAGCGAAGCGAACAATCTCACGCCTCAAAGCACCGAAGGTGCGTACCTGATCCCTGGTTTCTGTCCTCTGTATTCTTGTATCT
>DCGZ01000192.1:0-16146 GCA_002314675.1 Fibrobacter sp. UBA1765 | reverse complement strand
TCTGGCATCTGGCTCTTGCATCTTAATTACCCCAAAGTGAGCATAGCGAACAACCTCACGCCTCAAGCACCGAAGGTGCGTACCTGATCCCTGGTTTCTGTTCTCTGTCCTCTGTATTCTTGTATCTTAACTTGTCATTACGAGCAACGCGAAGTAATCTAGAACAAGCCTTGTTCACTGACTAGATTGCCGCGCTTCGCTCGCAACGACACCGTGTGTTACAAATCTCTTGCATCTGGCATCTGGCTCTTGCATCTTACTTACCTCAAAGTGAGCGAAGCGAACAACCTCACGCCTCAAGCACCGAAGGTGCGTACCTCACACTCTATCGTCTCCCCTTAATTTTTATATTGCATTCCATGGAAACTGAAAAGAAAATTGCACTGGTCATTGACTGCGACAACGCCAAGGCAGAAGCCATTGACGGCATCATGGAAGAACTTTCCAAATACGGGGAAACATGCGTTCGCAGGGCTTACGGAAACTGGAAGGGGTCAAACCCTTGGGAAGCTGTTTTGCACCCTTACGCAATCCAGCCGGTTCAGCAGTTCGCCTACACAAAAGGCAAAAACGCAACAGACCTTGCAATGACCATCGACGTGATGGAACTTCTTTATACAGAGAACATTGATATTTTCGCAATTGTTTCTAGCGATTCCGACTTTACTCCGCTCGCAATGAAATTACGTGCAAAGTCCAAAACAGTCATTGGCTTTGGCGAAGAAAAAACTCCATCACCATTCATTTATTCTTGCAACCTGTTCGTGTTTATTGACAAGTTCGAAACCCAAGTCGAAGAGGAAGAAGAACAAGCTTCAGAACGACTTGATAAAAACGAGCTACGCGGAAACACACGCATCATGAACGCTATTCGAAAGGCTATCGAAGAATCCATGGAAGATGACGGCTGGGCACTTGCCGCAAAGGTTTCACAACAAGTCAGTAGGCAGATCACGCATTCGCCAAAGAACATTGGCTATGCGACATGGCCAAAACTGATTCACGCCACAGCATACTTTGAAGAAAGAAAAAATTCCAAGGGAAACCAGGAATTTAGGATTATGAAACGCAAGGGGTGATAAAGATGCAAAGGGGGTTAACGCTTACGCTACCCCCTCTGGACTCCCCCAGCGACTCGTACTTTCGGCGTTTCTCTTGAAAATACTCGCCGCGCTCAACTTTTGACAGCTCCGCTTGCAAAAATTGAGCCCTACGTTTGAACAATGTTTTTGCACTTGTTCGCTTGCGCGCGATTTGTTCTTAGCGTGCGCATGGAATTTAAGATAGCAAGCACAGCTACCCCAACGTCGCCAAACACGGCCATCCACATGTTTGCAATTCCAAGAGCGCCAAGTACCATTATCAAAACTTTCACGCCTATTGCAAACACAATGTTTTGATGCACGATGTTCATTGTACGGCGAGCTAGGCGCACAAGCTTTGGAATCTTTGCAAGGTCATCATCCATAATCACAATGTCTGCAGCCTCTATGGCGGCATCAGAACCAAGGCTACCCATTGCAATTCCAACATCGACACGCGAAAGCACAGGAGCGTCATTCACTCCATCGCCAACAAAAGCAACCTTGCCATTCTTTTCTGCAGCGAGTAACTCTTCTACACAACTAACCTTATCACTTGGCAAAAGCTCTGCATGAACTTCATCCAACTTCAAGGACTGTGCAACAGATTCTGCTGTACGCTTGTGGTCGCCACTTAACATCACGCACTTTTGAATGCCCACATTCTTCATGTTCGCAACAGCTTCTGCAGCGCCATTCTTTATGCTGTCGGCTATCACGATGCTTCCAATGAATTTTTCATTTTGTGCTATGTAAATCACTGTTCCACAGGAATTGTTTTCTACAAACACAATTTCATTTGCATTCATAAGCTTTGCATTGCCAAGCAAAGTCTTTACGCCATCAATGTTTGCTTTGACACCATGCCCTGGGATTTCTTCGACATTTGTAACACGTGCAAACTCAACAGCCTTACCTTTAGCAACAAAAACATCACGAATGGAATTTGCAATCGGGTGTGTAGAGTAACTTTCTCCATGAGCTGCAATTTCTAAAAGCGTTTCTACATCAAAGCCTTCTGCAGGCAAAATTTCTGTAACCTTGAATTCGCCTTTTGTAAGCGTACCCGTTTTATCAAATACAACTGTAGAAACTTTCGAAACAAGTTCCAGGTAATTACTCCCCTTCACAAGTACACCAAGTTTTGAAGAAGCACCAATACCACCAAAGAATCCAAGCGGCACAGAAATCACAAGAGCGCACGGACAAGAAATCACAAGGAAAATGCAGGCCCGTTCAATCCATGTTCCCCACGCGCCACCCAAAATCAGTGGCGGCAAAACAGCCAGCAAAACTGCAAGGCCAGTAACAATCGGCGTGTATACGCGAGCAAAGCGTGTAATAAAGTTTTCGACATGCGCCTTTTTACTACTTGCATTTTCTACAAGTTCCAAAATGCGAGAAACTGTAGAATCATCAAAAACTTTTGTTACGCGAACCTTGAGCGTAGAGTTTCCATTCACGCAACCACTGATAATTTCTGAACCAGCGCAAACTTTGCGCGGCACAGATTCTCCTGTAAGCGCCGCGGTATCTACAAAAGATTCGCCTTCAACAACAACGCCATCAAGCGGAATGCGTTCACCAGGCTTTACAACAATAATCTGGTCTATTTCAACATCGTCAGGGTCCACTTGCGTAAGCGTTCCATCCATTTCGATGTTTGCATACTCCGGGCAAATATCCATCATGTCGCTAATAGACTTGCGAGACTTGCCAACCGCATAGCTCTGGAAAAGTTCGCCGACCTGGTAAAAAAGCATCACTGCAACGGCTTCCGAAAATTCCTGGATTCCAAAGGCAGCTAGCGTTGCAACCATCATCAAAAAATTTTCGTCAAATACTTGACCGTTACGAATGTTCTTTACAGCCTTAAGGAATATGTCGAAACCAATAATCACATACGGAATCGCAAAAAGGGCAAGCGACAAAAGCCATGCATGTCCAAACAGATTCACATCTAGAACGCCCACATGCTCGAGCACAAGCAACGGGAAAAATAAGATAGCCGTTACAATGATGCGAACCAGGTTTTTCTTTTGCGATTTCGTCATGATTCTACCTTAGTCCAAAATTTTGCAGTCTGGTTCAACCTTGGCGCAAATTTTCTTTGCTTCAGCAAGAATTGCGTCAAAGCGAGCGTCATCGGCATCGAGCATAAACTTCTGCGTCAAAAAATTCACGGACGCATCACGAACTCCATCAATAGCCTTGATTGCAGCTTCCATTTTTGCAGCACAGTTTGCGCAATCGAGATCTTGTAACTTGAATTTCTTTTTCATCGTATTTTTTCCTTTTTTTGATTTTTATTTTTATGTTTTAAAGCCCTATAAAATAAAACGATTGAGCAATCTTTCAACTCTTTAGTTCAAAAAAAAAGACTCTAGGAGTCTTCCAAGACATGTTCCATGCCCTGGTTAAAGATTGCCTTTACATGGTCGTCTGCCAAGGAGTAATACACTACACTCCCCGCCTTGCGATACTTTACCAAGTTCGATTGCTTTAAGATTCTAAGCTGGTGCGAAATTGAGGACTTTGTCATGCCAAGCAAAACGGAAATATCGCTCACGCACATTTCTGCATGAATCAAGGCGCACAAAATCTTAACGCGCGTAAAATCGCTAAAAATCTTGAAGGTATCAGCCAAATCCATCAAGGATTCATCTTGCGGCATTTTTGCACGAACTTCATTTACCACGTCATCATGGATGCAAGTGCAATCGGAGCCTTCGAATTCCAATTCTGCTTCTACCATACAAAACCTTCATCATTAATATTATTCAAAGAGTTGAATAATTGTTCAACTCTTAAATTAGCTAATAAAATTTGAATTGTCAAGGGATTTGATAAAAAAATTCGTTTATTTAATACTCAGGCTTTCTTTAGCAGAAACCTTTTCCTTGCCGAGCAATCGATACAGCTTGCAGCGGAATAATGGGATTGCCGCAAAAGTAACCACAGCAACAATTAAATATACCGAATAGGCAATTACGGGCCTGTCAAAGAACTGTTTGAACAAAATCTTCAAGGTAATCAAGGTCCAAAAATGGACCGTAAGCACAATCAAGCCATTGCGTGAAACACACCGCAAAACGCCAAGCAATACTTGCACTAGCTTACCCTTAAACCCCGAAAGGAACGCCATCAAAGCAATCAAGCCAGCAATCCCAAAAATAGAACTAGCCAAAAGCAAGAGGCTAATGTTGTTATTGTAAAAGCCGCGCCACGGTGAAGGATCTTTCAAAAATGCATAAGCAACAAAACAAACTGCGGCAATACACGGCAAGCTCCACTTAAACTTAGAACCAGCAAAAGCATTACAATGTTTTAACGCGCCCTTGCACATAAAGCCAAGCGCAAAATAAAAAAGCGTCGAAAAATTTCGTTCAATACCAAGCGGCAAATGAATCTTGTGCAAGCACATCACGTAGCCGGCGGTAAAGCTTGCCGCGGCCACAAGGCCAATCACGGAATTTTTCACGACATTTTCATGAAGCGATTTCACAGAAATCCATGTGGCAAATTTTTGCAGCAAGTAAAAAATCAGACTTATAAAATACAAGGTTGAAACGAACCACAGCGTGCTCGCCATCAATGTTCCCTTGCCTTCTACAAAAACATTTTCCAAGTTTACCGCAATGTATTTCCAAACGCTATCGCATAGGACCGGCTGAAAAAACATTTGCGTCTTTAACGCTTTCGGGTACAAGTCAAAATTATAAATGACTGGGTCAAGGAGCAAAAACAAGAACGATAGTGACACATACGGCAAAAGCAAAACCTTTGTCTTATGCACAAAATAATCCTTGAACTTGGGGAACCGCCTGTCGCTAAAAAGCACGCCAGAAATAAAGAAGAATGCAGCCATGCGAAGGCACGCCAAATGGAACGAGCCAACATCAATGTTTTGAAAATGCTGGTCCACATGGAAAATGCAGACAAGCAAAAGCACAAGGCCCTTAAACTCGTCAATCCAGGCGATTCTTGAACTATTCTGCATGTGCAAAAAAATAGTTTTAATTTACATTCTAATCATGCTTCTGTCGATATCCGAAATCTTACGGGCACCGCACATGTACATGGTATCTTCAAGTTCCGCCTTAATCTTATCAATGTAGCATTCAATGCCCTCTTGGCCACCGCCGTAATACGAAATCAGGACCGGCCTGCAAATAAGGCAAGCGTCTGCACCGATTGCAAGAGCCTTGAACACGTCAAGGCCAGAACGAATGCCTCCGTCAACAAGGATTTTTGCCTTGCCCTTTACTGCGTCTACAATTTCAGGGAGAACTTCAGCAGTCGCTGGAGTGTCTGAAAGCACACGGCCACCATGGTTACTTACGATAATTGCGTCGGCACCTGCTTCAACAGCCTTCAATGCGGTGCGAGCGCTCATGATGCCCTTCACGATGAACGGAACTTTCGCGTACGCCTTCAGTTCCTTTAAATCTTCAATAGTCTTTGTGCCGCCGCCCTTGCCGTTAAAAGTCTTCAAGTGCGGTAATCCAGCGCTGTCTACCACAACGCACATCGCCTGCGGAAGGCAATCCTTGTACAAATCCATCAAGGCTTCAATGCCTTCGTTTGTCCCTGGATTAAAAACAGGGATTCCGTTGTTATTATGGGCCTTGCCCGATTCAATGGCACGGTCCCAAACGCGTTTGTCGCGACCATTGCCATAAGCGTGGAAGATTCCACGAGTTTCGCAAGCAGCCATGCACTTTTCATTGAAATCGGCAACATCGTCTGTCGGGTTGAATTGCATTGCAATGGAGCCAATAGGAGCCGTAATTAAAGGCATTGAAAGGTTCATACCCAAAAGTTCAATACCAGTATCAATTGGTGCATTGGCAACAAAAGTATCTACCTCAAGCTTGATCTTTTTCCACGCGTTGTAATTGTCGTTTGCACCGTTGCCAGGAGCCTTTGAACCAGGGCCGGGCATTGTATTTTTGCAGGCAAGGCCGTTACAGACCGGGCAAACCATGCAGTTTTTGCCAATGGTCTTTTTTGCGTTTTCTAAAACTTCTGAATATTCCATAAAAACCTCAAGACGAATATACTTAAAAAATTCGATGTTTAAAGTCTAGCGCATCAATAATGATAGGGTTACCTGCTAAAAGCAATGCTCCAAACTCTTTATAGTAATCGGCATAAACGTCACTAATTGAACAGCAGCCTGGATCATCTATCACTCTGTATGAGTTCATAGAGAAATGTTCACTAAGACCAAGCCTAAAATTTTCGGATACAGGATATTGCTCTACCAACATGACTCCCCCGGAAAATTTGTCTTTTAAGTCAATTCGTACACGGAGTCAAAGCTGTTAAATCACATTTTTTAGGTTGCATTTCTACTGCGAAGGCGCCGTTGCTCTGTCAAACCCGATTGTATAGCTGTATTTTTGCTGTTTTTTCAGGCTTTTGCGGCACAGTGAACTTAGTGTAATTGTGCAGCAAATAAACAATTTAGAATGGGTTTACGGAATTGAAACCTTTTGCTAGCCGAGTGAAAAGGTATGTTTTGGCTTGACACAGTCTACCATTATAGTTGCATTTTGTGCAGTAAATATGTCGTATGAAACGGCTTGTCAACAAAGCTCGCCCTAGGGATAAGTATGGAAACTTGTAGCTACGAATACACAGCACGAATCGAAGTGCGTTATGCCGAAACCGACCAGATGGGCATTGTCCATCATTCCGTTTATGCCATCTGGTTTGAACAGGCTCGTACCGAGTTTTTCCGTACCGCTAGCGCAAGCTACGCCGACATGAAAAAAATGCCTTGAATAGGTCGGACTTAAGCAGGGCTTATTTTAAACGCAACTTGTAAAAATCCGTGCCGCAACGAACAATGTACAGTCCATGGTTCGGAGCTTGCAGAACTGCTTTTTGGTCATTTACCCTAGTTCGGTCAATAACATTGCCTTGCAAATCAAGCAAGATTGCATCTGCGTTTGTTACACCAATAATTTCAACAGTTCGATTGCTGACGTGCAAGTTCAAAGGTTTGCTCCTTACAATGGGCAGTACATTTACTTTTTCGCTACTAGAGGAATACATTGCGCTAGAACTACTATCTTCTTTAGAAGATGAACTGCCTTTATCTTCGCTGGAACTAGATGATTCTGCACTAGAACTGGATTCAACGCTGGAACTAGACAATTCATCGATGTTACTGCTAGACGATTTGGGAATTGAATCAAATATGGCGTATATCGTTGTGTCGGAAATAAGTTCCATGTCGTGGCAATTAACGTTCCATCCAGTGAACTTGCAATCATAAGTATCCATAGAATAAGATGCTGTACTAAGATTAAATTTATCGCAATAATCACGTTCCGGTCTATAAGCGATCCAGTTGTTTGATGATCCGTACATCAATCTATTACCGCATATAGCTGTAAAATCTACTTTGTAAGACCGGGTAGAGGAACTGTATACAGCCTTGTACACCTGGTCATAAACAACTTCCGTGATGGGGTGGTCCCAACCTTTAAATGAGTATCGATAAGTACTTCCCGTGGAGTCTCGGAACAAATCCGCTCCTGTATATTCAGGCAACGTTCCATAGGCAACCTTTTCTTTCTGTAGCACAGTATCATTGTAAGCCAAGAATGTCACCGTGAAGTACACATTCTCCTTGGGCTCCATTACGGCAAAAATGCTTGTATCCGAAGAAAAGACATGCTCACTTGTAATCTTCTGCGTTACGGAACCACTACGGAGTTCCCAACTGGATAAAGTGTTCCCCTTGCCATCGTCAGGAACATTTTCGTTCCAAAATGCATGGCCCAAATAGTTGGTATATACCGTATCAAAAATGTCATTGCCGACATAGCGCACAACTCTATAGGAGGGCTTTTCGCCCTTGTTGGCAATTTCTGGATACCAATCGTAATAAGTCCAAATGCCCTGATTCGCGACAGTACCCATTTTTGTATTCAACTGCCAAGCGAATTTTGCCGAGCGCATCAACGAACTGTCCAGGCCATCTTTAGAATCATATTTTTCGCTTGAATAGGAGGAATCGTAATAATTGAACGCATGAATTTTTGAAGAGTCAACAATAGTATAGAGAGGTTTATAAACGCCATATTTGGCTTGCGTCCTATTAGCAGAGTAAGAGTGAGAAACTGAACCAGAATCTAGCCCCACAAGGCCAGCGGAATAAATTTTTGTTCTTTTATCAGATGCCGTTATGCCTAAATACCATACTGCAGCTCCGCAATTTTCAATAGTTCCAAGAGGCCCCTGAACAGCAGCGAGTCCACCAATATTTCCTTCCGGAGCGATAATTACGATATCATTCATGGTCATACCATTTGCTCTGGCGGTAATACTATAGTTTTTATCTTTTCTCTGGAAAAATCCACTGTTTTTTATGGACCCGTTATTGTAGGCAACTACCCCCCCAACATTTGGACCATAGCCAGCAGAGCTTCCACCAATAGAAGCGGTTACCGTTGCAAACGTTATGTTGCCGGAATTCCAGGCTGCAATTCCTCCAGAAAATCCTTCATAATTAATGATCGAACCGGCATTGTGAACGTTCTCGATTTTTCCTTCATTCCAGCCGGCAATGCCACCTACATAACCGATGTTGGGTAAATAGGTGAGCGCTCCGTTTTCGCCAGTTTCGATCAAACCCGTATTTTTTCCAGCTACGCCGCCAACGTATCCAATATTGTAAGACAAACTTGATGCTCCAGCATTTTTTACATTCAACGGAGAATTTGTCCTAAAGTTTCGAATCGTCCCTTTGTTGACCCCAGCAATGTTTCCAGCGATATAGTTTACGATGTAGACATTTCCCGTTGAAGCGCCGCCCATAATGTTAGAGCTTCCTGAAGGAACCACGGAACCGTCCATGAAGCTTATGTTTTCAATAAGCCCCTCGTTATAGCCAACAATGCCACCGGCAATGGAGTAGAACATTGCAATGGTATCTGCTTCTGAAACGTTATAGGTGGTATCAGAGCCTTTATAACTTGTGGTAATCAACGCATTTTCAAGACTCAAGTTTTTGACAATTCCGCTAGGACCGACATAGCCGAAAAAGCCATTGACCAGAGAGTCCGCATTGCGTTCGCCGCGCATGGAATGAACTCCACGAATGACATGGTTGTTTCCATCGAAAATTCCCTCAAAAGGAAATTCCTTTGAAAGACCAATCCTGTTCCAATTATTGGTATCGGCGGTTAGGGAATCCCAAAGAACAAGGTCATTTTTGAGGATGCCGTTTATCTTTGTATTTCCTAATGCAACTTCCTTAGAAAACCAGGCTAATTCGGGAGCTGTTTCTATTTCGTAAAAGGAAATCCCGTCGATGTCCGACACTTGGGGTTTCTTTGCGAAGTCGGCCCATTCAGAAGCAAAACTTAATGTAGACAGCAAAAAAACAATGAATGCAATCATATTGTACCATTTCTGATAAGATCACTTGCGGTAAAGTTAGAAAAATCTGCTTGGAAATTGCTTGCACGGCATCAAAGCCAGAAAACACAGCCATACAATCATACTTGACGGAGCCTACCATTAGGCTGTGTCAAGCCAAGTTGTATTGCTGAGAAATGATTGTTTAGTTGCTATTAGAAAGCTGCGGCGCCAAAGCCTGTTTCAGCCAAAAAATTGCATTTCTACAGTAAAAATGCAGTTTTGAAGGGGCTTACAAAATCCAGAAAGTTTGCTAGCAAGTCCCGACCGTACGTTTCGGCTTGACACAGCCAACCAAAAGTTTACTCTTTCGAGCACTACAAATATAACAACTACTGCTCAAACAAGCAAGTGTTATTTAATAAACTTTATTGATTAGGTGCAAACTGCAGAATCTAGCGTTTTTGGATGGTCAAGTAAAGTCCCAGGGAATTGCCCAATTCAGAACCTTCATACATTCCGAATTCTATGGCGTCCTTTATCGAGACTCCTACAAAAAGACGTTCGTACACTTCCCAGAGTTTGCCTACTTCTAACTTGAAGAACATGCGTTCGGTACCATAATGATAGTCACTCAAAACCTTATCATCGCGGAACTCGTCTATAACGCCAAGCCAACCAAACGAGGCCCCGACAAAAGTTCCATCCAGGAAATTTTTCGGATCAACATAAGGCGTATACTGAACCCCTAAACCAAAGGAAACTCGAGTCCAACTACCCTTATGTTCATTTTCTTCCTTATCCCTGGAGTAATCCTTCAGGCGGTATTCCCCTTTTACTCTGTAATATCCCAACTCTACGAAAGGAGCAATCTGCCTAAAAAGAATGGCTCCAGCTTTACCACTCACATTGAAACCAAGGCCAGAGAATGACATGAGTTCACAAAGAAGATCCTCGTCGTGTATCATCTCGTCCTTTTCAAGGTCATGATAGTAGCCGTTCTCCGTTTCTCTTTCGGCGCTATAGACATTATGCGTTCCGCCAACATCTACGTTGAACAAAGGCCTTACAATGGGCCTTGGAACAGCCAACGCTGCAGTGACAGCAAAGAGCAATAGGATTCGTGTCATGAGCGTGTCTCCCATATCATCAAGGCGTAGTTCACCATCTTGCCGCAAGACGTATCTGCAGGAGGAACGAATTCCACCAGTTTGTAGCTTACATAGGCATCACTAGGCCCCAAGTAACGCTCTTCATAATTCCAAAAATGATAACGATCGCTTAGCAACTTCTGTGCGGAAATATTATAAGGCTCTGAGACAGTCATGCCTGCAGAACAGTAAAACTGAACCTGGAGATAAAACTCCTCAACGCCTAATAGTTCTGGATGATGCACTGAAGAGTCTATCCAGTCAGGGGTTTCTTCATCCACATAAACATCAAGGTCCTTACGGCCGCATAAAGAGCTTGAATCTCCTTTGGAATCCACATAGGATAAACAAACACGAACAGAATCAACGCCTTTGGGAACGTCTGCGGAAACGTCAATGTTAGTGACGGGAACCCCACCCATCATAGGATCGCAACTGGCCGCCACAAGGCAACAGAACAAACAGCTGCAAAAAATCAATTTGAGAATAAACCACCTAACCATAATCATAAACTATATAGAAAACAATTAGTTGAAACACAAAAAAAATAATTTTATCTTGTAATCTGTGAAGAAAAGGATTATCAAGGCTCTTTTAGACACTGCTCATGGCACGACGTTTGGACCCGCTAGAAGAACAAGACGCATCGTACTTTGCCGCATTTGCAAGAATATTCAATTTTTCACGAACATCCATACCTAGATTCCACCTAATCAAAAGGCTGTGTCAAGTCATTTCGTACACGGTGCCGTTGCTGCGAAGACACATTTAAAAGTCTGTATTTTGATTGCGAAGGCGCCGTTGCTCTGTCAAACCCGATTGTATAGCTGCGATTTTGCTGTTTTTCTGGCTTTGGCGCCACAGTGAACTTAGTGTAATTGTGCAGCAAATAAACAATTTAGAATGGGTTTACGGAATCGAAACCTTTTGCTAGCCGAGTGAAAAGGTATGTTTTGGCTTGACACAGCCCTTATTTAAGTGTATATTTGTGCAGTATGATAGAATTATTGCACGGCAAGGTGGCCATTAAACACCCGACTTTTGTTGTTATCGAATGCGCCGGCGTAGGTTACGGCGTTCAAGTTTCAGCACGTACAGGCGAGCTCATTCCCGAAGCAGGCAACGAAATCACGCTGCTCACGCACCTGATTGTTCGCGAAGACGCAATGCTCCTTTTTGGCTTTATAGATGAGCAGGAAAAGGAACTGTTCCTCAAGATGATCGAGGTCAACGGAGTCGGCCCTAAGCTTGCTCAACGCATTCTAAGCAGCGTCTCTCCAGGCGACCTGCTCAGCATGATCGCCCGCGAAGACAAGGCCAGTCTTTCAAAGATCAAGGGAGTCGGCAAAAAGACCGTAGAGCAGCTCGTGCTTTCTCTCAAGGATAAGGCAGCAGCTCTCGCAGCAACTGGCGACGCCGCAGAGACAATCGTGCTCAGTTCCGCAGAACAGGAAGCAATCCTTGCGCTTCATACACTTGGCGTCAAGGACCAGCCAGCAAAGGACGCAGTCAAGAAGGCTGTCGAAGTTCTCGGTGCAGGGACCGATGTCGCACGGCTCATTCCAGAAGCACTCAAGTACATTTAATCAACTTGAATACCAAAGCAAAGTCCCGGAAGTTTACTTCCGGGACTTTCGCGTTCAAACTTTTGCAAGTAGCAAGCGATTACTGCAATTCGCGAAGCTTACGAGAAAGCTCGTCGTAAAGCTTGTACTTGTTGCTCTGAGCATTAGGGATAAGCGCAAGCTTGTTATCGCTAAAGCGCATATCTTCTGCAAGTTCAGCGCACTTTTCAGTTACGTTTTCAAGCTTTGAAACGCATGCCACAAATTCCTTCGCTGCGTCAACGCCGATAATCTGTGCACCCTTCTTGTTCTTGCACTGCTTTGCACAGTTTGCGTTCCAGAAGGCGGTCAACATAACAGCGTCGTTCCAAGAAACAAAGTGCATATTGCCCTTGACGGCCCAGTGTTCACCAAGCTTTGCACACTGGCACTTGCTGCCCGAACGCAAAACATGGCTATTGAAGGCGTTCTTGACTTCCTTGACTTCCATATAGCCAATGATAACCGGCAAATCGTCGACCATGGTCCTAAAAACGATGTAGGAATAGTCGTTACGCTTTTTGCCAAGATAGTGGATAACCGGCTTGAACAAGTTGGTCACTTCTGCACCATAGCAGTTTACCACGCCATAGGAGCTGCCACTGTAAGACGGTTCCGGAATTTCCTTGCCGTTTTCGCCGATCTGGTCACGAACCGGGACTTCGTATAGGCACGTTGTAGTGATGTCCAAAATTACGCCACAACCAGAACCAATGTAGCTTTGCCATGCGTCATCCATAATAAACTCTCCAAATAGATTTTAGAGTGTAATTTTAACAAAAAAATGTGACCTATTTTTCCAAAAGAATTCTTGAGAGTCTTCAAAACGCGTCTTTTGCACCTTCCTTGTTGAAAAAATGGGTAAAAGAAAGCGAGTTTAAATTTTGCCTGTGCTTGGGTTTCGAAGTCAATTTCTAGAGTACTTGACGTTGGCTGCAGCGCCTACGGCATGAACTTGGACTACGACCACGAGTATGCCTACGTAATCAACCACGGCAAGAACTACGGCTTCTCCGTTCGTTGTCTCCAAGACTTCAACTAAACTTTTACCTAAAATAGGTTGTCTAGGGTAAGCGCTTTTGGAATTTGTCTTGCGTAGCTGTTGTCTTTCAATCCTGTTGCGGAGACAAACGTCAACATGGTTGACTTGCGGGTTTTTGAGATGGACTTGAAACGGCTTATGCGGGAGAGGCATTTTTCGTAATAGGCTTTGTTCAGCTCGAACGGCAATTCCGAAAATTTCATCTCGCATACGTTAATGACGTTGTCGATACGGTCTATAAGCAAGTCCAGCTGTATGCCGCCGTCTTCATCTTTCCCCGACCAACTGCAAGGATTGCTTTCGATTCCCGAAATTCCCAGAGCATTGAGAATTTGTTGAATGTGCTGTAGGCACAACATTTCAAAGGCGTAGCCACACCAGGTCGCGTAGGCGGGCTTTCCTTGGAAAGTTCGTTGAGCAGTTCGTTTCTTGTAAAGCCCTTAGCTTTTTGAGCAAGTACTCGGACTATTTCGATATACTTGTCCGATTGCTTGAAGAGCGCCTTGTACAGGTTTTTAAATTCGTAGCGCTAACAAAATCCGCCCTCACGGTATCGAACCAACTCTTGAATTTTGGTGTACTTGCCCCGGGAAAATATTGGGAGAATGCGTCGGCGAAATTACGAAACTGATTTTTCAGATCGGAATTGACGAGGCCGGTCGTGTAAAACGCGAAATCCTTTTGGAATAGACTTTTAACCAAGAATGTCTTGCCAACACGCAATGCGTCCATAAACAGCGATAAATTCAGAATGGTCGCTGTTTATATATTCGTTTAGTAAACGAATTTCGCTAGAACGCCCAATAATGGATTTTTCCATAAGTGCCTCGTTAACTTTGCCAAATCTATGATTTTTAACAACTTTTGGCGAGATAAACGCTATATTCTGCCAAATCTACGATTTTTAACAACTTTTGGCGAGTTTAAAAAGCAAATGAGTTAAACCCAACTAATCAGTTCTTTTTTGGAAAATTTCTTTAGAGGTTTGACAAAGTCCTAAATTATTCTATAGAATGTTTATCCGCACTCCAGGAAAGCATATTTTTGGTTATTTTTAGATGCAAGAAACAAAAATATAGCCAAGATAATTCGTTTTAGGTGTGTCATGGGACTGATCAAATACGATACTATCCAGAAGCCACTCTCTTCTGAAAAAAGAGCAGAAATGGTTGAACGCTTTTGCCGAGAAAAGAACGACCTTGCAAGCTTGGTGGATCCAAGCATTGGAGATGAGGTAGTCGAGGCTTTAAAAAGCTTTGGCATTGACGTGTCTTTCGATAGTATTGAATGCGGCCCTGTCATTACGAGGGTGAATGTTCGCCCCGCCCGTGGAGTCAAGGCCAGTTCCATCATGAGTGCGGAAACTGACCTGGCAATCGCCTTAAGGGCAGAAAATCTGAACTGCGTCGTGAATAGTGCCATTGGTTGCGTTTCTATCGAAATTCCAGCACAGCCACGCAAAGTTGTTCTACCAGGAAATATAGACGTAGACTGTTCTCAAATGCACCTGCCCCTAGAACTGGGTGTAAACGTTTCTGGCAAAGGAATCGCCATCGACCTGGCTTCAGCTCCCCACCTGCTTATTGCCGGCCAGACAGGCTCCGGCAAGAGCGTGTGTCTAAATAGCATCATCGCAAGTTTGTTAAAAAACAAGAGCGAACAAGAATATCAAATGATGCTGATGGACCCGAAAAACGGAGTGGAACTAGGGCTTTATAGCAATCTTCCAAATGTTTTGGACAATAGAGTTCGATCCAGTACAGAAGAATGTGTTGAAGGACTGAATTGGCTCATTGAAGAGATGAATGACAGATACTCCATTTTTTCCGATTTTGGAGTTCGAGAAATCAGTGCTTACAACGCGAGAAAAAATGGCCGTATGCCATACATAGTATGCATTGTGGATGAATTCGCGGATTTAATGATGGATAAGGAAAATAGTGCAGAGTTCTCTGCCTGCATCCAGAAGCTTGCGCAAAAAAGTAGAGCGGTCGGGATCCATCTGATTCTTGCCACGCAGCGCCCAAGTGCAAAAATCATTGGTGGCGATATCAAGACAAATCTTCCTGCAACTATCGCTTTCAAGGTTCGCACGCCAACAGACAGCAATGTTGTGCTTGGGCAATCGGGAGCTGAAAAACTTCTTGGGAAGGGCGACATGCTCCTGGACCTACCAGGAAACAGCAATCTGGAACGTATTCACGGAGTTTTGTACAGCGACGAAACTTTGAAAAAAATGGTTCATTTTGTTCGCAATAATGTATACCAAAAAAAGCCACGCCGAATTGTTGCAAACGACAGTGCTCACTTAAAAAGTATTGTTGAAGAAGCCATAGCAATAATGGGGAATGATTGCGACCTAAATTTCATTGACACATCTAATGTGACTGATATGTCGTGGATGTTCGACTTTTCCCTATTCAACGGAGACATCTCCGAGTGGGACGTGAACAACGTGACGAATATGGCAGGCATGTTCAACAAGTCTCTGTTCAACGGCGACATAAGCCAGTGGAACGTGAGCAACGTGACGAACATGTACGCAATGTTCCAGCGATCCCAATTCAACGGCGACATCAGCCAGTGGAACGTGGGCAACGTGACGAACATGGGGTGGATGTTCTACAAATCTCAGTTCAACGGCGACATTAGCCAGTGGGATGTGAGCAACGTGACGAGCATGTGGGAAATGTTCAGCGATTCCCAATTCGACGGCGACATCAGCCAGTGGGACGTGAGCAACGTGACGAACATGCAAGGCATGTTCAACGAGTCTCTGTTCAACGGCGACATAAGCCTGTGGAACGTGAGCAACGTGACGAACATGGGAAACATGTTCAGTCATTCTCCATTCAACGGTGACATCAGCCAATGGGACGTGAGCAACGTGA
>DCGZ01000044.1:194-8710 GCA_002314675.1 Fibrobacter sp. UBA1765 | reverse complement strand
GGTGGTGAATATGGTGCCGGAATTGGATGCGGTGCAAGTATATTTGCTGACCGCTGTGAGATTGTCGTGGAAATATATGATGCTGTTAATATGGTGTATGCTTCAAGTATTAGCGAAAGCATAATGTATATACATGATAATGGTGAGGTGGTGACTGATCATAAAAACGATTATTTTACGATCATAGAAAATGGAGAAAGTAAAACCATTTATCAGAAAATGTCAGTTGCTGATATAGAAAGTCAAGTTTATACAGGCGAAGCAATTACACCAAAGCCAACAGTGACGATAGGTTCACTTGATATTACAGAAGATGTTGACTACGAGTATTCGTATTCCAACAATGTTAATGCCGGTATTGTAACTGTAACCGTTACTTTCCTTGGCAAATATGATAGGATTTTACCGGTTTCAAAAACCTTTGAAATTACAAGGGCTACGCCTACAGTTGAACCCCCGACTTCTGCCAATCCGAAGTACGCTGGTACATGTGTCGCGCTTGTAGCCTCTGGATCCTCGAACTCTGGGGATATGCTTTACAGCGTGTTAAGGGAAGGCGGGTCACAGACTGCCTATTCCACCGAAATTCCTTGCGCCGATTGGGCTGGCAATTATACGGTTTACTATAAGGTCGAGGAAAGCGATAACTGGTTTGGCTTTGCTCCTCAATCTGTTGACGTGACTGTGGAAAACGAAATGTTCAAGATTACCTTTGTAGATGATGAGGGTGACGAAATCATCTCTCGTGAATACGAGTATGGCACTCCGGCTGAAGGCGTTGAACCGCCACCAGAAAATCCAGAAAAGGCTGACGATGATATGTATGCCTACACCTTTGCTGGCTGGAGTCCTGAAATTCAGGAAGTGACTGGTGCTAAGACATATCGTCCAATCTACGATAAAACCCGTATCGGTTTCGGTCCCATTACTATCGCAAAAGACAGTTCCTCGGCAATTATCGATGGAATGTCCAGAGATCCTATCGATAAGACAATTAAGGACTGCATGATTAAAGGTGAAGTAACCCTCTATCGTCACTTTGCGGCAGGAAAGTATTCCACCCTTGTACTGCCTTTCTCGACGTTTACGGGTGCTTTTAGTGGCGTGTCTTTCTATTCGTTCAGGGGTGTGGAAAAGGAAAATGGCGTCTGGAAGACGGTTGTCTTCGGCTATGTTGACAAAGAAAATGAAGGTAATAAGCTCATTGAGGCAAATACTCCCTACATCGTGGTTGCCGATGCTGATATGGACGACCTGGTTGTAAAAGATGGTGTATTGTTTAATGCTGACGATCCCAAGAGTTCTTATGGAGCTACCTTGACTTGCTCTGAAGAAACTTGTGATGAAGTGCCTGACGAAAATAAGAGCTGGCAGTTCGTGGGTACCTATAATTACAGACAATGGGATTCCGGCAACAATGTCGAAGAAATTGGAACTACTTATGGCTTTGCTGGTGCTGCCGGTAACGGCGGTATGGAAATAGGCAAGTTTGGTAAAATCAAGGAAGGAGCCTACATCTATCCCATGCGAGCCTACCTGTATTATGCGGGGGGTAACTCTGGAGAATCTCGCAGTATGGCTCCCGCACTGTTCAAGGCGGCTCCAGCCGTCGCAAGTATCGATGAACTCCCTGAATCCATGGATGTGGTCATCAGGGGCGAAGAGGGTACAACGGTCATCGGATCCATCAACACCCGCACCGGTGAATTCCGCTCCGCAGACAATCGCTGGTTTGACCTGAACGGCCGTTACCTCGGCAACAAAAAGCCCACCGTCAAAGGAACCTACTACAATAATGGAAAGAAAGTCATTGTCAAGTAAGCCGAAGTGCGGCTATGTCAAGCCGGAAATGAAAATCGTCAAGCTCAAGGCCCGCACAAGCCTGCTCCAGGGTAGCGGCTCTCACGACCCTGCTGACGATTTGCCGGAAACATTGAATGTTATAATCAGATAAGAATGGAGAACAATATGCAGAAGAAAGAATACAAGACTCCGAAAATGAAGGAAATCAAGCTGAAGTCCCGCGCAAACTTGCTTTGTGGAAGTGGCTGTGAAGAAGGGATTAGCGGGGAACTCAACTACAACGATTACGAACCAGTAGATCGTAAGAACGTTTAAATATCTTCCGTTATTTCGGTGATCTATAAAAGCCCCTGCGAAGGGGCTTTACTCTTGTCTGTAGGGGCGTTTTTATTTATATTCAGGGAAGGAGGCTTTTTATGCCGGTATCAGAAACCTTAAATCCAGTTCAGTTGCATCTTTTAGATATGTTCAGATTTTGCAAGTCTGATTTAGAACTCCTTGAATTAAAGGATGTTCTTGCCGCATATTATGCCCAAAAGGTGCAGGAAGAGGCCGATCGCTTGTGGGATGATGGCACTTTGGATGCCGATGCGATTGAGCGTATCGGAAAAGAACATTGGCGAACTCCGTATAAGGCCTTGTAGTGCGTCGGATTTGTCTTGATACGAATTGTCTCTTGATGGCGTTGCCATCGCAAAGTCCGTACCATAAAGTATGGACCGATTTTTTAGGTAATTCAATTGAATTATGTGTATCGACAGAGATTTTGCTTGAGTACGAGGAAATCTTGTCTGAACATGCTTCCCCTCGCATGGCACATCTTGTTGTTGAAGCTTTGACAAACCGTAAAAATTTGGTGCGTGTGGAGCCGAGTTGGCATTTTGAGTTGATTAAGGTTGATCCTGATGACAACAAGTTTGTGGATTGCGCGATTTGTGGACAGGCTGAATATATCGTTTCAAACGATAGTCATTTCAAGGTTTTGAATGACATTGATTTTCCTGTGGTTGCATTAAAAACGTTGAAAGAGTTTGTTGAAGAACTTGAAAGGGCGTAAGTCCTTTAACCGGATGATTTCTAACTTCGCTATAAAAAACGATAAGTCCTTCCGACCAAAATCGGAGGAATTTTTTATATTAGGGCGAAGAAATGACAAAATGTCATTTTATCGCCCTAACCTAGGAGGCAGGTTATGTTTGTTGGACGCAAGGCTGAACTAGAGCGTTTGCAAACTTTGTGGAATAAATCTGTGGCATCGCTTGTAACGATTCGTGGCCGCAGGCGTATTGGTAAGTCGACGCTTGTCTTGGAATTTGCCAAAAGAAGCAAGGCTTCGTTCATAAAGCTAGAGGGTTTGCAGCCGGTAGATGGTGTAAGCAATACAACGCAGCTGGCGGCCTTCGACAGGCAACTGTCTAGACAGATAAAAGGTAACAGAACTCCGTCAGCTACCTGGTTTGACGCGTTTGGTACACTGGAAAAATCACTTCCGAAAAAAGGCAGGGTGATTGTGCTTCTGGATGAAATTTCCTGGATGGGTAAATTTGATTCGGGCTTTGCCGGTGAATTGAAACAGGCCTGGGACAACTGGTTCTCAAAACGAGAAAACCTGATTGTATTCCTGTGCGGTTCGGTGTCTTCCTGGATTGACAAAAAAATAGTGAAGAGCAAAGCTTTCCTTGGTCGCCCCTCGATGAATCTTGTTTTGCAGGAATTGCCGCTGAATGAGTGTATCGAATTTTGGGGAAGGTCCGCCAAGCGGATTTCCACGAGGGAGATTGTCGATGTACTTTCGGTAACGGGTGGGGTCCCGGAATATCTGGAAAATATTAATCCCGCCCTTTCTGCGGACGAGAACATTAAGGCTCTATGTTTTAGATCTGGAGCCTTGCTGGTCAGCGAATTTGAAGATATTTTCAACGATACTCTAGATGCGAATCTTGGAACGAAACGAAAAATGCTGTACGCGCTTTCCGAAAGAAAGCTTACGGCGACTGAAATTGCCGATGAACTACATCTCGAAAATAATGGTCATGTTTCGGACAATCTCAGTGAACTTGAACTTGCTGGCTTTATCGTGAGGGATGATGGAGTGAATCCTGCTACCGGCAAGAGAAGCAATCTGGGGAAATATCGTATCAAGGACAATTATACAAGGTTTTATCTGAAGTACATTGAGCCAAAGAAAAGTCTGATTGAAAAGGATGCCTTTAGGTTCATGTCTCTGGAACAGTTACCGGCGTGGAATTCAATTCTTGGACTTCAGTTTGAAAATCTTGTGATATCGAACTTATCCGCATTATTGCATCAAATTGGACTGAATAATGCCTTGATAACCTCTGCCTCACCCTATGTTCAAAACAAGACCGCGCGTCAACAGGGGTGTCAAATAGACTTGTTGATACAGACCGTCAAATGTGCTTATCTTGTTGAAATGAAACGGCGAAATGTCATTGACGAATCTGTGGTTGATGAGGTTGAGGAGAAAATGAACCGCCTAAAGTTGAAAAAGGGGGTGTCGCTTCGACCGGTTCTCGTGTATGAGGGGAATTTATCAAAACGAGTTTCTGCGGATGCCTTTTTTAGCCATATTATTTCTGCGGATTCGCTTCTTGGACGAAATGCTTGACCTTGCAAGGATTACTTTGACAAGGGCGAAGAATTGACAAAATGTCGTTTTATCGCCCTGATGAGAATGCTATGGATTTTTCCAGATACGATAATTTTTTCCTTCTGTTGCGTATTGCGCTTGGGTGTCCGGGGGCAAGTGCCGGCGCGTTTCCGCGGCTGTCTGCAGAAGAGTGGGAACGCATTTACAACGAGGCGGACCGGCAGACTCTTCTGGGGCTTGCGTTTGACGGGGTGATGATGTTGCCCCAGGAACTGCGCCCTCCCATGGAACTGATGTTCCAGTGGGCCAGCGAAGCGGAATCCTTTAGCGGCTTGAACAAGATTTTGAATGAGGAAGCGGCGAGACTTACTAGCTTTTTCCGGGGGCATGGCAGATGTTGTGCCGTTTTGAAGGGCCAGGCCAACGCCCGCCTTTACCCGAATCCGTTTTGTCGGCAGCCGGGAGACATTGACATCTGGGTTTACGGCGGGGAAAAGAGCGTCGTGGGTTTGCTGCGGGAAACTGGAATGCAGGAATCGCTGAAGGCTTCGCCGCACCACACCCACATGAAAAATGATCGTGGGATTGATGTGGAGGTGCATTTCCGTACGTCTTCGGGCAACTACAATCCGTTTACGACCAGGCGGTTGCTGAAATATCTGGACAAAGAAATTCTGAACTCGGAGGAGGTTCCCGAAGGTTTCTGTGCCCACTCCATGAAGTTTGCGCTGGCCATGCAGCTTTCGCACATTTATCGCCATTTTATAGGTAGCGGGGTAGGGCTCCGGCAGATTGTAGATTATTACGTGTTGCTTGGGCATTCCTGCGAAAGCGAACGCCGCGAACTGATGGCGAACCTCTCCCGCTTTGGACTGCGGAAAATTGCGGGGGCCCTCATGTGGCTGCTTCGTGAATCGTTTGGCCTTGACGAAAGCTTGATGCTCTGCAAGCCCGACGAATTCCGCGGTCGGTGGCTCCTGCGGTCAATCCTTTTGGGTGGCAACTTTGGCCGCCATGCAGGTGGCGGTCGCCTCAAATGGCTCTACTGGTGGCTTGGCAAACGCAAGAAATCCTTAAGTTACTGGCGCTTCGATTTGGCGGAAACCTTCTGGGCGGAAGTCAACTACTGGAAAATTTTTGTGGGGAATACTTCGACACGAATCCGGCTGCGCAAGATATCCCTTAGGGACGAGAAATTTTAATAAAGCGTTGGATAATTTTGTTGTGTTGAATGCCTTGACGCTTCCAAATCATTTATTTTTTACTATCTTTGCACGCGACTTGGGCATGTAGTCCAGGCGTAAACCAATCACCGGCTTGCGAGAGTTGCTTCGGTGGCGGCATCCAGATCAGTAGGATTACGCTTCGCAACTTATTTGTAAACCGGGTAGAATAACCGAAAAAAGGAAACATTATTATGGCAAACTTGCCTTCCGTTGAAGACTTGCTCGCAGCAGGCGCACACTTTGGTCACCAGACACAGCGTTGGAACCCAAAGATGAAGCCGTACATCCTCGCAGAAAAGAACGGCATCTACGTTCTTAACCTTTCCAAGACTCGCGACCTCCTTGAAGAAGCAGCTAAGGCTGCTGCCAAGGTTTCCGCAGAAGGAAAGTCTGTTCTTTTCGTTGGCACAAAGCCAACAGCTCGCCAGGTTGTTACTGAAGCTGCAGAAGGCTGCAACCACTTCTACGTTTCTAACCGCTGGCTCGGCGGCATGATGACCAACTTCCAGACTGTTCGTAAGTCCATCAAGAAGATCGACAAGATCGACGCAATGGAACAGGACGGTACCTTCAACGCTCTTTCCAAGAAGGAAGTGTTGGACAAGAACCGCGAACGCGCCAAGCTCTTGGAAGTGTTCGGCGGTATCCGCGGCATGGTTAACCTCCCGGGCCTCCTCGTTGTTACCGACCTTGCACACGAAAAGATTGCTGTCGCTGAAGCACGTCGTTTGCACATTCCTATCATCGGTATCTGCGACACTAACGTTGACCCGACTCTCGTTGATTACCCGATTCCGGCAAACGACGACGCAGTTAAGTCCATCAAGCTCATCGTAGACTACATCGCTGCTAACGTTCAGCCGCGTTCTACCGAAACTGTTAAGGAAAAGTAATATGCAGATTACCGCTTCCCTCGTAAACGAACTCCGCCAGAAGACCGGCGTGGGCATGATGCAGTGCAAGAAGGCATTGACTGAAACTGACGGCGACATGGACAAGGCTGTTGAACTCCTCCGTAAGCAGGGTGCTGCTGTTGCTGCAAAGCGCGCAGACAAGGCTGCCAAGGAAGGTGTTGTATACCTCGTCGAAGATGGCGACCGCGCTGTTGCTTTCGAACTTTCTTGCGAAACTGAACCTGTTTCTAAGAACGATGACTTTGTTGCTCTTGCAAACCTTGCTATCAAGGCTGTCAAGGCTAACGACGTTACTTCCGTTGAAGCTCTCAAGGAATGCGTTGTTGACGGCGTTAAGGTTAACGACATGCTCCAGGACGTTCTCGTTAAGATTCAGGAAAACATCGACTTCCGTAAGCTCGGTGTTGTAAAGAAGTCCGCAAACGAAGTGTTCGGTGTTTACTCCCACATGGGCGGTAAGATCGGCGTTATCACCAAGCTCGCATACGAAGGCTCTGCAAACAATGCAGAAGACCTCGCTCGCGCTGCTAAGGACATTGCAATGCAGGCAGCAGCATTTGCTCCAGTTGCACTTTCCGACGCTGACGTTCCTGCTGAAACCATTCAGAAGGAAAAGGAAATCGCTCGCGAACAGATTGAAAACCAGGCCAAGGAAACTGGCAAGGTTACAAAGCCGGAATTTGTTGAAAAGCAGATCGAAGGCCGCGTAGCTAAGGTTCTCAAGGAAATCGTTCTCGAAGACCAGGAATTCTTCATGTCTGAAAAGAACCCGAAGAAGCTTGCAGTTAAGGCTTACCTCCAGGAAGTCGTTGCAAAGCAGCTCGGCCTTTCTTCTTTGAAGGTTGTTGAATTCGTTCGCTTCGAACGTGGTAACTAATTTTTTCTAATCGAATGGTTAGTTCAAAGGGACTGGGTTTTGCCCAGTCTCTTTTTTTTATAAAAAAATGTACTCATTCTGTTGTTGAATATCTAAATTTACTTGAAATAGAAAAACAGCATTGTTAACGAATATTTCTCGATAGGGAGATTTATTTGTACGATCGCTAATATGTCATTGCGAGCCGGAACGGCGTGGCAATCTAGGAAATCAAAAAAAGGATTTTTATATGGCAGAAAAAAGATTTAATCGCGTTTTGTTGAAGCTCAGTGGCGAAGCACTTGCCGGTGCTGCAGGCCATGGCATTGATTCTACAATTCTTACGGCAATGGCTCGTGAAATTGCAGAAATCGTGAAGTCTGGTACCCAGGTTGCGCTCGTGATTGGTGGCGGTAACCTGGTTCGCGGTATTTCTGCTTCTGCCGGTGGCATGAACCGTGCTGCTGGTGACGCCATGGGCATGCTTGGCACTGTGATGAACGGTATTGCTATGCAGGATGCTCTTGATAAGCAGGGCGTTGATAGCGTTGTGATGTCTGCAATCCGCATGGAACCGGTCTGTGAATTCTTTGACCGTCGCAAGGCCCTCAAGCTCTTGAAGAGCGGTAGCGTTGTTATATTCTCTGCAGGTACAGGCAACCCGTACTTTACGACAGACAGCTGTGCCGCCCTCCGTGCAATCGAAGCTGAATGCGATGTGATCATGAAGGCTACAAAGGTCGATGGCATTTACACGGCAGACCCGGTCAAGGACCCGACTGCAACAAAGTTCGACGATATTTCTTACAAGGAAGTCATTAGTCGCGGCCTAAAGGTCATGGATACTGCAGCGATCGCACTTTGCATGGAAAACAACATGCCGATTCTCGTGTTCCAGATGATTGAAGGCAACTTGAAGAAGGCTGTTGCTGAAGGTACACTCGGCACTCTTGTGCACAACTAATTGTGCTGTTTCTTAGCATGAACACGTGAAAAATCCCCGAAAGGGGATTTTTTTTGTCTGTGGTTTAAGATGCAAGATACAAGCATCAGGTCGCACCTTCGGTGCTTTGAGGCGTGGGGTCGGCGCTTGCGCGCCTAGAGGA
>DCGZ01000044.1:0-177 GCA_002314675.1 Fibrobacter sp. UBA1765 | reverse complement strand
GTAGTCAGTCGGCTGTAGGCTGTCGACAGAAGTTATACTTTTTTTTGTCTTTGCGAGCGAAGCGCGGCAACCCAGGAATCGTGATGAGGTACGCACCTTCGGTGCTTTGAGGCATGGGGTCGGCGCTTGCGCGCCTAGAGGTAATGTTGTAATCAGTCGGCTGTCGGCTGTCGTCAG
>DCGZ01000167.1:12026-12550 GCA_002314675.1 Fibrobacter sp. UBA1765 | reverse complement strand
GGGAATGGTCGTTCTTTTCGCGGTTTTCGAACTCGTAAATGGGGCGGTCCTTGCCGAAAATATCCTTGGGGCAGAGGAAGACGATATACTGTTCCTTAAGCTCCTTGTACCTGTGGGAGCTGCCGAGCGTTTCCGTGTCGCAGACGCCCTGGTAGTAGCGGGCGCGGAGCGGAAGTTCCTTGGTATCGACCATCTGCATCTCCAGATCAAAAACGCGGCCGATGCCGTTGCCGTTGCCGTCTTCCTTGACCATGATGTCGAAGCGGACGCACTTTTTGTTGGGATTGCTTTGCTGGAAGGCCTCGCCGACGACGCTGACTTTCTCGATGTCAATCTTCAAAAGGGCCTTGAGAAACGGCTTGGCGATTTCTTCATCGCTGAAGACTTTCACGAACATGAAGTTGTCCCTGATGGTCAACTCCTCGATGGGCTTGATTTTTCTATTCATTTTTCCTCCAGTCGCTACAGGCTTGAAAAAGCGACGGTTTGATTAGTGTTTTTTTGTTCACTACTAAATTTATACA
>DCGZ01000167.1:0-11870 GCA_002314675.1 Fibrobacter sp. UBA1765 | reverse complement strand
AGTCGTTCGTTCAGCCTCGCGCTCCGTGCGACTGCACAAGGCAAGCACCGCGCGAGTCCGATTGACCCAGAGCCGAATGCAGCGGCTATGCTTGCATAGCCATTGCTGAGGCGAAATGTCAAGGAGCGAAGCTCCCACCCATGTGGGCTGCGGGGCCTAACGCGAATGTTCAGCCACGGAACATGCTTTAGTCCTTGACGCAGCGGACTGAGAATGCCTTATTCTTGGCATTGTCGACCAGACCTGCGCTTCGGACGGTGTAGTACATATACATTTGGGACGAACTGTCCGGGCTGCTCTCGGAGGAGGACCAGAAGTTCGCGTTTTGGCCCGCGTTGTTGAAGCCCCCGTTGCCGTGCCTTATTCCGGAAGGGAGCGCCGAGAAGCCGTAGCCGTCGTCGCCGTTTGCATTGTCATACCACCCCGAGATCGACCTAAGCCGTCTCCCCGCCACGTCCTCTCCGCCGACAAACGCGATCAGCGTATCCCATTCCGCACGGCTAGGCAAATGCCAGCCGTCGGGGCAGATACCCTGCACCGCGCCGGCGTCCGTTTCGCAAGTCGCGCCGTAGCCGCAGCCTGTCGTCGCCGAATCCATCGCCGCGGCCCAAGTGTAGAGGCGCCCGTACCGTTCGCAGTACAGGGCGCTGTCGTTGTAGCACCAGTTGCCGTAGGTCGAACCGTTCACCTTGTATTCGTAGTTCAGGTTCTCGGCCATCCATGTCTGCGCACCGATGACCACCGTCCTGTACGTTTGTCCGCCGTAGGTCAGAGTTCCCGCGGCGGGACCGGACGACGACGAATTGGAGGAACTGCTGCTGGACGCACGTGTCTCGCTAGACCCATTCGACTCCAGAGCCTGTCCTGAGCTTGTCGAAGGGCTCAGGATGACACTGGAGGAGGAAGAATTGTCATTGATGCTAGAGGACGACACATCTCCCTCAACAGCGGAACTCAGGGAACTGTTTTCGCCAGATGCGCTGGTGGAGTTGGAGTCGTCGCCGCAGGCGTTGAGCGCAACAGCGAGCGGAACAATGCTTACCAGCGCAAAAATTTTAAATAAACCGTACTTCATAAATTTTTCTTAGTATTTTTCAATGAATTTTCGTTTGCTACAAGCGGCAAATTACCCCGAGTCCGAATTCCTTGGCAACAGCAGCTCCGTGAAAGTGTTCTAGTCCTTCACACAGCGGACGGGGTAAGCGCTCTTTTTTACGTCACATGTATAAGTAGTTGCAGACTCCACGTTGTATGAAATATTTGCAAGACACGCTTTTTGTCCAGTATCACCTGGGTACCCCCACCGAGCCTTGACCTGGTCTGTTGTCCAGAAGAGAGCCTTGTATCCCACTTCTTCAGAAACAGTAGTGAAAGACCTGAAGCCTGCGGGAATTGCGGAGAAGCCATAAGCATTCGAACCTGTAGGCACACCCTTATACAATCTCCACCCAGATTCCGCTTTGAGTGATGTCCCCGCGACAAGTCCCCCTCCTACAGCATTGAACAAAGTATTCCATTCTTCAACACTAGGCAAATGCCAACCTTGAGGACAAACTCCTCGAACGGCATCGCCAAGAGTGCATTCTACGCCGTAACCACACCCCGCACCATCGGCGGAGAAAACCTGGGAAGAATCCAAAGCGGCACTCCATAGATAAAGTCTTCCATATTTGGAACAAGAATCAGCTACGTTGTTGTAGCAAAAACTGGAAGAGTCTTGCGTTTGCGTAGATTCGTTGTATGTGTAGTTCAAGTTTTGTGCCATCCACTCCTGGGATCCTATTTTCACAGTTCTGTAGGTTTGCCCATCACGTTCATCAGTCAGCACCCCTTTTACAACAGTGGATGGATCTACATAAAGAGGATTCGAAGAAGGTATGACGCTTGAAGATGAAGATAGTTCTTCTGTAAATTCCAAGTCCTTCACGCAGCGAATGGAAAGTGCATAACTCTTTGCACTAAGCCCTTCAGTTTCATTTAGGGAGGTTCCTTTGAAAATGTGGGTAACTGCGAGACCGTAGTCGTTATGTTCTTCGCTAGATGTCCAAAAAATGGCAATATCGCCATTCTGTTCGTCTTTGTCACGGCCTACACCTCTGTACACATACCCGGCAGGAAGCACAGAAAAACCGTATGCGTCATCGCCACCATAAGCATTGTTCCAGCCATTGACAGAACGCAACGCCTGTCCCACACCGTTGTTATAGCCAACGGCATCAAACAAGATGTGCCATTCATCATTATCTGGCATATGCCAGCCAGCGGGGCAAACTCCCCGAACTTTCAAGCCGGTAACACACATGGGACCATCACCACATCCAGCACCATCGGAGGAGAAAACCTGGGAAGAATCCATGGCTGCGCTCCATAGATAAAGTCTTCCATACTTGGCACAGGAATCCGGTTCGTTAAGGAAGCAGAAACTGGAAGAATCTCGCGTTTTTGTAGGTTCGTTGTATGCATAGTTAAGATTCTCGGCCATCCAGGTCTGGGTACCGATGGTTACTGTTTTATAAACCCGACCATCGCGGGAATCGGTAACAGACCCCTTTACAACCGTTGAAGGGGCAACTATTCCTGTGCTGCTAGAAGAAAAACTCGGAATGACAGAAGAAGAGGATTTATCTTTACTGCCCTCGTCGTCGTTAGAACCGTCAGCCTTCATGCTGCTCGACGACTTTGCAGAAGACGAACTCGGCTTTGTCTGGTCGTAGGACTTGAACCACACATCGCCATCGCACTCATACAGAAGGTCATCGCTTTCCACAAAAACCTTTTCGCCGATGACGCTCATATCGCACTTGTGTTCTTCAAGTTCCTTCAGGTCCTTGACCTCGGTCGGCAACTTTGCCGCCGGGCTAGATGTGGAACTATCATCACCGCAGGCGTTGAGCGCAACGGCAAGTGGAATAATGCTTCCAAGCGCAAAAACTTTCAGCAAACCGAACTTCATAAAGTTTTCCTCGTTCTTTTACAACCAAATAGTAGAAAAGAACCAAGCAACTCCAGACCGCACGCAACAACAATTTTCCCTCAAACACCCCACATTTCCCACGCATTTTTAGCCGAATTTTCTATATGTAACACCCTGTTACATATAGACTATTTTTGATGGTCTCCTGCTTGACTTTTGCATTTTGCAGCTGTAAGGAAAGTGAACTCAAAAAGTTCTTTTTGATCAGTCCTTGATGCAACGGAGAGAAAGTGATGCGCTTCGTGACATTGATGAAGCATGCAGTCTAGCACTGGAATTCATGCCGTATGAATGATCCGAGGTTGAAGCGCCTAAGTATGAATGATCCGAAGCGCCTAAGTAAATTGTCGAGGAGCGGAAATACGAATCTTTCAAATACCCAGTTGCCATCTTGGTTTCTGAAATATACCCTGACAGCATTTTAGGGAAACCAACATAGTCATTGTAGTTTGAATAGGAACCTACCGTAGAATCAATGGCATTTGCCAGGTCATTCCACTCTTCATACGACGGAACGTGCCAGCCAGTCGGGCAAATTCCTTGAGCCTTCAGATACTGTGTGGAATCCTGTTGCAGTGAATAGTCGATATTTTCAGGGAGTTTCATGACTGTGTGCCATTTGTAGAGACGGCCCATGCTTTCGCAGTTGCTTTCGGCAAGGCCAGGGCACAAGCTTTCATCAACATCGCTGCCGTTGTATTTCAAGTTGTCGGCCATCCATGTGCGTCCGGCGATTTCTGTTGTTCTGTAAACATGGTTGTCGCGAGAATCCGTTAATGTTCCATAGGGGTATTCCCAACCGTTTGCGGTGCACTTTGTCTTGTTGAGTCCGTTGTCAACGAGCACGCCAATGCGTGCGGAATTACATTCCCCAAGAACCGAGAGCATGGTTTGTATTGAACTGCTAGAGCTCACAGCGGAACTGCTGGAACTTTTTACAGAACTGCTGGAACTACCTGGGCTTGTCTTTTTGGTCCATTGTCCGCCGCTGCAAAGGAATACCGTATCCGATACCGTAACCTGTTCGCCATTGTTCTTGTTCAGGCAAGGTCCAATTTGCCTTTCCAAGTCACTCAGTCTTTTCCAGGTGGAATACAGACACTTGTACGGAGTTCCGAACAAAGTATCGAGCATGTCGCGGTTGCTTGTATTGCATGTTTCAAAGACCCATGTATAGTCTCCGAGTTTCCAGGTTCCCTTTTCGCAGACGCGTACCGTGGTGTCTTTTTCGTAGAGCACGACTTTATGGTAGCTTGAATCGGTGCACGGGCCAATTTCCTTTTCTATTTCGGTCAGCCGTCTCCAGCCTTGCTGTGCTGACGGGCACACTTGCTGTACAGAATCGAATGTAACGACTCGGCCAACATTGCTGCTGTCACATTTGCCGTAGATGTCATTGATGTATGGCTTTTCCCAGGAACTGCCGTGGCATGCATAGACTTCCCCAGTTTTTGCAGTATCCAGTTTTCCATAAATATCCTGGTAGCAATAGCCAAGTTCCTTATTGAGGCCGACAAGTTCCGTCCAGTACCAGTTTTCGCAAACGTAGGTGCGTCCGCTGATTTCCACTTGCTTATAGCGGATTTCGGGCTGGCAAACTTCGCCAATTTCTGTAGGACCGGCAACCTTCCATCCGTTCTTGGTGCAAACAAGCATTGTGTCTGCATACCAGAACCTGGCCGAGGTATCGGAACACGCCTTTGCGGATGTGCCTGTAACAGCATGCCAGCTGTCACTGCCACATTCATAGCTAGAATCCTTTTCTGCCACGAAGACGTTTTCGTAGCGGTTGTAGCTTTCGCATGCAGGGAGCTCGTTGAACTTTGCCACAATGCCGAGCGGCCTTACGCACTTGGCGTAATAGAAACCGTTTGAAGAATCATCTTCAAAGAAGTTTTTGCCAAGGGAGTCTATGACAAACGCATAGCCGTCGCCTGTTTTATAGTAGCCGTAGGTTCCAAGGTTCTTGCAGGCCAACGTATCGTTCTTTTGGCAGTAGCCGCCGGTAGAAAGTTCGAGCTTTGCCGCCGAATAGGAGAATGCTCCCCTGCTTGCAAGGCTGTATCCCTTTGGGCATACTTTGCCAATGCTATACCTGTTGTAGTAGAGCCTTCCGTATTTTTCGCAATTGTCGTCATCATAGTCGTAGCAGGTACTCTTGACGCTATCGCTTTCGATACGGATGGTTTCCTTGATCCACTTGTAGGGCCCAATAACGACTGTACTGTAAACTGCGTTGTTTACGGAATCGACAACCGTGGTGTCGTCATTTTTGAACTGCGAAATGTCAATGACCACCGCCGAAGAAAGTTCCTTCCAAGAGGAGCTGCTCTGAGCCGATGAGGAAGATTCCTGTTCAAGGTCGTTGGAGGATTCCGGGTTTTCTTCGCCACTGTTGCTTGCGCTTGCGCTGTCATCACTGCATGCAGCAAAGGCAAAGAGCATTGCTGTCATGAAAAATAATTTAAGATAGCTCTTCATTATTCAACCTCCCTAGTAGTCCTTGACGCAACGGACGCCATGAGCGAAAACCTTGCTGTTGAGCATGTACATTTCCGGAGTTGTGGTCGAAAAATTGTCATAATCCACAACATCCGAAATTATCGTAGTTTTGCTGTTAGCAAAGCTAGCTCCCCAAAAGTAGCCGGCAGTATCTATCTTTGCAAAACCTGTAACAACATCAATGCCGTTACGATACCATTGGTAACGGAAGCCAGTCCCTGCGACTTTCAGGCCGATTGCATATACAGGAATTTTCGAATTGTTCACAGCTCTTCTAAGCGACGATAGTTCGTCTTCATCCGGGATATGCCACCCTGCCGGGCAAAGTCCCTGCCATTGTGGCTTTATCTGGTCATATCCAAGGATGGTCTTGTCGTAGATGGAATCAAGCTGCATAGCAGTGTGCCATTGATAAAGGAGGCCCCTGCTTTCATATTTGATGTTGTCGTTTGGATACCAGAAACGATCTACTCCAGCGCCCTTGTAGCGCAAGTTTTCGGCCATCCAGGTCTTTCCGTCAAAAGTAGTTGTGTAGTAAACGTTTCCATCGCGAGGGTCCTTGAGGGTTTCGGTCAAAACAGCCTTCCATGAACTGGCCGTGCACTTGGCGGTAACCATTGAGTCGGAATAAATAGCACCTTCCAGCGCAGTTGTGCACTTCTTGAGTATTTCCTCCCTTGTAGCTTCCTTCCAAACGTTAGGGTCGGGGGTTCCAGAGCAGATGTAGTACACGTCTTTGTAGCTAATCAGCAAGTTTGCCCTGGGTTTTGCGCAGTAGCCTGCTACCGAGTCTATCGGCTGCATTGCATACCACTGGTACGATCCGCGGTCAATGTCGCAAATGTATTCGACTCCGTTGAATACGCCCGACAGTTTAGTTTTTGTCGAAGAACAATTCCCATAAACATCGCTTACCGAAGCGGCAACCCATGAATTGCTCGTGCACTTGTAAGAAATTCCACTTGCAGTTTTCTTTATGGTGCCGACAAGGTCAGCCGTGCATGCCCCAAGGGAAGCTACATCGTTTGTTATTTTCCCCCAGGAGAACTGTACGTTTTGCGACTGCGATGACGGAACCTCGATTCTGCACAAATAGGATGTGTCCCTGTACGTCTTGATTTTGCCGAAGGTAGTGTCGGTGCATGCGCCAATGGATTGTTCAATGCTACTAAGCTGCTGCCAGCCGTAGGTGCGGCACTGGTAAGACTTGGTTCCGATTGCGGTAACCTTGTTCATTTTCGCCTGGTTGCAAACGCCAAGGTAAACGGTGTCAGAAATGGCGACCCAGCTCCCGGCTTCGCAACGCATTGCCGTATTGCCGTCAACCTTTACAGAAAGTTCCTTGGTGCAACTCGCCGGGTTTGAAGAACTTGAATAAATATTGATCGAAGAGGAACTCAAGATTGTCTGCAGCGACAAGTTCCAGCCGTTTTCATCGCAGGTATATGGAAGGTTTTGGAACATTTCCGTCCTATACTGGCTGGGCTTTTTGCAGAATCCATGGACTTTTTCAATTTCCTCGAGCGATCTCCAGCCATCTTCTTCACAGACCTGCGTTATGGGGCCTATAGTCATGACGGAATCACGCATGGAATCATCGCAGTCGTAAAGATCGACTGGTGCTGCGTAGGACCATGTTTCGGATTTGTAAAAGCGCTTGCTCCTGCAAACGAATATGGCAGTATCGCTCTTGAACAACGCACCGGCATCGTCGCAGTGGTCTGCAAAGATACTCGAAGAATAAACGGGCTTCCAACCATATTCCCCGCAATGCAGATCGTCTTTTATGCTCCATACATAAAAAGAATCCACAAGGGTTCGCGCTTCGTCGTCACATTCCGGAAGATCTTCGAACTTTGCAACCACATGGGCGTATTTCATGCAGCGCAGCGAATAGTAGGTCATGTTATCCTGCTCCGTTGCGTAGCTTGAATCCTTCGAAATATGGAAGGCCTTGTTCTTTGCCGTAATGAATGCTCCTACGGAATCAGCGCCAACGCAACCGGAGGAATCCGAAGTATTGCAGAATCCGCCAAGCGTAATTCCAAGCTTTTCATCAAAAATTCTTCCATTCCGCACAAGATATTCCCATTCGCTCTTGAGCGGTAGCCTAAAGTTGCCCGGGCACAGCTCCCCCGCATCCAACGGCCTGTAAAGCCTGCCGTACTTTTCGCAAGACTTTTCATCGTTACCGTAGCAGGTGCTGTTGATGACCTTCGGCTTTACCGAAATGTTTTCTGCAAGCCAAACAAACGGGCCGACCGTAACCGTCTTGTACTTGATGCCTGTATTTTCATCCAGGTAAAAGCCCTCATCGATATTGATTTCAGAAATATCGATATGCGTAGTCGAAGAATACTTTGTAGAAGAACTGCTTTTAGAGTCGCTGCTGGTTTCCGGGGAATCGCTGTCGGAGGACTCTAGCCCAGACGAAATTTCCTCTTCATCTAGTGCGCTGTTAGAACTTTCGCTGCAAGCAAAAATGCCAATGGATAAAAAGGCAATGCAAATAGTCTTGATAAACTTGTCTAACATGTCTCACTCCTTACTTCGAAATAGCCCATGACGTTCCGTTGCAGAAATAGCGCTGGCCGTCTAGCCCATTAACAAGCTTTCTATAGTTTATTTCATCGCATGCGCCAAGGGCCTGCGTCAAGTCGCCAGACAAAACCCAGTTGCTGCCGTTGCATACCATGCTTGCCCCGGCATAGGTTGCCGTTTTGCCCTCGAAATTTTCCATGCACATAGTCCCGATGCTCCAGTTGAGCGCCGTAGTAACGACCCAGCCCTTTTCGGAACAGCCATAATACTTGCTGATATACTTCTTGGTCGCACCCAGGTTACTGTTATCGCACTTTCCAAGGAAATCCTTGTCTGTAGCGGTTCTCCAGCCCGTAGAATCGCACATGTAGTTACTGCCGTTATACACCTTGAATTCGCCACGGTTGCTTGCCTGGCACAAGCCGATCTTCTGTTCTAGCGTAGAAGATACGGACCAGGTGCCGCTTGTAGAGCAGTAGTATCTTGTTGGCGAAGTGTAACCGCCTGAAGTCCAGTCAACAATATCGTATGCCCTGTCAGCGGTACATTCCCCGTGAACCTTCGAAATGTAGCTTGCCCCCGCAGAATGCCAGCCGGTAGAATCGCAAACATAATAGGCGTTGTACCCGTCCTTCTCCAGTGAACCGAACCTCTTGCTATAGCAAATTTTCCCAAGAGTTTTTTCAAGGGTGGTAAACGCGCGCCATGAAGTGTCCGCGCAGGCATAACGATTTTCATTGAATGTTGCGGAATCTCCGTTGCGGGTTTCTGAGCACTTGCCATAGACATCGACAAGGTTTGCAGTCCTCCACCTCAGGGAATCGTTGCACACATAGATAACTTCATTTAGCGTATCTAGCGCACCCGCAATCTTGCTTGTGCAAAAGCCGAATTCAATTTCAATATCAGAAAGGCGGACCCAGCCGGTATCGTTGCAACCATAATAATCCCCATTGTACGGAATATATAGCCCTTCTTTTTCCTTGTTGCATTCCCCTACAATGTCTTCAAAAGAAGCCTTGCGCCACCCTGTAGAATCACAATAGTAATTGTCATTTTCAATGGAGCCGACAAAACCAAGAGCTTCGGCATTGCATAGGCCAAGCTTTATTTCTGTAGCGGTAAACTTGCGCCAGGAATCATTTTTGCAAACATAGTCAACACCGTTGAACTTCGTTGTAGAGCCGTCATTGGCAGCACCGCACTCAAGATCCATGTCGTCTATTTCTGCAATTTCCCAGGAACCATATTTGCAAATGTAGGTAGTGTCGTTGACAACCGAGGTGTAGCCCTTTCTTACATGTTCGCAATCACTATTGAAGTTGTCAACCCACTTGTAGGAGCCATTGCAGCGGTAGTTACTCTGGGCATCCGTCACATAGAATTCCCCGAGGCTCATTTGAGAAGAACTATCGCAGGTAGGGAGGTTTTCTACGGACTTCACTATGTAGGTTCTAGAAATGCAGCGTAGCGAATAGAAACCGTTATTCTCGGCAGGCGCAAAGGTACCGGTCAACCCGTCATTTGTCACGAATACAGTATTGTTCGCCGTCAGGTAGAACGATTTCGAACCTTGCCTTTGGCAGCTCAGTTCACCGTCGTCAGCCTCGGTACAAAAACCAGCCTTCCTGACGTTCATACCGAACTGTTGTTCCTTGTCTAGCGAACTTCTGTAGTTTTTCAGCTCTTTCCAATCCTGTTCCGATGGAATTTCAAAGCCCTCTGGGCAAGCTTTCTCCGCTTTTGTAGCACGATAGAGCATGCCGAAATTTTCGCAGTTCGCATCATCCAGGTCGTAACACATGGGGCCGGCAGAGAACGTATCGTAATGAATGTCGCTCATGAGCCACTGGTACGTTTTGAACTGCACCGAAGCATAGGTATTGCCGCTCTTGGAATCGTAATACTCTCCCACGTTCAAGCTGTCAAACGAGGATTCATGCGGAACCGTATCCAAAACATCTTGATTTGACTGTTCGGAACTATCCTTGGATGGACCAGAACCGCTATCATCGCCGCAGGCTACGAGTGCCATAAAGATTGGTACTGCGCACCCAAGAGCCAATGCTTTAAAACAATTGAACTTCATAAATTTTTCCTCATACTTTTACAACCAAATAATAGAAAAGAACAAAGAAGCACTCGACACCCCACAACAACCGATTTTTCGAAAACACCCCTCATTTTCCATACATTTTTTGCCTGTTTTTTCTATATGTAACACCCTGTTACATATAGGCTGTTTTTTGAAGTGTTCAAAAAAATGTCAACTTTTTTAGGGAAGGGCACCCCAAAAAAGTTTTCAATGGATTATCTGCGCACTCTAACCAAAAACACATTATTTATACCTGCGCACTCTCTTTAGTTTTTAGTATATTTATACCCGCGCACTCTCAAAAATACGGGTATTTATGGCTTTCAAAAGAAAAATCTACTCCAAGCTGCTTGACTGGAAAAACACCACCCAAGGGAAAAAAGCCCTGCTCATCGAGGGCGCAAGGCGTATCGGCAAATCCACCATCGCCGAAGAGTTCGCAAGGCACGAATACAGATCCCACATCCTTATCGACTTCAACGATGTCTCCGATGCTGTAATCAACGCGTTCAACAACCTTCTGGGCGACTTGGACACATTTTTCATGGTGCTTTCCACCGAATATGGCGTAGAACTTTTCAGCAGGCAATCCCTGATTATCTTTGACGAGGTGCAGCGATTTCCAAAGGCAAGGCAATCCATAAAGAAACTCGTAAAGGACGGGCGCTACGACTACCTTGAAACGGGATCCCTCATTTCCATACAGCAGAACGTAAAGGACATCACGATACCTTCCGAAGAACGCGCAATGGACATGCACCCCATGGACTTTGAGGAATTTTGCGACGCACTTGGCGAATCCATGCTGGTCAAATACATCAAGAACTGCTTTGCAAAGAAAATTCCCCTAGAAAGAGGGCTTCACGAAAAAGCCATGCTCATCTTCAAGGAGTACATTCTCGTTGGCGGAATGCCCCAAAGCGTCGCGGCGTTTCTTGAAAAGCGGTCCTTCCAAAGGAGCGACGAAGAAAAGCGAGACATTCTAAAGCTGTACCGCGACGACATCATGAAAATCGAGGACCGTTACCAGTCCCGCGTACTGGCAATCTTCGACCAGGTTCCAGCATTCCTTTCGCAGCACGAAAAGCGCATCGTCTTCAGCGAAATCCAGGCGGGCTCCTACTTTGCTCAATATGCAGACACCTTCTTCTGGCTCGGCAATTCAAGGATCGTCAACGAATGCTTTAACTGCACAGACCCTAATGTAGGCCTGACACTTAACGAAGAAAGAGCCTACATAAAATGCTACATGGGCGACACCGGTCTCCTGGCAAGCCACGCCTTTAGCGAAAACGCCATAACCGAAAACGAACTTTATAAGCAAATTCTCAACGGAAAGCTCAACCTGAACGAAGGCATGCTATACGAGAACGCCATAGCGCAAATGTTACGTGCAAACGGACACAAGGCATTTTTCTACACCCACTACAACGAAGAAAAGCACCGGAACGACATCGAGATCGACTTTATCATAACCGACAACAACAAGGTGAACTTCAAAATTTTCCCCATCGAAGTCAAGTCGGGCAAGCGGTACAAATACGAATCGTTGACAAGATTCTGCGAAAAGTTCCGCAAGCGAATCGGAGAGGCATACATTATACACCCCAAAAATTTCGAAATCAAGGACGACGGAATTATTTGCCTGCCCGCCTACATGGCCATGTGCCTATAGAACACAACTGTCAAAACATTCATGGCCTGATGATTGGGCGTTCCCCCGACCCTCCGAGTCATTGCGAGCGAAGCGTGGCAATC
>DCGZ01000069.1 GCA_002314675.1 Fibrobacter sp. UBA1765 | reverse complement strand
TCCAGGCGCGGCATTCCTTTTCGCCTGCTGTGAGGAACGTGCGAAGGCCGAGAATGTCGTAACCCTTGCGAACAACAGCGTCGAGGCCGGATTCCTTCATGCCGAGTTCCTGCAAGAATTCCTTCTTTTCTTCAGGTTCCATCTGGGAAAGTTCCTCTTCGATCTTGCCGCTGATCATGANNNNACTTCGTGACCGTTCTTTGCTGCGTATTCCTTGAGGGTTTCTACGTAGGCGTTACCTGTGAGAATGTCGTCTTCCTTGACGTTTGCGCAGTAGAAGAGCGGCTTTGCGGTAAGGAGGCCCATGTCTTTAAGAATATCATCCATTTCGTCGGAATCGCCGATGAACTTGCGAGCGGCCATGCCTTCGCTCATGCCAGCCTTAAGCTTTTCTGCTGCAGCGAGACGAGCCTTTGCTTCTGCGTTACCTGTACGAGCAGCCTTAGTTTCGGAAGCGACCTTCTTTTCTACAGTGTCGAGGTCCTTGAGCAAGAGTTCTGTTTCAATGATTTCAACATCGCGAACCGGATCAACGGAACCGTGAACGTGAACGATGTTTTCGTCTTCGAAGCAGCGTACAACTTCCATGATGGCTTCGCATTCACGAATGTGGGTAAGGAACTGGTTGCCGAGGCCTTCGCCCTGGCTTGCACCCTTCACGAGGCCAGCGATGTCAACGAATTCTGTAACTGCCGGAACAATGGACTTTGGCTTGTAGACTTCAACAAGCTTGTCGAGACGTGTGTCTGGAACGCTAACCATGCCGACGTTCGGTTCGATGGTGCAGAACGGATAGTTTGCTGCTTCGGCACCTGCGTTTGTGATTGCGTTAAAGATTGTGCTCTTGCCTACGTTCGGGAGGCCTACAATGCCACACTTAAAACCCATGGTAATACTCCGATAAGGTTACAGTTTGTTCTGTAACAAGTTTGTTTAATTTTCGAGCGAAAAATTAGTAAAATCAGGCGGTTGCGATAAAGCAAAGGCAAAATATCGCTATAAAAAGGACTATTGCAACAGCCCATATTCCCTTGAAATAATTGCCAAGGTCTGCAGAACTCATGGACATGTGGTCTATTATTGAAATGAATGCGTACCAAAGTAAAATGTCTGCCCAAATTGGCAAGTTGCCGTGCATTATGAAATGCCAAATGACAAATTCAATTGCAAGCCCCACTATAACCGGTGCGCATGCTGAAAGTGAATCCTGGAATGCGCGTAAAATAAGCGGTCCGCGGTTGTAGTAGCTTACATGGCCCAGGGAATCTCCACCAGAATCCCATACGCTGAATTCTGTGATTTTGGCCCCTGTGATAATCATAAAGAAAGCATGGGAACATTCATGGACTATTGTTCCTACAAAGGTGATTCTGTTACAAAAGGTTAATGCGAACCTTTGCCCTAAAAACCTTGCTAATAAGTGCATTTGGCATGTTTGAATACCATTCATAATGGAGCCTATGATTACAACAGAAAACACAAGGGCCGCTGTCAAGATTCCACTGACTTTGAGCAAGGCCACGTAGTCTGTGCCAAAGTTGCAAAAGAGAAGGAATTGCTGCAAGTATTGCATGTGGGGCAAATTTAGTATTTAAGATGCAAGAGACTGATGCTAGGGAATTTGATATTCAGTGTTCAGTAGGCAGCTGCTGTCGGTAGAAAGTAAGGCGTTAATGAATAATGAAAGTAAACTTTCAATAGGTTGGAAGTGCGATTACGGTCTAAAAAAGCTTTTTTTGAATTTAGACCGTAAAAATTTTGATTGCTCTCGGTTGATTACGGTCTAAAATGAGGTTTTAGTCGAAATGGACCGTAAGTTAGTCACCTTTTTAAAGATTGCACGTTAAATTTTTTGAGATTTTACGGTCTAAAAGGCTTTTTTATCAAATTTGGACCGTAAAATGTTCTGATATGGGTATAGATTACGAGCTGAGATAAGCTTCAGGATATTTTTTTTGAGCGCAACGCCTTTCTTTTCTATCTTAAACAGTTGAAAATAAACATCCATGTATTTCGTTTCCTTATTTCCATACTCAAACTTATGAAATTCTTGATTCAGCGTGTTACAGAAGCGCAAGTTGATATTGATGGAGAAACTGTAGGTCGCATTGCCGGCGGTTTTCTGGTCTTGATTGGTATCGGTGAAAACGATACCCGTGAAATTGCCGACCGACTGATTCGTAAAATGCTTTCGCTTCGAATCTTTGCCGATGAAAATGGCAAGACAAATTTGAGTCTCAGGGACGTTTCGGGCCAGCTGTTGCTTGTGTCCCAGTTCACGCTTTATGCAGATTGCCATAAGGGTAACCGCCCGACATTCAACAATGCTGGCAATCCGCAGCTTGCAAATGAACTTTACGAGTACATTGTTGCAGAATGCAAAAAGGAAGTCGCAGTTGTAGAAACCGGTCGCTTTGGCGCCGATATGCGAGTGAGCCTTGTAAACGATGGCCCGTTTACCATTATGCTTGAGTAATTCAATTTTTCTAAATTAGCTTTCATGACTCTTTTTAAATTAACATTCTCTTGTTTCTTGTCTCTTGCGTCCTGTATCTTGATTGCTTGCGCAGGCATCGGTAACAATGGCGGTGGTTCCGAAAACGCTATGGGCGATGCTCCTTGCTCCGATTGCGGCGATCGCGGTGAAATTGAACTTGAAATCACTGATGAAGTAGTGTACCGTGAATGGAACGAGTCTGCCTTTGCTCGTCTAGATTCTTTTGCTATTTTAGGCGTGTTCCCGGCTGCATCTGTAACTGCAGTGGCTCCTGAAAATTGCAAGTTCTGCCACAGTTTTAGCGAGGATGCGATTGACTTTGACTTGTCGCGTGTCGAAGATTCCGTTTGGCTTGAAACCTTGCCTAATATGCGCCGAGAACTGATGTTCCCCGGAATGCAGGTTCCTGAAGAAGACTCTACTTACGTAGATTCTCTTTTAAAAGAAATGTTGAAGGTCCCTTTTGTTGAAGGGGAGCCGCTAGATAGCGTGAAGCCATGGCTTGAGCGTGATGGTATTGAACAAGCGTATAGCAGGGAAGTTCCTCCAAGGCTTAAAAACATTTTAAATGAACTTGCGACTCGTTACCATGTTCGTTACGTTTCATTGCCTCTACGGCTGAGTGTTCAAATGGATACTGATTTGGGCAAGAAAGGCGGCTTTTACTGGGAATCGCTTTGGAGCCTGTGGGATGCCCGTTACGGTGAACTTGTGTTCCTTACCTATAACAAGTTTACTGCCGCAACAAAGACCCGCATTGCTCCTGAACGCATGTGGGCTGAACCCATGGCTATGCGGTTGAAAAAAATGCTGACTACCGATTTGAAGACACTTGAAGCTCATTGACATTTTGGGGGTTTTAGGGGTACCCCCTAGGCGAAGGGGGAGCAAGCGACAAAGTGCGAAGCGAGGGGGAAGACTTTCCCCCCCTTTCTTTTATTGAATAAGCGTTCAATCAGGGACGTTTTTGATTAATGATTTGATTGCTCCAGCTTTTCTTTTTATCTTTACCAGTGAAATTTGGAGAATTTCATAATGTGGAAAATCAAGGGCACTATTAGGTATTTTGTTTCTGTTTGGGCAATGACTTTTGTTCAGATGGGCATATTCATTTATATTCAGCAGCTTATTGCAGGATCAAACCGTGGGGAAGTGGATTTTCGCTGGGAAGGTCTTCTTTTGCAGCTTTTCTACCTGCTTCCGTATGTTGTTTTTGTTGCCCCGGCCAGCTATTTGTCGAACAGGTTTCCAAAGCGTAGAGTTCTTGCGGTTACGTCCATTATTATGACCGCATTCCTTGTGGCAATGTCTGTTTGTGCTACAACGGGTTGCTTCAAGGTTGCTTATTGGCTTTCCATTGGCCTGGCTACAGGTTTTGCCTTGCATAGTCCTGCAAAGTATGGCATCTTGAAGGAAATGTGCACGGTGCGCTACCTTGGTTACGCCAACGCATTTTTACAGATTGTTTCGCTGATTGCCCTTGTTGCCGCTGGCAGTTTTTGCTATGGCGGCATGGAACTGATCCGTTCCGGCTTTGAAAACGGTGCTCCTGCAGTTCGCGACTTTTTCTATAGCTCCATAGCGCTCCCATGGATCTTGACCGGTTTTGCTGTTTTTGGAACTGTTTTCTCCTTCATTATTCCAAAGTTCGGCGCTGTGAATCAGCATACCAAGATGCGTTCTGTTTCTCGTGATTTCAAGGGAACCTGGTCTAACCCGGTTGTCCGTGCAACGATTCTTGGACTTTCCATGTTCTGGGGCATGGCGCAGGTGTTTGTGCTTGTGTTCCAGGATCCGACAGCCGCCGGTGTAGACATGTGGACTCATAGCCTTGTGTTTGCTTTTGTCGGCCTTGTGGTTGGTTCCATTCTTGCGGCGCGTTCTTCCAGGAACTTTATTGAAACCGGTAGCATTCCTCTTGGCATGGTGCTTGTTTTGGTTAGCCTTTTCAGTATTCCGTTCATTGAAAACCCGTGCCTTATGGCTTTTGTTTTTGCCGTTGCCGGCTTTGGCGGTGGGTTGTCCCTTGTGCCGATGAATGCTCTTTTGCAGTACAATACCCGCCCACATACTGCAGGCCGTATCCTTGCTGTTTCTAACATGATCCAGTCCTTGATACTTGGAGCCTTCCTTGGTATTTACGCCCTTTGCCTTTACAAGTTCCAGATTCAGCCTAAGTATTGCCTTCTTTTGCTTGGTGTAGCCGCTGCTGCTTGTTACATCTGGTCTATTTTCCACATGCCTCAGGCAATGCTCCGCACGTTATTGAAGGCTTTCTTTAGCCGTTACAGTCTTCGTGTTTTGAACGTGCAGAATATTCCAGACAATGGTCCTGTGCTTTTGGTGGGTTCTCACCATAGCTTTATTGACTGGGCCGTGCTCCAGATGTGCAGCCCGCGTCCTTTGACTATTGCAACCAACAAGGACCACTTTGATCGTTGGTATTTGCGTGCGATTTTAAAACACCTTGGACAGATCCGTATTGACCGTCGTAACCCGAAGCCGGCGCTTGAACGTGTTCGTGAGGCTCTCCTTGCTGGCAAGGCTGTCGTGCTTTTCCCGACGGGAGAAGTATCTAAGGCTCCGCATATTGTTCCGTTTGTGTTTGACTATCGTGAAATCTTGAAGGACACCGGCGCGCAGGTTTTGCCGTTCTACATCCAGGGCTTGTGGGGCAGTAAGTACAGTTACAGTAATTCCAACATGTTCGGAGCTTCTGCAGGTCGCGATATTACGGTGAACTTCGGTACGACGCTCCCGATGGAAACTCCGGAATCCGAAATCCGAGCTCAGATTCGCCATATTTCCCTGGAGGCATGGAACTTTACGGTTTCTAAGCGCAAGCCTTTGGCGGAATCCTGGTTACGTACCTGTAAAAAGGTTGTGCGTTCTGGCCCAACCGTGTATAACCCTGATGGAGGCCACCTTTCTGGCTATAAGCTTTTGTGCGCGGTTCTTGCATTTGGCAAGGTCCTTAAGAAGGCTACCGCAGGCCAGCAGAATATTGGTATCATGCTTCCGCCGACACCAGCTGGCGTTATTGTGAACTTGGGCCTCTGGATGCTTGGCAAGACAAACGTGAACTTGAACTACACCTCCTCGCCGGACAATGTTAAGTTCTGTTGCGAAACGGCCGATGTCAAGACTGTTATAACAAGCCGCGCGTTTATCGAAAAACTCAAGAATCGAGGCAATGACTATTCCCAGATTGCGGGGGAAAGCTGCAAGCTTATTTTTGCTGAAGATGTGGCCAAGAGTATTCCGAAGTGGAAAATGGTTGCAAGCATGCTTAAGGCCGTGGTATTCCCGACATGGCTTATCAAGTTCCTTTACTTTAAGCATGTCAAGCTTGACGACACTGCAGTAATCTTGTTCAGCTCTGGTTCAGAAGGCCGCCCGAAGGGTGTCGTGCTTTCGCACCGCAACATGATCGGTAACATCCAGCAGCTCGCATGTATTTTGAACTTGTGCACTGACGACGTGATGATGTGCGAACTTCCGTTGTTCCACAGCTTTGGCTTGACTGTCACGACGACATTACCGCTTACGGAAGGCTGCCCGATGGTTACCATTGCGGACCCGACCGACGTAAAGACAATGGCCCGCGCCTGTGCAGAATTCCGTGTTACACTCTTTGTTGGCACTCCGACATTCCTCCGTGCATTTACTGTGAACCGTTGGGTTCACCCGATGGTGTTCAAGAACTTGCGCCTTTTGATTGCCGGTGCAGAACGCTTGCGCCCGGAACTTCGCCAGGCATTCCGCATGAAGTTTGGCAAGGAAATCTGGGAAGGTTACGGCTGTACAGAAACTGCCCCGGTGGCTTCTGTAAATACAGACAACCTGTTGCTCAGTGACTTCTTGACCATGCAAGTCAATGACAAACCTGGTACAGTTGGCATGGCATTGCCTGGAACCCAGTTCCTGATTGTTGACCCAGATACCAACGAACCGCTCCCGACTGGTGAAGCCGGTATGATTCTTATTGGTGGCTGCCAGGTCATGGAAGGCTACCTCAAGGACCCTGAACGTACCAAGAGCGTATTCGTGTATATTGACGGTATCAAGTATTACCGCACTGGCGACAAGGGATTTATCGATGCCGACGGCTTCCTTACCATTGTAGACCGCTATAGCCGTTTTGCAAAACTCGGTGGCGAAATGGTTTCGCTAGGCGCTGTCGAAAAGTTCATTCAAGACAAGGAAATCCTTGAAGGTGCTGATTACTCGGTGACTACAGTTGCCGATGAAGCCAAGGGTGAACGAATCGTGCTCTTGTTCCAGGGCGGCGAAAAGGAACCGGCAGACGTGCTTTCTGAAATCAGAGGCTCCGGGATGCCGCCGCTTATGATACCGTCCTTTGCCTTTAAGGTTGAAGACTTGCCTAAGCTTGGTACAGGCAAGGCTGACTTTACAAAGTGCAAGGCTCTTGCAAAGGAACTTGTAGGTAAGTAATGATGCTTGATTCTTCTAGAGTTGTTCGCACCTTTGGTGTCTTGTTCGGTATTCTAGCCGGAGCGCTTTTTGCTGTTTACCGTGTACTTTCGGTAGTCGGTGGCATGGCAAACGAACTTGTAGGAAAGGCTATTGCCAGGTATTCAAGTTTTACAGGCAAAATGGCTCTTGAAAACTTTCCAGAAGACAAGGCACTGTACGCAAAGGTCAAGGGTTTGCAAGCTACGGTCTTGCCCGCACTTGATGTGGCACAGCCAATTATAATTACACTTGCAATTATTTTAGTTGTTGTGGCGTTATTGTGCTTGATTTTACCGCGCCAGATTGCTCAAGTATTGGTTGCAATAAAGATTTGGAAGGGCGCTGTTTCTGTACAGCCAGAATCTGTAGAATGTGCTTGTGAAAAAGTTTCAAAGCCAAAATTTGAATTTAGCTTTGTTCACAAGATGATTGCCGCTGTGGTTGCGTTAATCGTGATTCTGGTTTTGCTTGGAATCAGTTTTGCAAATAGAGGCATTCCTCTTGAAAGCGTCAGTGAAGAGCTGGCCTCGAACTCGGAAAACTTTGTGACCGAGCTAAAGGCCACATTCCAAAAGACAAAGGGTGTGGGCATTACACCCGAGTTTGAAGATTCCGAAATTTTTGATTATGCCCCGAAGAAGGGGGGCTTTACGGCTACGTTGAAACAGGATGTTGATGGTTGCCCTGCTGGTAGCGTCTGGAAGATTTCTTCGGAAGTTAAGGGATTGTTCAGCAAGTCCTTGAGCATTTACCGAAAAGCGCCGGCAGATACTGCTTGTGCAAAGATCTTGCCTAATTTTAAAAATATCGGTAAATAACATTTTAGCGCCTGGTTTAAGGGTCTGTTCAAAACAGGCCTTTTTATGTATGTAAAAATTTGAATGAAACCTTTGTTTCAATTAGATAAAAAGATGTTTCAATTTGGACATTTAGTCCTTTAAAATAAAGATTGATAAAAAATATCGAAAGCTACTTGTCTTTGGCATAACCTTTGCTATATAGGATAGCGAAAAAAAGAGGTTAATATGTCTGATTTTACACAAGATTCCGAAAAAATTCTGGGCAAGGCCCAGGAACTCATGGATAGGAATTCCCATTCCTATTTGGGAACGGTGCATTTGGCCTGTGCTATTGTTGAAGCGCCTGATGCGCGTTTGAAGAATTTGTTCAAGGCAAAGAATGCAAAGCCAAAGGAAATGCGTGCAAAGCTTGAACAGTTCTTGCAAGCTACGCCAAAGGTTGTTGGCGCAAACCCTGATATAAGTACGGATTCCGATTTGAACCGTATTTTGCGAGCTTCAACACAGGCTGCAAGGCAATATTCCAGAATGGTGCAGCCAGGCGATATGCTTGTTGCTTTAATGAAGTTTGCTGGTGACCGTCGCATTGCAAAGGTTTTTGAAGATGCCCTTGGCAGTGCCGAAGTTGTTGAAACCTGGCTTGCCGACCCGCTTTCTGGAGCTGCCGCTGCCGAAGAAATGAGCCCGCTTAAAAAGTATGGCCGTGAACTTGTGGAACTTTGCGCCGAAGGCAAGCTTGACCCGGTCATTGGCCGTGATGAAGAAATCCGTCGAGTAATATTGATTCTTGCCCGCAAGACAAAGAACAACCCTTGCCTTGTGGGTGAACCTGGTGTCGGTAAGACCGCCATTGTAGAAGGCCTTGCTGAACGTATTTACCGTGGCGACGTTCCTGACGCATTGAAGGGCAAGAAGCTTTTTGCCCTTGACTTGAGCGCATTAATGGCCGGTGCAAAATACCGTGGCGATTTTGAAGAACGCTTGAAGGAAGTCTTGGACGCTCTTGAAGAAGACGGCAACACGCTCCTCTTTATTGATGAGTTGCATACCATTGTGGGTGCCGGTAAAACGGAAGGCTCCATGGACCTTGGCAACATGCTTAAGCCAAAGCTTGCCCGTGGCGAACTCCATTGCATTGGCGCTACCACAACCCAGGAATACAGAAAGTACATTGAAAAGGATGCCGCCCTTGAACGTAGATTCCAGCCGGTAACTGTTTCTGAACCAAGCGAAGAAGAAGCAATTTCTATTCTCCGTGGTATCAAGGATGGCTTTGACGCCCACCATGGTGTACGTTTACACGACAACGCCCTTGTTGCTGCCGTGAAACTTTCTAGCCGTTACATTGCAGACCGTTTTTTGCCGGACAAGGCCATTGACCTTATCGATGAAGCCGCAAGCCTTGTAAAGACTCAGCTTGACACTGTCCCGGAAGCCCTTGATACATTGCAGCGCAAGGAACTGCAAATGAAAATCGAGGAGCAGGCGCTAGCAAAGGAATCTGATGCGACGAGCGTGAAGCGCCTTGCAGAACTCCGTGAAGAGTTGCAGCTTACAAGTGCCGCAGTAAAGGCTATGCAAACCCGTTGGCAAGATCAGCGAGCAAAGTTTGCTGAATTGAAGGAAGCGAAAGCCGCCTTGAAGGCCGCCAAGGACGAAATGGAACAGGCCGAAGCCCGTTACGACTTGAACCGCGCCGCAGAACTCAAGTACAATAAGATTGTAGGCATTGAAAAGCAGATTGCAGAACTTGAAGAAGCCTGCAGGAAGTCTTCTGAAAATGGTGACTTTAGCCAGGAAGTTACAGAAGAAACCATTGCTACCGTTGTTAGCCGCTGGACTAATATTCCTGTAAGCAAGTTGTGTGAAGGCGAACGTGAAAAACTCCTGCATTTGGAAGACCGCCTGCATGCCCAGGTCATTGGCCAGGATGAGGCGGTGGAAGCTGTTTCCGAAGCAATCCTTAGGAACCGTAGCGGCCTTAGCCGCGAGAACGCTCCGATTGGAAGCTTTTTGTTCCTTGGCCCGACCGGTGTCGGTAAGACAGAACTTGCAAGGGCCCTTTCTAGGGAACTGTTTGATACAGAAGGAGCCATGGTCCGTATCGACATGAGCGAATACATGGAAAAGCATAGCGTTAGCCGCTTGATTGGCGCTCCTCCGGGATACGTTGGTTACGAAGAAGGTGGCCAGCTTACAGAAGCCGTGCGTACTCATCCGTATTGCGTGATCCTTTTTGATGAAGTGGAAAAGGCCCACCCGGACGTTTTCAACGCACTTTTGCAGGTGCTTGACGAAGGCCGCTTGACCGATGGTAAGGGTAGGGAAGTCAACTTCAAGAACACCTTGATTTTAATGACTTCTAATATCGGTGCCCAGTTCTTTATGGAAAATCCGAACGTTACCATTGAAACGGTAATGCCGGAACTCCGCAAGTTCTTTAGGCCGGAATTCTTGAACAGGCTTGATGAAACGTTAGTGTTCCATGCCTTGAATGCAGACAACCTGAAAAAGATTGTTTCTATCAAGTTCAAGAACTTGACTGACCGTGCCGCTCGCGAAGGCTACATTCTGGAACCGACTGAAGATGCAATCCAGGCGGTGGCAGAAGGTAGCTTTGACCCGCAAAACGGTGCAAGGCCCATTGAACGCTACTTGCAACGCCATGTGGAACGCGTGCTCAGCCATGCGATTCTTGCAGGGGCTGTAAAGGTTGATACTCCAATGAAGATTGGCTTTGAAAATGGCCAGTTTGTTGTGAAATAAGAAAATCCTCGTGTAAAACAAGATGCCTCGGAAAATTTGTCCGGGGCATTTTTTTTGTCTTTAATGGTTGAATGTAAGTAAAATATATGTTTTGTATCGTGAAATTTTTAGAACTTTAGTTGAATTTTGAGTGTTAAAATGTAAATTTTTGAAATAATGTTGATTTTGTATCGCAGACCTATTGACGGTTGTATCGCGTTTAGCTATATTAAGATCAATCCAAGAACACATTATCGGCCGGCTGTTTACTAGTTGCAGCCGGCTGATTTTATAAAAGCATGAAACCTATTGTAGAATATACCTCGTACCGCAGCTATTTACTGGATTATTACCAGGAACAGCATTATCGCCGTGGCTTTACATGGCGTATGTTTGCTGCTTTGGCGGGTTATTCTTCTCCGGTGTTCTTGAAGCTTGTTTGTGATGGGAAAAATAACCTGAGCGAACTTGGGCTAGAACGAGTCGCTTCTGCTCTTGGCCTTACCGGGGCTGACCTTGTTTATTTTAGGGCTTTGGTCCACTATGAACAGGAAAAGAATTTAAAGAAGCGCGAAGAACTTTATGCAGAGCTTCGCGAAGTTGCCAAGGCAAATTCCTTTAAGCTTATTGGCGAAGAACAGTATGATTATTTTGGTTCGTGGCGTAACCCGGTAATTCGTGAAATTGCGCCGCGCCTTGAAAACGCGAAGGCGTCTGAACTTGCTGATTCCCTTATGGAACAGACGAGTGCAGCCGAAGTGAAAAATGCCTTGGCAGTACTTTTGAAGACCGGTTTCTTGAAAGAAGAAGATGGCCGTTATGTTGCATCTGCAAATACTGTATCCACCGGAATAATCGATGCCGGTAAAATTGCGGTGCGTAACATGCACAAGCAAATGGGTGAACTTGCTGTTAAGGCACTTGATGACATTCCTGCAGAGGAACGTGATATTTCTGGCATGACTCTTGGCTTGACTGCAGATGCTTACGATCGTATTGTCGAAGAAACTGCTGCTTTCCGCCGCCGTATTGCCGCGATCGCTAGCGAAAGTGCCGAAACAGAACGCGTGTATAGAATGAACTTGCAACTTTTCCCACTTACAAAGAAGTTGCCTGTGAAAAAAAATGATGGAGGCGAGAATGCGTAAATTGCTTTTTGTGACACTCGCTTTCCTTGGTATTTTGTTACTCGCTTGTGGCGAAGTCAAGGTTGCTGGCGGTGTTAGTGAAGAAACCAATACCATTGCCGGTGTTCTTGAAAACCCGAATGGCGATAGGCTTGCTAACGTTGCCGTATTTGCTCGTAGAGTTTTTGTCGATTCCGTAATTCATGTTGATACGACCACGGCAAAGGGACACTTTAGTTTTGAATTGGAAAATGGTGAGTATGCAATTTCGGCAAAGCAAAAAGATTTAGCTTATTATGAAGTTGTTGCTGCAGAAAAAGACATGGATATAAAGGCTGTTGCCTTGCCGCTAGATACTTTTGATTTTGTTGTCAAGTATTCAGATGGTTCCTTGGCAAAAGATGCCGTAGTTTCTGTCCCTGGTTCTGAAATTTCGACAGTTGCAGATACAAATGGCAAATTGAGAATTGCGCTGCCCCATGCAGATGTTTTGATTTATGTGCGATCTGGATCTAAAAATTTCGAAGATGCTTATTTCAAGGTTGTTGATGGTAAAGTTGCAGGCCCATACGCAACTCCGAAATCCTTGCTAGAACTCCTGGAACGTGACGACAAGGCTCTTGAAAGCGATACGCTTGTACTCCCTAAAAAGACAAGTGAATTTGCCACTTGGAATATGTCGACTGTCCAGGATGGTAAAGTCTTGTCCAACGGAAAGACTCTCTATGTTTACGGTTCTCCATTGGTAAAAAATGATGAAATGCACTTTACAAGTGCTTCTGAGTTTGCTGTATTGGAATCCGATGACGGTGCTTTTGATGGCGCAGAAAGCTTTAGTGCCACCTTGAAGTTGAACATTGTTGAAATGCCTAGCGATTCGACTTATCGCAAGAATATTCTTGGCAAGGTTGGCTTTGGTACTGCAAACGATGAAAGCGCATTTAGCATAGCCCTTATAAAAGGTGAATGTGGTGTGCAAAGGCCTATGCTAGCTGTTTTTGTGGCAGATTCGAATTCTGATTTTGCCGTGGATTGCGGTAATGTTGCTCTTGCAAATGTAAATGCGAACGAAGATATGCTTATTGCGGTATCCTTTGACAAAGGAAATTTGAATATTTATAAAAATGGGATGGTGATTGGTAGGGCAAAAACAGGTGTTTCCAAGCTTCGCAATTCTAAGGAATCGATTTATTTGGGCAAGGAAACAATTTCAATGAAGGTTTCTAGCGTTAGTTTGAGTCTTGATGGCTTGAATGAATCTGAAGCTTTCTTTGAATATTCCAAGGGAGGTCGCTTATGACAAACTCTGATAGTATCTGGTGTGAAATCAATCCGACGGGACGCCTTTTGGAGGCTAATAACCGTTTTTGCAGAATGTTCGGTTTTACTTCCGATGAAATCCCTTGGCACTACGTAAAGGACCTTTATCGTTATACAGAAGAATGGGATTCTTTTAAAAAGCATGCTCCTGATGAAAATGCAAAGCTTTGCTTTTTGGCTCGCTTAAGGAATCGTGCCGGGCGCAGCTTTAAGTGCAGTGTAGAGCGTTCTTCTGTTTTGCGCGATGGCACATGGTTCTACCGTTTGGTGATTTCAAAGCTTGAATCCAATTCTCAACAGGAAATGACGAATCAACCGGTAAGAATTGCTTTGAATGCTTAATGAAAAGGCTTGCAAATGCAAGCCTTTTTCGTTTATGCTGTTTTCTTTTTATAAATGCTGAATATGCTAAGCGAGGCAATGTACAAAAGCAAGAACCATAGCAATCCGCTTTCTATATAATCGCCAATGTGCGTATAAAGAGTGTCATGGCTACGGAGAGGAACCTTGCCTGTTAGTACCCGATCGGTGAATATCTTTGTGTTGTCGTAATAGTTCCCGTATTGGTCAATAAAGCCAGAAACGCCTGTATTTGCAACGCGGGCCACCGGGTAGGCATGCTCTATGGCCCTGTAGCGAATGATGTTTATGTGGTTGTATGGGGCAGGGCTTCTGCCAAACCAGCCGTCGTTCGTAATGTTCAACATCATGCGGGAACCTTTGCGGATTGCGTCGCGGATGATGTCTCCGAAAATTGCATCGTAGCAAATGAACGGGGTCCAGAAAAATGGCTTGTAGACAGGAGTTTCTGTTCCTGGAACAAAGTCGCTTTCGCCGAAGTCTACGTAGCTTAAAATCTTTAGATATTTTTCAAATGGAACTTTTTCGCTGAACGGTACGAGGTGCTTTTTTACATAGCGTTCGTACTTGTGCTTGCCTGGCGTAAATGAGAAGGCTGCGTTGAATACCTTGTACTTTTTAAAAATGCGCAAGGAATCTGGAATTCTTTCGTGGTCGAGAGCGCCTATAATTACGGTAGCATCGTTTTTTATAGCCAAATCCCTTAAACGCTGCTGCATTCCTGGCTGACGGCTAATGTGGTCTGGAATCGCCGTTTCTGCAAAGGCGATTATGTCTGTTTTACTTGTTACGCTGTCTTCGGCAAATTGGAAAGTTTTGGTTGTTACAGAATCAAGATAGTCGTAATTCCATTTGTCGGTTTGAGGAACGCTTGGCTGGATAAGTGAAATAGTTGGAGAATCTTCACCCTCGTTTTCATGGAAAGGTTTGGCATTTTCGCTTGAAAGAACGGTTGTTCCCTGTATGAACAACGCTCCAAAAATCAGCACGGGAATTGCGCAGAGCTTGTAACGCTTTTTTAGAATGGCGTGCGCAACGAGCATGTTGCAGTATAGGACTATGACCGTATAGCCGAAAATTCCGATGTATGGAAGTAATTGCAAAACCTGCAGCTGGTTACCAAGGGTGTAGCCGAGGTGCGTCCACGGGAATGCAAGTTCTGTAACGGTGCGTGTCATTTCAAGGCCGGCCCAGGCAAATGGGAATAGGGCAAGGAATATTCGCTTGCCGAAAATACGTTTGTCTCGTGCCCAAATAAAGAGTGCGGCCCCTGCAATATTGTAGCTTGTAAAAAAGCAGAATGCAAGGAAAAGCCCAAAGAATATAATGCCAGAAGGCCCTACCGCCATCACATTGTAGATCCACCAGAAACTTATAACATTAAAAAGCATTCCTGACCAGTAAGTTCCAAAAATTGCAGCCTTTGGAGAATGCTTTGCAAGCACGAGGAACCATGGCACAAGTAAAACGAGCGCTGCGGGGCCTAGTGGAAGTGGTGGGTATGCAAAGGCGAAAAAGCCCCAGGCTATTGAACAAAGTGCTGCCGCAGTTCTGCATTCCTTGTTTTTGAAACAGCGAACGTTCCAGCGGATAAAGCGGAATATCCAAATTGCAAGCGAAGGCAAGGCACAAAGTGCAAGTTGGATTAGCCCGACATGGGTATTTGCGATATAGTCGGCAATAATACCTAAGGCTTGAATCAAGGAAAATGCGTAAACAGAGTGTACGGCATTTTTACGAACAGGCTCGTTCCATTTCAAGAACTTGAAAGGTAAAAAGAATGGTAATGCAAAAACAAGTGGCAAAACCTGTAATGGCTGAATATAAAAACCTGGAATATCTGGATTCGTGAAAACTATAATAGCAGTCGCGATAGCCAAAAGAATCAGGTAGATTTTATAGTTCATGCTTTTCATTTTTACCTTGTCTGCAATTTGGTATTTGCGTGTTTTTACGGTTTAAAACGTTTGCTTGGATTATTCTTCTGTAGTTACTTCATCAAGGCCGCCCTTGCCTTGCGGGTGGAATACCAAAACAAATTCCCCTTTGGGCGGACGCTTTTTAAAGCTTGCCAGAACTTCGCTTGGGGTACCAATCAGGTGCTCTTCAAATTTTTTGGTAAGTTCACGCATGACTGCAATCTTGATTTCACCGAAAACCTGCCCGATTTCTTCTACGAACTTGTCTACGTTATGTGGGCTTGCATAGAATATTTGAGTATCGGTTGCAGTTTCCTTCAAACGTTCCAGCAGGTGAATGCGCTGTGCACTTTTCTTTGGCGAAAAATACTGGAAGCTAAAGTGGTCCGTCGGCATGCCGCTGGAAACGAGTGCAGTGATCATTGCGCATGCGCCCGGTACTGCACGAACATCGATGCCTTCGCGCACACACTCGCGAACAAGGTTGAATGCCGGGTCTGCAACGCCCGGAGTGCCAGCATCACTAATTAACGCAATATCGCCTTCGTTCTTCAAATACTCAACGTACTTTGGAGTCACCTTTTCCTTGTTGAAGTCGTGGTAGGCTTCCATTGGCGTGCGAATATCGTAAAAGTCAAAGAGCATGCGTGAATGACGGGTGTCTTCTGCAAGCACCAGCGGAACTTCCTTGAGAATGCGTACGGCGCGGTAGGTGATGTCTTCCATGTTGCCGATTGGAGTTGCGACGATGTAAAGTGTGTGTGCCATAGAAAACCTTAGATGTTGTTGAAGTCCATGGGTTGCTGCGGAGTCAAATCTTCTTGCAGGCGGCGAATCAATTTTTTATGCATGGCGCTTGCTGCGTCGTTTATGAGATCAACGCGATAGACTCCGTAAAAAAACGCTTCTACCTGTTCATGTTCCACGATGTCTATTTTGCGTGCTGTAAAGCCGTCGCATGCAATGCTTGCCTTCAGTTCAAAATTCCAGATTTCGTTTACAGGGAGTGCGGGCCAGAGCGGAATGAAAGCTGCGCCCACGACCCACGCGCTTTTGCTGGAATCGGTCGGAGTCACGTTGGCGTAAATTTTTGCTTCGCCAGAACAGTTCTTTGAATAGAGTGTAGAGTCAATCGCGCTAGAATAGGCCGCAACTACGGACGAATCTAGTGCAATCGTTTCGCCTGCGTAAAGCAGGGTAACGCTTTTGAAAAAAGAATCGCTGCCGACTTTGGGTAAATGTTCCATGGAATCAATTTTTGCAAGATTCAAGGAGCAGGCTGTAAAAAGAACGCACGCAAAAATAGGGACGAACGCAGTTGCGCTACGCCATGCCACTCTAAAAATCTGCTTGCAAAAATCCACGCTCCCAAAAGTAGAATTTTATGACATAAAGCACAAATTGTTGTTGATTTATATGCCAAATTGATCTGAAAACCTCAAAATATGCCCCAAATAGGCTGTTTTTTTCAAAATGATTGACATTGTTGAGGCATCATCAACATGTGTGGAAGCATTTAGGCAGCCTTGCTAGATGATTCTCTCGATTCCGATTCCCATTCGT
>DCGZ01000023.1 GCA_002314675.1 Fibrobacter sp. UBA1765 | reverse complement strand
ACGAATGGGAATCGGAATCGAGAGAATCATCTAGCAAGGCTGCCTAAATGCTTCCACACATGTTGATGATGCCTCTTTTTTTAGTTAAAAAATTCTTAAAATGTTATAGAACATCAAAAAAAATATTGACTTTCTCTTTATTTTATAGTACACCAAGTTAAACAAGGCATATAATATTATGGGATTTGGATTGGGTATTTATAAATGCGGATTAGGGGTATTGTCCGCATTTGCATTAAGTTTAATGGCACAAAGTGCTCTAGCTGCCGACTGGTACGCAAAGGATGTACGCCAGCAAGGACATGACCCTACCATGTTCCGTGACGAAAACGGCTACATTCTGATGTCCACCAACAACAACTTGGCAATGTGGACTTCCGAAAACATGACCTCTTGGGCTGCCAAGGGGCGCGCCCTGAGCAACGTCGCTAACTGGGACACCTGGCTGCACCAGGCTGTGGGCGGCAAGCATGACGGCATCTGGGCTCCGGACCTGTTCAGGATGGACGACAAGTACGGCATTTTCTATTGCGGTTCCGTATTCGGCAAGAGAACTTCTGCAATTGGCCTAGCAACGAACTCTAACCTGAATTTTGCTAACCCCTCTGCAGGTTGGGCCGACCAGGGCGAAATCGTTCGCACCACCAACAGCAACAACTACAACGCCATCGACGCCGACGTGGTGCAGACCGCCAATGGCGAATACTGGATGACTTACGGTTCCTGGAACACTGGCGGCATTCGCCTGATCAAGCTTGACCCAAAGACCGGCAAGCAGGCTTCTGACGACAGGACAAACTACATGATCGCTACCCGTGGTGGCTCTGGTATCGAAGGCCCAAGCCTCATTGAACACGGCGGTCAGTACTTCCTGTTTACCGCCTGGGACGTGTGCTGCAAGCAGGGTGATGAAATCGAGCAGACAACTTATAAGACTGCCATGGGCCGTGCCGACAAGGTGAACGGCACCTACAAGGATCGCAGCGGCAAGGAACTGAATAGCGGTGGCGGTACAATCATGATGCAGCGCTACAGCCGTTATATTGGCCCTGGTGGTGGCGAGCCTTTCAAGGACTTGAACCGCATTCGCTTCGTTCATCATTACTATGATCTTACTGGCGATAAGTACAACCATATTCACATTCGCGACCTGGTGTTCACTGACGACAACTGGCCAGAAATGGGTCAACCATTCCTTGGCCGCTACCTGAGTGCCGAAGCTGAACATGGCGCAATGACCCGCGCGGTTTCTGGAGACATCACGTTCAACTACACAAACGACGCTTCCAACGGCGAGTACGTTGGCTACATTAACACCAAGGGTAGTAAGATCCGCCTGCCGATGAACATCATGCAGGCAGGTGACTACATTATGCGTTACCGTTACGCTAACGGCGGCGACGCAGATGCAACCCACAAGGTGACCGTCAATGGAAAGTCCCAGACTGTAAAGCTTCCAAAGACTGGTGCATGGGGCAAGTTCCCGGAAAGTTCCGTAGCCATGATTCCTACCTCTCTTAAGCGCGGTGGAAACTTTATTGAAGTGGAACCGGACCAGAACTTTGCAGAACTTGACCGTATCGACTTTCTCCGTGTGATTCGCGATACCATCCCGGCCAACGGTTTCGATAACGGTATCAAGGTTCGCCTCACCGACAAGGACCAGTTCGCCATCAAGGACGGTGGTTACGCCATCTTTGAAAACGTGGTGACCGACTCCATCAAGAGCACCGAAGTGAAGGTTCAGCTCCAGCAGTGCAGCGGCGGTACCTTGAGCATTCGCGACGGTTCCAAGAGCGGTACAGAACTTTCCAAGTGCGCAATCCCAGCTTCTTGCGGTACAAGCGCATGGACCGAAGTTTCTTGCTCGGCAACCGCAAAACTGAGCGGAGTAAAGGACTTCTACCTGACTGCTAGCGGAAACAGCGGTGAAGTTCTGGTTGGTAACATCAAGTTCGTTAGCACCGCACAGCCAGAATCCAGCTCCAGTGCAGTGTCTTCGAGCAGTTCCGACAATTCGCCAGCTTCTAGCAGCAGCGAAGATGTTATCATAAGTTCTTCTTCAGAAGACGGTACAACCGCCATCATTCCGGCAAATTCAGCAAAGTACGGCTACTCAGTCATGCGCAACGGTAACGGCTACACAGTCCGTTTCAGCAAGGTTGGAAACTACAACCTCTACGTGCTAAATTCCATGGGCCAGATCGTAACTCGCAAGACTGTTGGCATGCAGTCCGAAGTGCAGATAGAAAACCTGCCTAAGGCAAACTACGTATTCCGCATTGTAAATCGTTAAAATAAAATCAAAACAAAGCAAGCCTATTCCAAATTTTTTGGGGTAGGCTTTTCTGTTAAACATTCAAAAGAAAATTCTAGCAATCTTCTTTATAAAAAAAACTAGATTTTACAAGTAATATTTTTAAGGAGTATTTTTATGAAGAAGTTTTTTGCAGGCCTTGCGCTCGCAACAACAGCACTCTTGTTTACGGCATGTAATGAACAGCAAAAAGAACAGGGCGATGTTTCCCTTGACAAGGTAAAGAAAGCTGGCGTATTCGTTCTTGGCCTTGACGATTCCTTCCCTCCAATGGGTTTCCGCGACAAGGACAACAACATTGTAGGCTTTGACATTGACCTTGCAAAGGAAGTTACTGCACGCCTTGGCGTTCAACTAAAGACCCAGCCGATTTCCTGGGATGCAAAGGAACAGGAACTCAACACTGGCAAAATTGACTGCATTTGGAACGGTCTCTCTGTTGACCCGGCACGTGCTGCTGCAATGAACTTGAGCAACCCATACCTCAAGAACCGCATGATCTTTGTAGTCAAGGATTCTAGCCTTGCAAAGCTTGCTTCCCTTGCAGGCAAAAAGATTGCAGTCCAGAACGGTTCTACAGCTCAGAAGCTTCTTGATGAATCTGACGCTGGCAAGGCTGCAAAAGAAATCGTTCCGTTTGACGACAACCAGACAGCTCTCATGGACCTCGACAAGGGCGGTGTAGAAGCAGTGTTCCTTGATGAAATCGTTGCAAACTACTGGATTGCAAGCAACAACAAGCCATATATTGTTCTTGAAGAAGGATTGAGCGAAGAAGTTTACGCAATCGGTTTCCGTAAGAACGACCAGCAGCTCCGCGCAGCCGTTGATAGCGTTCTTGCTGCAATGCAAGCTGACGGCAAGTTTGCAGAAATCTCAGCCAAGTGGTTTGGTAAGTAATTTTGTCACTGTTAGCCTTGACATTTCCACGCAAAATGTCCTCGCTTCGCTGCGGATTGTTTTGCTTAGGAAACGCAAGGCCTTTATAAGAAATTCTCTTGATTTTGCGTTTTTGGTAAGTAAAAATTTTTATGGCTGATTTAACTTCGCTGCTACCGATTCTTGGCGAAGGGTTCCTAACGACCCTTGCCATCTTTGGGCTTACGCTCCTGTTTTCAATTCCACTAGGCCTGATCATTGCTCTTGGAAAAATGTCCAAGTTCAAGTTCATTAGCCTGCCAGTTTCATTCTACATCTCCGTAATGCGCGGCACCCCGCTCCTTTTGCAGATCGTAGCAATCTACTTTGGCTCCGCCTACCTAGGTTGGAATTTCGACAGATTCCCGGCAGTAGTAGTTGCCTTTTCCATTAACTACGCAGCATACTTCGCAGAAATCTTTAGAGGTGGCATTCAGGCAATTCCACGCGGCCAGTACGAAGCAGCGGCAATGCTTGGACTTACAAAGCGCCAAACATTCTACAGAATCATTTTGCCTCAAGTCGCAAAGCACATTGTACCGGCAAGTGCAAACGAAGTCATCACGCTTATCAAGGATACTTCACTTGCACAAGTTATTGCAGTCACAGAACTCTTTTCACTTGCAAAAAAACAGCAAGCCGCATACGCAAGCATTTACCCGCTCTTTGTTGCAGGCATATTCTATTACGTTGCAAACCTTTTGCTTAGCTGCCTTTTCGCCTATGTCGAAAAGAAGCTGAACTACTACAAGTGAGGTGAACCATGGCTATTCTAGAAGTTAAGCACCTCAAAAAATCTTTTGGCAGTAACCATGTTCTAAAGGATATTTCCTTTGAACTTGAAAAGGGCGAAGTCCTTTCCATTATCGGGCCTTCTGGTAGCGGCAAGTCAACACTACTCCGTTGCATCACGCAGCTCGAAACCATGGACGCAGGCGACGTCCAGGTCAACGGCCTCAACATGGTTGTGCCTGGCAGCAACCCGCTCAAATACGCTCCGGCAAAAACACTTCGCGACATTCGCCTTTCTACGGGCCTCGTGTTCCAGAACTTCAACTTGTTCCCGCACTTGACCGCCTTGCAAAACATTACGCTAGCTCCGATTCGCGTTTTGAACGAAGATCGCACTCAAACCAGGGAATTTGCCAAAATGCTCCTTGCAAAGTTTGGCCTCGAAGGCAAGGAAAACGCATACCCGTGCGAACTTAGCGGTGGCCAGCAACAGCGAGTATCCATAGCTCGCGCACTGGCCATGAAGCCAAAGATCTTGTTCTTTGACGAACCAACAAGTGCACTAGACCCAGAACTCACTGGCGAAGTCCTAAAGATTATCAAGCGCCTCGCAAACCACCACATGACCATGGTAATCGTGACGCACGAAATGGCCTTTGCACGCGACGTCGCGCACAAGGTAATATTCATGGACCAGGGCGTAATCGTGGAACAGGGTTCGCCAAACTACGTGTTCAACGAATCAAACAACGAACGCCTCGCAAGCTTCCTAGCTCGATTCAACGGATAATTTCCTCAATTACTGCAATTTACGGTCCAAAACCACATTTTAGCTTGTTTAGACCGTAAAACAACATAGGGCCGCAAGTCCATTACGGTCCTATGTTGTTTTTTATTCTTTTTAGACCGTAACACAGAAACACAATCAAACAAAAAATAAAGCTTCAAGCCATTTTTTACGGTCTAAAAGCAGTTTCAGCTTCTTCTAGACCGTAATTTCGCCTCCAAAACAGTTAAAATACAACGTTTAAAGAACCATTTTGTCATTCCATACGATTCAGTTAAAAATTCACATATATTTTATTTAGCACACTACCCTTTTTCAAAAAAAATTGTTTAAATTCAAGGTGTATATTAACCGTGACGGCACCCGATCAGGCATTTCAGCCTTAATGCACTCAAAAACGCATTAAACAGCCAAATCCCGAAGCACTTGGTGCAAGTCCAAACCTCACTGGAGGTTTTCCGTGGCAATAAACGGAAAAACAGAAATCTTAGGCGTGTTCGGCCATCCGGTCGGTCACAGCAAATCGCCTGCAATGCACAATGCGATCCTTTCAAAGCTTGGCATTAACGCAGTCTACATTCCCCTTGCACCAGAACCAGAAAACTTTGCAAATGCAATTGCCGGCTTTCGAGCAATGCACTTTCGCGGTGCAAACTTCACGATTCCATTCAAGGAACGCTTAAAGGAATTCGCAGACGAACTCTCGCCAATTTCAAAGTTCACCGGCAGCGCAAACACTCTTTACTGGAATGGAGACAAACTCTGCGCCACCACAACAGACCCCTACGGTGCTCTCAAGAACCTTGAAGAAGCCGGAGTCCATGTAGAAGGCAAGACGATTGCCCTCCTTGGTAACGGTGGAGCAGCGGCAGCCATTTGCTTTGCACTACTTGAACGAGGCGCAAAACTCACGATCGTTTGCCGCAACCCAGAAAAGGGTGGCGCACTAGCAAAGCGCCTAGCAGAAGCATTCCCGCAAAATGCGCCATGCGTTGTAACATTTGCTGATTTCGACACAACAGCTCCAGATATCATTTTGAACACGACCCCGGTCGGCATGTTCCCAAATGTAGACGACACCCCTCTGCCAAACGCAAAGTACCGTGCCGGTCAATTCGTTTACGACATCGTGTACACACCGGCAGAAACACGCCTACTTCGCGAAGCACGTGAACAAGGGGCAAAGACCTTGAACGGCGAGGGCATGCTAGTCCACCAGGGAGCAGCAAGCTTTAGACTGTGGTTCCCAAAAGAAACAGAAAACGTAAGCGACGAAACGCTAGTCAAAACCATGCGAGAGGCCCTAGCACAAGCATAACACTCTCGCTACACTTCAAAAACGCTCTTTAATAGGATCTTGATTTTTATGAACAAGCATATATTTTTTACAGGTTTCATGGCTAGCGGCAAGAGCCGCGTGGGTCGCACCCTCGCAGAACGCATGGGCAGGCCTTTTGTAGATACAGACGCTATCATTGTCGAACGCGCAGGCAAAACGATTTCTGAAATTTTTGAACAGGACGGCGAAAGCGCATTTCGCAAAATGGAACGCGAGCTCATCGAAGAACTCGCAGCTGGCGAAGAGCCAAAGATTATTTCTCTTGGCGGCGGCGCCCTTTCACAAGATTCCATCGTTACGGCAATTCGCAAGTCCGGTTTGCTAATTCGCCTTTGGGCAACCCCAGAAGTTCTTTCGGAGCGCATTGCACGCAAGAACACCCGCCCGCTCATGGCAGGCCTTAACGACGAAGAGCGCCTTGCAAAAATCAAGACCATGCTCGCCGATCGCGAACGCTGGTATTCCAAGGCAGACTTTAGCGTAGAAAGTTCCAACGATGTTTCGGAACAGCACGTAGCCGACAAGATTTTACAGCTGCTGCGCTTCTATGAATCGTATGCAATTTCTGTAGAGACATCAGGCGGCGACCGTTACCCGATTTTTATCGGCAAGGGAATCTTGCCGCATATCGGCTGCCTGCTTGAAGGCTTAAAGCTTTCTCAAAGCCACAAGTTCCTTGTTTGCACAGACACAACCGTAGCAAAGGCACAAAGCCGCACACTCGACAAGATCAAGAACCAGGCTGGTGGCTGCCCGGTATTCAAGTTCCGCGCAGGCGAAACAAACAAGACTCTTTCTAGCTTGAACCAGCTTTACACATTCATGCTCCACCGCGAATACGGCCGCAAGAGCTGCCTGCTACAGTTTAGCGGTGGCGTCGTTGGCGACATGGCGGGCTTTGGCGCGGCTACATACCAGCGCGGCGTTCCGTTCATCCAGCTCCCGACAACAGTCCTTAGCATGGTCGACAGTTCCGTTGGCGGCAAGGTGGCAGTAAACCACCCTGCAGGCAAGAACATGATCGGCGCATTCTACCAGCCACGCGCAGTCGTATGCGACCTGAACACGCTCCAGACACTTGCCGAAAGCGAAGTCAAGGCTGGCATCGCAGAAATAGTCAAGTACGGCGTGATTTACGACGAAGCATTCTTCAAGTACATGGAAGACAATGCGGCAAAGATCAATGCAAAGGACGAAGAAGTCTTTAAGGCCTTGATTCTTCGCAGCTGCAGCATCAAGGCAGAGGTCGTAGGCATCGATGAAAAGGAAAACGGTTTGCGTGCAATCCTCAACTACGGCCACACATTTGGACACGCCATCGAAAAGCTCACCGATTACAACAAGTATTCCCACGGCATTGCGGTAAGCCTTGGCATGCGTGTCGCGGCCCGTGCCGCAGTGCTCCTTGGCATGATGAGCAAGGAAGACGAAGATCGCCAGAACAAGTTGCTCGACGCTCTAGGTCTCCCTGCAAAGGTAGACTTCGCCTTGAATACAGCCGCCGCATGGCAAGCCATGGGCATTGACAAAAAGGCAGAAAAGAACACCCGCGTCTACATTTTGCCAACCTGCATCGGCAAGGTTGAAAAGGTCAAGAACATTCCAGAAGAAACTGTTAACGAAGCCTGGAAGTGCATCATGGAGGGCATATGAAAGTTCTAGTTACTGGCGGCACAGGCGCACTCGGCTACCACATTCTTTCGATGCTCTACCGCGATGGCGTAGAGCTCCACAGCTTTAGCGATGAACTGCCGCAGCCATGGCAAACCGTAAGCGGCGTAAAGTACCATACCGGCAACCTCCTTGACTACAACGACATGCTCGCCATTATCAAGGAAACGGAGCCTCAGTACGTGTACCACCTTGCAAGCCAGTCTTCCGTAGGCCTTTCGTACAAAAAGCCGTTCGAAACCTTGAACACAAACCTCCTTGGAACGCAGAACCTGCTCGAAGTCATTCGCCAGATTGTTCCAAGCGCTAAAGTACTGTTGCTAAGCGCTGGCGAAGTTTACGGTCGCACAAACGAACAGCTCACCCGCCTGCACAAAGAAACGGACCTGCCGAACCCGCTTACCCCGTACGCAACCTCCAAGGCCTGCATGGAGCTCCTTGGGAACCAGTACCGCAACGCATACGGCCTGCATGTGGTCTTTGTCCGCCCATTCCACTTCACGGGCCCGCACCACAGCCGCAGATTCGTGCTGCCGTCCATAACCAACCAACTTGTACGCATAAAAAAATATGGGGCGGAACCGGTAATCATATCGGGCTCGCTCGACATCAGCCGTGATGTCGTAGACGTGCGCGACGTTGCACGAGCCATGATCCAGGTACTTAACTCCAGCGAATCCGGCGAAATCTACAACATTTGCAGCGGAAAATCCTACACATTCCGCGAGCTCGTAGACCTGCTTGTAGACATTGCCGAAGTCGGCGTAGACTTCATGTTCGACCCGAGCCGCGAACGCAGCAACGAAATCCCGTTACTCGTTGGTAGCCCCGAAAAAATCATGAATATCGGCTGGAAACCAATGATCAGCATCGAAGACAGCCTCCACGACCTTTTCAAGGAAATGATTATACGCAATAAAATGGAACGCGACATGCAAAAAAAGAAGGCCTAGCCCAGTCAAAAACCGATTTATATGTGATCGACCCTTGACAAATAGCTAAAAAATTTCTCTATTTGCACCGTCTATTTTGACATTAACCTTTAACGGAGATCCAAACATGCCTTGCGGAAAGAAAAGAAAGCGCAGGAAGATTGCGACTCACAAGCGTAAGAAGCGCCGTCGTCGTGACCGCCATAAAAAGAAACTTCGCTAATATCCGTTAGCATCCTTTTGTGGTCCTGATAAAAGAGAGTACTTGAAGTACTCTCTTTTATTTTTGTTTTCGCGCACATTTTTCGCAACATACGCACATAAAAAAAGGCCTAGCAACAAGCTAGACCTCATAGTCAGGATGAACCTTGATTAATCGCCGTAGTAACCTTCTTCGGCAAACGGGTCTGGTTCAGAGCTTGAAGAACCATAGAATTCCTGTTCAGCAGCCTGGGTATTGGCATCTTCGTACTGTTCCGGAGCACGCAAGTCACCGGTACTGCCATACTTACGCTTTTCTTCATCAGTCAAGCGGTTAGACATGACCTCGACCTCAGCTTCAGGACGGTTCTCTTCTTCGGCCATGATCTTGCGACCAGCTTCAAGGCGTTCCTGAATGTGCTTCTGCTCACGCTTTTCAAAGTAATCCTTTGTACCAATCTGAGACTGGCCTTCAGAAACTACATAACGTTCATTTGCTTCGTCCATGACAGCCTTGATACCGACAAGGCGACCGTTGCCATCAACAGTCCACTGCATGCGGCGCATGGTAGAAAGCGGAAGACGAGACGCTGCCTTCTGGTATTCAGGCTTAAACGTACCGCGTTCACTAATCTGGGAAGCTTCACTAGGAGTTACATACTGCAAGGCTTCTTCCCAGCGAGCACTCTGGGCACAGGTTGCAAAGCCTACGAGGGCGTCATTAATTGCATCCGGGTCATCGCTCTTTACACCAGCGCATGCCATAAGCAAAGCACAGGCACAGCCAGCGATAAGTTTCTTCAACATATAAACCTCCAATAACTAGAACAAATATATCTAATTATTCCAATTTGGAGTGGTATGCAGTAAAAAATGTTCCTTAAACAAGGTTTTAAGGCTTAACTTTAACCCTTTTCTCCCCCTTAATTTTTAATTTTGCACCCATGCAAGATACAGCAAACGAATTAGAAGTCGACAATCAAGATATTGTCCGCATACAAAAAGACGGCAAGGAAATCATACTCATTGGCACGGCCCACATTTCCGAAGCTTCCAAGCAACTCGTCGAGCGTACTATAGAAAACGAAGCTCCCGATGCCGTATGCGTCGAACTTGACGAAGGACGTTTGCAATCCTTGGACGACCCCGAGCGCTGGAAAAAGATGGATCTTAAGCAGATCATCAAGCAAAAGCAGCTCGGTACGCTTATCGCAAACCTGGTGCTAGGCTCCTACCAAAAAAGAATGGGCGCTCAAACCGGTGTAAAGCCAGGCGCAGAACTTTACGGCGCAGTTCTCAAGGCACGCGAAAAAGAGATCCCTGTAGTACTTTCTGACCGCAACATCAAAATCACGCTCCGCAGGGCATTTGCATGCACACCGTGGTACCGCAAGATGTCGCTCATTGGCGGGCTGTTCGCAAGTATTTTCGACAAGAGCGAAGTCAGCGAAGAAGACCTTGCAAAAATGAAGCAGCAAGACACGCTCAACACGATGATGCAGGAATTCGGAAAGACATTCCCTGAAATCAAGCAGGTTTTGATTAGCGAACGCGACGCCTACCTAGCAAGCAGCATTCGCGAAGCCGAAGGCAAAAAGATTGTCGCTGTCGTCGGTGCGGGTCATCGCGCAGGCATCAAGCAGATTATTGAAAATGACGAGCCAATCGACCGCGCAGCAATTGAAGTCATTCCGCCAAAGTCTATTGGCTGGAAGATTATCGGCTGGGCGATTCCAATTGCAATCATTGCAAGCCTTGTTGCGCTCGGTTACCACGCAGGCATCGAAAAGGCAGGCGAAGCGACATTGCAATGGGCAATGCTTACTGGCGGTGGAGCTATGCTTGGAACAATCATTGCAGGCGGCCACCCGCTCACAATTCTTGTAGCACTTATCGCGGCCCCGTTTACGGGCCTTACTCCGCTTGTTGGTGTTGGCTTCTTTACAGCGCTCACGCAAGTATACATGAGACCGCCACGCGTAGGCGAAATGGAAACTCTCGCAGACGACATTTGGCAAGTAAAGCGCTGGTGGAAAAACCGCGTGACACGCGTAATCCTTTGCTTCCTTTGCCCAGGCATCCCGGCAATAATCGGCAAGGTACTTGCGATACTAAACATCTACAAGTCTTTTAATTAGGTGAGAGAGCGGGCCTCTGGCCCTGCGAAACAATCCAGAGATTTTGTGTCAACAGTTTCTTGTATCTTGTTCTAGGTTGCCGCGCTTCGCTCGCAACGACATAATAAATTACACTTTCTGCCGACAGCCTACAGCCGACTGACTACAGATTCCAGACTAGACGATTTCGCGGCCCATCGCCTTCAGCATTTCACGGTCGCCCTTGATGGTTGCGCCGCATGTTGTAAGCATGTTGCCCGTGATTGTAGCGCTTGCACCAGAATTGAACGCAACTTCGCCATTGTTCGTAGTCGTAATTCTACCGGCCGCTAGGCGCACCTGAGCTTCCGGATTTATGTAGCGGAAAATCGCAATCGTACGCAAAATTTCGTCTTCGATCAAGGGACGTTCATGTTCTAACGGAGAGCCAGGAATCGGCGTAAGCACATTGATAGGGATAGACTTGACACCCATTTCAAAAAGGCTGATGGCCATGTCGATTCGATCTTCCCAAGTTTCACCCATGCCAATGATGCCTCCGGAGCAAACACTCAGGCCTTCTTCCTGAGCCATCTTGATTGTGGCTTCCTTCATTTCGTAAGTATGGGTCGTGCAAATATTCGGGAAGTTGCGACGAGATGTTTCAAGGTTGTTATGGATGCGTGTAACGCCGGCAGCCTTTAAAGCCTTGAACTGTTCACGGCTAAGGAACCCCATGCTAGCGCAAAGGCCAAGGCCAGTTTCTTTTTGCAAGCGCATGTAGGTGCGCAAAGCCTTTTCGAATTCTTCACCGGTCAAGGCACGGCCAGCAGTAACAAGCGCAAAGCGGTCAACGCCTTCGGCTTCGTTCGCCTTTGCTTCCTTGACAATCGTATCTTCATCCAAGAAATCGTAAACTTCGCAGTTCGTATGGTTGTGCGCAGACTGTGCGCAATAACGGCAGTTTTCTGGGCAGCGACCGCTGCGTGCATTGATGATCGTGCAAAGGTCAACACGCTTGCCGCAAAGCTTTTCGCGAATCTGGTCGGCACCTTCGCAAAGTTCTTTCAAATCACAAGTGATAAAGGCGTTCAAGTCATCTTCACGAGTTAGGCGACGACCTGCAATAATTTCTTGAGCTAAAGATTTCGGGTCCATAAAATACCTTAAAAATTACAGGTAAAATATAGCTAATTGGTAGCAACTTTTCAATTCCCTACAATTTAAATAGGGTTGTATAGGCGTTAAAGCATTTTGCCAGTTTCAAGGAATTTCTCGTGCATTTCAAAGGCACGGGAAAGCGCAAGCGGCATGTGAACGCCCTTGGCATGCTTCAAGCTATATTCCAGGAAATCCGTAAGCGGCTCCCTAAAATCCGGGTGAACACAGTTCCTGATAATCAGGCGAGCACGGTCTTCGGCAGCAAGGCCACGAAGGTCCGCAAGCCCCTGTTCCGTGACAAAAATCATGGTATCATGATCCGGGTGGTCCACATGGCTAACGTACGGAACCACGGAACTGATTGCGCCATTCTTTGCAACCGATGGCGTCATGAAAAATCCCAGCATGCAGTTACGCGCAAAGTCAGCAGAACCGCCAATGCCGTTCATCATGGCAGAGCCAGAAACAAGGCTACTGTTCACGTTCCCGAAAATGTCCATTTCAAGAGCGGTATTCATAGAAATCACGCCAACGCGGCGAATCACGTCTGGGCTGTTGCTAACTTCTTGCTGACGAATGATCAAATGCTTTTTCCATTCGCTAGAATTTGCAACAAATTCCTTTTGGGTACTTTCCGACAATGTAAGAGCTGTACCAGAGGCAACGCCAAGCTTGCCATTCTTGAGTAACGGCAACACCGCTTCCTGAATCACTTCCGTGTACAGGTCAATCTGCTGCAAGCGGTCATCTGCGGCCATTGCACTTAGAACGGCATTCGCCACCTTGCCAACACCACTCTGGTATGCAAGCCCCTTAGGCAAGCGTCCCCTGGATTCTTCAAAACGGATAAAGTCTAAAATGCGTTCTCCGATATTGCGAGAAACATCATCGGGCTCTACAAACTGGGTAACCTCGTCATAGCGAGAAGATTCAACAATGGCAACAACCTTGTTTATGTCAACTTGCACAAAGGTATCGCCCACTCGGTCTGCCGCAGAATAAATCGGGAGCGGTCTTGCATGTGGTGGCAATTCCGGCAAGGCGACATCGTGAATACCCACGCAAGCATCACCCAGACGAGTATTCAATTCAAGGATAATGCGAGGTGCCATTTCCAAATAGGTAACCGAATTGCCACCCGATGTAGAAAGGCAAACGCGGCCATCCGGCAAAATTGCAGTAACTTCGACAATGGCTATAGTCGGGCAAGGCACAGCTCCGGTGCGCACCAAGTGGCCCATCTTGCCTAAGTGAGCGTCGATGTACTTGATTGTTCCTGCATTAATAGCCTTGCGTAGTGCGGGGTTCGACTGGTAAGGCATTCTAAAGCTAACCGCTTCTGCACGGGCCAAAGCTCCATCACAGGAGTCACCTGTAGAAGCACCAGAAAAAAGCGTAATCTTGAAAGGAACTCCAGAATCATGAAGTCTTTGAGCACGGTCAGCCAAGGCCGTCGGAATTTCCTTCGGGTAACCAGCCAACGTAAAGCCGGACACGCCAAGAACGTCGCCATCAACTATCATTTCGGCAGCTTCAGCCGCAGAGCACTTTTTAGATTCGATCCAAGACATAATATGCAATTTAGTAAAAAAGGAGCCATTTTACCGACTCCCATAATTCTACAAATGTAAAGGACTTAAACCTTGCCCTTGTACATGTTCTCGTAGTACTTTTCGTAATCGCCGCTGGTGATGTTGTCCAGCCATTCCTGATTGTCCAGGTACCACTTGACAGTCTTCTCGATGCCTTCCTCGAACTGGAGGGACGGTTCCCAGCCCAGTTCCTTCTGGAGCTTGGTAGAGTCGATAGCGTAGCGGGCATCGTGGCCAAGACGGTCGGTGACGTAAGTAATCAAGTTCATGTCTTCGCCCTCGGCGCGGCCAAGAAGTTTATCTACAGTCTTGATCACAACCTTGATGATGTCGATGTTCTTCCATTCGTTGAAGCCGCCGATGTTGTAGGTTTCGGCAATCTTTCCGTTATGGAAAATGACATCAATAGCGCGGGCATGGTCTTCAACGAAGAGCCAATCGCGAACATTCTCGCCCTTGCCGTAAACCGGAAGTGGCTTCTTGTGACGGATGTTGTTGATGAACAGCGGAATCAACTTTTCCGGGAACTGGTACGGGCCGTAGTTGTTACTGCAGTTGGTCACGATGGTGGGCATGCCGTAGGTGTCGTGGAAGGCGCGAACGAAATGGTCGGAGCCAGCCTTACTTGCAGAGTACGGGCTATGCGGAGTATATTTGGTCGTTTCGTAGAAGAAGTCGTCGCCGTAAGCCAGGTGATGCTCGGAGCTGGAGGCCGTAGTAGTAAACGGCGGCTCGATACCTTCCGGGTGATTCATCTTGAGGGCGCC
>DCGZ01000190.1 GCA_002314675.1 Fibrobacter sp. UBA1765 | reverse complement strand
TGTTACCTTCTTTAATAACGCCTGCTACAACTTCAATCGTCTTCATAAAATTAATTGGCCTTTAAATAATTCAGGATGTCTGCCTTAACGGGAATGTCCATTCTGAAAGAGCCCATATAATAGAAATCTGTAAGAATGTTGGTGGTGCTATCGGTTCTGTTGCCTATTCGACAATGGAGTCTGTTTTTTAGGATGGAAAATGAAACTTTTGCCCCCTATTATCACTTATAGTAGCTAAATGGCCCAAATGTCATAATTTTGCACATGAATAATCTATTTTCGATGGGAGTAAGGAGATTTTTATGCGTTTTAAGGGTTTGTTGCTGTTTGGCTGTGCCGCCTTGTTTGCGGTGGCATGCTCCAATACGGTGGATTGTTCCAGCGAAGAAGATGACGATGTTGAATTGAGCTCCAGTTCCCAAAAGTCTGGCAAGAGTTCTAGCTCCGTTAACGGAATGCCAGGTTCCTCTGTTGAAGATGATGAAAAATCTTCTGGCAGCGTAGCGGTTGACGAAGAAGAAGATGATTGCGCGGGTGAACCGGGCAGGCCATGGGACGGAACCACGGCAAAGGAATTTGCCTGTGGGGCAGGAACAAAGCTGAAACCCTACATGATTATGACCGCGGAGCAACTGGCTCACCTTTCATTTGTGATTGGAGCCAAGGATGCTAACTACTTGGAAAAACATTACAAGCTTGGGGCTGACATCATATTGAACGAAGGCAAAATCATCGACGATAAGGGCGCCCTGGTGGCTGATTCAACGAAACTCCACAAGTGGACCCCTATCGGGAATTCCAACGTAGCCTTCGCCGGGAACTTTGATGGCAACGGACATGTTGTTAGCGGGATGTTCATCAATACCACCAGTACGCACAATGGACTTTTGGGGAATGTGAGTGGGACTGTACTGAATTTGACAGTGGAAAATAGCTGGGTAAAGGGGGGCAAGTACACCGCGGGTGTGATTGGCTACAGCATTGGTACCACTAATGATCTTGAAAATGAGGCTAGTGTAACGGGAGCTGATGACTGTGCTGGCGGTGTTGTGGGCAAACTTTACAGAGTGAGTTATCAAAATGCCGTTGTTGCCAAGAGACTCTACAACAAGGGAATCGTCACAGGAAAGAATAATGTGGGTGGTGTTGCTGGATGTGCGACCCACGTATTGATAGAGACTGCTGTAAATTATGCCGATGTTAGTGGCTTTGGCTACGTAGGTGGCGTGATAGGTGGCATTGGTGCGACTAATGACAACGATGTTAGCTATTTGAAAAATACCGGCAAGGTTGAAGGCGTCCATTTTGTAGGCGGCACCGTTGGCCACTGTGGAGGAAACCCTTCTATTCCTACTTACAGCAATTCTTCTTCGTATAGTTGTGCCGATTACTACCCTTGTGGCAGGATTGTGTATGCATATAATGAAGGGGATGTTGCTGGAAAAAGATACGTTGGAGGTGTTTTGGGAATTTCTTGTACAGGAAAACTGAGTGACTTTGGCAACGTAGCCGATGTGGAAGGGGAGTACGGTGTTGGTGGAGTTGTTGGTTCCCAGGTTTATACAACTACAAACTTTTTTTATAACGTAGGCGATGTGAGTGGTAAGGAATATGTAGGCGGGATCTTTAGCTACAATAAGGAAGGTATAAATAGCTCCGCCTACAGCACGGGCAAGGTCGATGGCGATACTCTGGTTGGCCTGATGATTGGCTCCAATTACAATTCGACCATTGCAGATTTTTATTACTTAACGCAAGGCGAACAGAAACCCTTTGGTCGTAACGATGGCGGTGGCGTTGCCACTCCAAAGTCTGCCGACGAAATAAAGACCAAGGAATTCGCGGAACTCCTGGGCAACGATTTTGTGTATGCATCGGAACTCAATGACGGCTTCCCCGTGCTGACATGGGAAGCAAAATAATTTAGGCAAATTAGGAATCCATATGAAATTAAATAAGTTGAACTATGAATTTGACGCTTCAAGCGAAAAGGACGTTTTAAGACATGCAAAGGCTTTGGAAGGGCATGTTGTTGGTGATGTCTATGAATTAGAAAAACAAGGCAAGAAGAGAGCTGAGATATTAGACCGCTATCAGGAAAAAAGGATAACGGGAGGGATTCTTCAGAATGGGGAAACTGTTAAATACGCAAAGGGAAGTATTGGCAACCTTGTTCAGGAAATATATTTTGGAATACCTGCTAATAGCGATAGACGTTGTGATATAAAGGAATGTGGTGTTGAGCTGAAAGTGAGTAAGCTTGTTGAATTAAAATCAAATGAATTACGGGTGAAGGAACGACTTGTTTTAGGAATGATAAATAGTAAAGAGTCTCTTCCTCAGAATTTTGAAGATTCTCATGTTTACGAAAAGTGTAGATTGATTCTATTAGTGTATTATATCAATCGCGCATTAGATGGACTTAAACCTTTTCAATTTCCGTTTTACAAATCCGTGTACATGACGATTCCTCGCTGTGATTTGCCTCAAATCAAGAGAGATTATGAATATATACGAGATTGTGTAAATGGAAAACGATACAATCAATTGCATGAACGTCGTGCGAAATATTTATCTCCGGCACCCAAAAATGGAAAGAGAGCTTTTTCATTTAAGATTTCGTACATGAATCAAATATTTTCAGAGTATATTAAATCTGGAATCCTTATGTATAAACCTGGTGATAAAAGCTTTGCTTTTCAAGCCAGGCAAAAGTATGAATCAATTGTAAAGGATGAAAGAGAACTTGCTAGAAAATCGCTTGAAGAAATTGTTTGTGAAAAATTTCAGAAGTACAAAGGTCAAACGATTTTCGAAATTCGAAAACAACTCATGAAAAAAGCGGAATATCAAAATTGGCTTTCTTCGCGCAGTAGTAAACCGAATAAAGCTGAGTTGGCTAAGACGACTTTTATGATGCTTGGAATAAAGGGTAATAAAGCAGAGGAATTTGAAAAAGCTGGCATTTACGTTAAAACTTTAAAAGTAAATAAGGATGGATCAATGAATGAGGATATATCCTTTCCTGCTTTTGAATTTGATGAATTGGTCAGCCAATCATGGATGAAGTCCTCTGTATATTTGGATATTGTTGAAAGGGAATTCTTTTGGGCGGTATTCCAGGAGTCTGATGATGGTTTTAGATTTAGAGGAGTGAAATTCTGGACCGTGCCGGAAGGTGATGTTGACGAAATAAAGAAGGGATGGAGCGATATTCGATCTATTGTGAAAAAAAATAAGGTCCGCTTCTTTGTGAAAAATAGAGATAAAGGAAAGCCGATAGTTTGGAATAGTTTTCCTGATTCTCAAAACATTCATAAGGGTTCCGAAAAATATCGTGAATGCAGAGCGTCCTGTGACATGAACCGCATCATTGCGATAAGGCCACATACGAGCCAGGTTTATTATGATTTGAAAAATCCTAGATATTCAGACACTCGATATAGTCGTTTTAATGGAAGCAAGTTGCCAAATGGTGATGTGATGACAAAACAATGTTTTTGGCTCCAAAATGAATACGTTCTTGAGGCTGTTCAGGATTTACTCGTGCTGTCGGATGATGAAAATGTCATAGAGTGACACGGGAAAATACTTATATTTGAGGTGAAAAAAAATAGGAGCCTTTCTCGTGCCTACTAAGTACCCTAAGCCTGCTAAGATTGTTGAAAATGCTGTTTGCGAACCTATTGCAAAGTATTCTGCGGCGCAGAATCAGACCAATCTTTTTAATGATGCGGTAAAGACATCTAGTAAGGATGTTCGAGTTATCGAGCTGTTCGCTGGCGTGGGCGGGTTCCGTATAGGGTTGGAACGGGCTTCTGACCGGTACAAGACTGTTTGGAGCAGTCAGTGGGAACCTTCTACCAAGACCCAGGATGCCTCGAATATATACCAGAAGCGTTTTGGTGTCGAAGGCCATTCCAATCAGGATATTGCAAGTGTACCGACGAAGGAAATTGCAAAGGCTAACCTTCTTGTCGGTGGTTTCCCCTGTCAGGACTATTCCGTTGCTTCGACCCTTAAGCGATCCGGTGGCATTGAAGGGAAGAAGGGTGTTCTTTGGTGGCAGATTTATCGGATTCTTCGTGAAAATGGAGATGATGCTCCAAAGTTCTTGATGCTTGAAAACGTGGATAGACTCTTGAAGTCTCCAGTAAAGCAGCGCGGTCGTGATTTTGCCATTATTTTGGCTTCTCTTGCTGATCTTGACTATTGCGTGGAATGGCGCGTGATTAATGCTGCCGATTATGGCATGCCCCAGCGTCGCCGTCGTACTTACATGGTTGCCTACAAGAACGATACCAAACTAGCGAAGGCCAGTGCAAAGACTAAGGAATCGGAGTGGATTTTGGAGAAGGGTGTAATGGCCGAATCCTTTAGGTGCCAGATGTCCGAAAAGGCCAAGGTGAATGAATTTGAAATTGAAGGCGACCTTGTTCAGGTCTCCAATGAGTTCAACAAGGATAAGAAGAATTCTCCATTCTTTACCGCAGGCTTCATGTGCAATCGAAAGGTGTGTACCTTTGATGTGACACCTGTGTATGATGGTCCTCGTTTGACCTTGGGTGAACTCCTTGTGGACGACAAGGACGTTCCTGAAAGCTTCTATATCGATGCCGAAGAACTACCTAAGTGGGAGTATCAGAAGGGCGGAAAGTCTGAAAAGCGTACCACTGCGGAAGGCTTTGAATACAATTACAGCGAAGGCCCTATGGCCTTCCCGGATTCCTTGGATAAGCCTTCCCGTACCATCATCACCGGCGAAGGCGGCAAGGGTGCCTCTCGCTTTAAGCACGTGATTAAGACCAAGGATGGACGCTATCGTCGTTTGGTTCCTGTTGAATTGGAACGTTTGAACATGTTCCCCGACAACCACACGGAAGGCGCAAGCGATTTGCGTAGGGCTTTCTTGATGGGGAATGCCTTGGTTACGGGAATCGTTACTGCAATCGGTAAAGTCTTGCTAGCCAGGATGTAGAAAATGGCTGACTTGGAATTGCCTTATGATAAGCACTCCAAGGAGTCTATTTTAAATTATGCCCGACATTTGTTGGGCAAGTCTTTATGGGATATTCATCCCGAAGCAAGGCAAGTCCAATCTGGAAAAGGCGGGCTTGGCAACGCTGTAGAAAAATATCACTTTGGCTATGAACCTAATTCCATATCCGAGGCTGACTTTGCTGATGCCGGGGTGGAGCTGAAGTGTACTCCATTGAAGAGACTTCCTGATGGCAGCATGGTCTCTAAGGAACGATTGGTCCTCAACATGATCGACTATGTTGAGGAATCGAAGAAGAATTTTCATGAAAGTAGTTTTTGGAAAAAGAATCAGCTAATCTTGCTGATGTTCTATTTACATGAAGAGTTTAAGCTGCCTTTTGATGAACTCTTTAAGATTATCCGTTTGTGGAATTTCCCCGAAGCTGATCTGAAAATTATTAAGGACGACTGGACTGTAATCCATAATAAGATTCTTGCGGGCAAGGCTCATGAACTTTCGGAGGGAGATACCTTTTATCTTGCTGCGTGTACCAAGGGTTCTAAGGCAGGCGCAGAAATGCGTGAACAGCCGTATTCTACTGAAAAGGCTCCCCAGCGTGCCTACTCCATAAAATCCAAATACATTAATTCCATAATCCTAGATTCCTTGAAACATCCTGAAATGTTCAGCGATGTGTTCATGAGCGACAAGCAACGTAAGAAAATCGAGAAGACTCTTGCCGATACAGAAAGCGTTGTTCGCGATGTGAAGGATTATCGGGAGGGAGAATCGTTTGAACAGCTGATTGAACGGAAGTTCCAAAGATTTTATGGCAAGACCATTGCCGAAATTGAAACGGAATTGAACGTGAATTTTGGCCAGGCAAAATCCATGGCCTACAATGTATGTCGAGCTATTCTAGGAATCAAGAAAGACAAGATTGCTGAATTTGAAAAGGCCGGGGTTGCCGTTAAGACCATTCGACTGGAACAGAACGGCAATCTCAAGGAAGCCATGTCGTTCCCTAATGTGAACTACAAGGAAATTGTAGAGGAAGACTGTTGGGAAAATTCAGCCCTCTATGAGATGTTCACACAGCGATTCTTGTTTGTGATATTCAGAAAGCCCGAAGTTAAGGATGATAAGCAGGTTCGCCTTGAAAAGGTGATGTTCTGGACCATGCCCGTGGAAGATTTGAAGTATGGCAGGATTCTATGGGAAGATACCCAATTGAAAGTTCAATTGGGTAACTACGAATATTTTATGAAGACTGCGGATAATCCTGTTTGCCATATCCGACCCAAAGCACAGAATGCTGCCGATACCACAGAAGGCGCACAGGGATTCCAGGTGAAGAAAATGTGCTATTGGCTGAATAGAGAGTATGTGAAGACGTTGATTAAATAGAAAATGGTTATATTAAAATTGTTGGCCATTTTCCTTAGAAAAACTAAATAGAGGTAATCAGTTTTGACCATGCTTCATGTTGGCGATAAAAATGATAAAATAGAGATTATTGATGCAGACAGGCTTTGTTACCGAGTTCTTAGCAGGAATAAAGGTGCGGAGGGGGTCCGTACTATATCTAAGGACATTGTGTCTGAATTTATTGCGTCGCTGAGAGAAAATCCTAATCAGAATGCCGTTGAATTGAGAGAAAAATTAACAGGTACGTCTCAAATTGACAAGTTTGAATATGGATATAATTCTACGATATATGCTCTTGCTCGAATTTATCTCGAAAAGTCTAGCGAAAAAAGTGAATTAGCTAGATTCTGTCAAAAAATATTCTTCGGTGCCCCCGGTACAGGCAAATCGTTTAGACTTGATGATTCTAATGGTGAATATTGTTTGAAAAAAATGCCAAGGGATCAAGTTTTTCGCACCACGTTCCATCCTGATTATGATTATGCCCAGTTTGTTGGTTCGTATAAACCAGTTCAAAGAAAAGAATCTTTTAATGAAGATATTCTCACGTTTGAGGAATTACAGGGAAAAGCAAAAGTGTTTACTACCGGTACTCACGATTTGTTGAAATTTTCCGCATTATACTCAACCTCTCTATCTTCTGTTGAAAATAAAAAGAATGTTGTGTGTGGAACTCCTCTTGTAGGGGATAAAAATGATCAATCAGTTTCAACGCAGATGAGTAATGGAATCGCTGTGGGAACTTTCCTGAAAGAAAAAATGTTGACCATGTCGATTAATTATGCTTTCGTTCCTCAAGTTTTCGCAAACGCATACAAGGCGGCATGGGAAAAGTTCCGTGCTGCGGGAAGTGTATCTACTGCAGATAATCAGGTATACTTGGTCATTGAAGAAATCAACCGTGGCAACTGTGCCCAGATTTTTGGTGATATTTTCCAGCTGCTGGATCGTGACGACGAAGGATGCTCTCGTTACGAGATTGAACCTGATGCAGATTTTGCGCAATGGCTTGATGATCAGAAAATAGAGGGGATGCCCGAAAAACTCAAACTCCCTCCCAATTTCAACATCCTCGCCACCATGAATACCAGCGACCAGTCCCTGTTCCCTATGGACAGTGCCTTCAAGCGTCGCTTCGACTGGGAATATGTGCCTATCAACTATGAGCATGAAAAGGCTAAGTTCTTTATCGAAATTGGCGAAAAAAATTACGACTGGCTTGACTTTTTGGAAAAGGTCAATGAAGATATCTACGATGTAACTGAAAGTGAAGACAAGCAGATGGGCGAGTTCTTCGTCAAGCCTAAGGAAGGTTCAAAGATTGACATGGACATGTTCCTTTCCAAGGTGATGTTCTATCTGTGGGATTCCGTATACAAGGATGAACCTGATAAGGTCAATGTCTTCCATTTTGAATGGGAATTTGAAGAAAAGAAGAAATGCAAGGTTACATTCCAGAGGTTGTTCAAGGACAAGGCCTGTACTGTTAAAATATTGCAGCATATCATGGATGAAAATCTAAAAGTGAAAGAGTTCGTTGCCGATAAGCCTGCCGAATAATGAACTTCCTCTTTGAACAGAAACGGTATTCCCTCGATTACCTGAAAACTGTCCTGCCTGTCGATGGGCATGGCCGTTTCGTGAATTTACCCAACGGCTTTGTGACTCGCGACAACAAGCTGGATGGCGTGGGGTATGTTTTTACGGGGAAGGATATAACCTTTGTGCTGCCCAAGGTGTTCCTAGGAACTTCCATTGAACAGAAGATCAATGATAAGGATGTCAGGGACATGTCGGAGTTGTCTATGTGGGTGTGTTCCTCGATTGGGCAGTATCGACTGCGGAACCCGAACGACAAGAGCATGGAGGCGCCCGACGCCAGGAATTTCTCCAGCAGCGAGGCCTGCCCCACATTGATCGACGTGAAGAACTCCATGGAGCGTTTTTACGAAGAGAACAGGAGCCTGTTCGTATTCGTGAGCAAGAATGTGCATAGCGGTAATAACCGTGTGGACTGGCGCAGGACCATGCGGAGGATGCCTGTGATGCAGGGCGAGACTCCGATTTATATGGAACTGGTGAACAAGAGGAAGGTCTTCGATTTGGATGACCGTCTGATTGTTCTGTACTTTTCGGCCATGAATTACATCCACGAGGTGTTCGGCTTTAAGATGCCCAGGTCGGAATTCTACGCCCCCATGCGGGTGAACGAGTTCCGTCGTTTGCTTGGCCACAGGGGCCTTATGGAACTGCGCCGTATAAAGCACAAGTACTTTGCCGACAAGTTCCTGCGCCTGTATAATATCATGAAGGCCTTCTTTGAATGGGGCGGCAACTTCAGGGCCAGCGACTTCACCAGCGAATACCTGCTCACCAGCAAGTATAATAACGTGTTCGAGGCCATGATCGATAAACTGGTGGGTGACGATTCCCCGGAACTTCAGAAAAAGAAGCACCTGGATGACGGCAAGATTATCGACCACCTTTATAAGGAAAATGCCCTGATTTTCAATTCCGGCGATCCCGAAAAGATTTGGCATATTGGCGACAGCAAGTATTATAGTGATCCTGCGGATATCCGTGGGGAGTCCATCGCCAAGCAGTTTACCTACGCCAAGAACATCATCCAGGATTTCTTTAGTCCCGATTTTGTTGATAGTGAGGAGCACAAGGATGCCTCCCACCAGGGGGTGCATTATCGTGACGAGCTGACGGAAGGCTATTCCATAACGCCCAACTTCTTTATCCGCGGCGAGGTGGATTCCCGGAACCCCATGGACGTGCCCGGCGTCCAGGCTGCTGTGCGGGAGATTGGGGGCTCTGAAATGCTCGCCGATGACGGCAAGTCTGTTGTGACGGTGAACGACTATCTGTGGGAACACCGTAATCGACAGTTCAGGAACCGTCTTTTCGATCGCGACACATTGTTGCTCCAGGTCTACAATGTGAACTTCCTGTATGTACTCAAGGCCTATACCGCCAAGAGCTCCAGTATGCGTACCGAGTTCAAGCGGGAGGCACGAGGGAAGTTTAGAGATAATTTCCTGAAACTATTGGAAAAAAAGTATTACTTCTGGGCCGTGTTGCCGAATGACCCCGATGTCAATAAGTTTATAAATGACCATTTCCGTGTGCTGGTAGGCAAGGTGTTCAGCACGGGAGCCGTCAGGGGCGAAACGCCCAATTACCTGATCATGGCCATGGAACGTAAATCGGTTGACGAGCCGGACGAAGACTTTAAAAAAGTCCATGACGCAATCGTCGATGAGTGCAGACTTTTCTTGCTGGATGCAAATGAGATTTGGGGGAGTGCATTCTCCCAAAAGAAGTCCTGCAGCAAAGAAACCTGGCTGCAAATCTGCCCGTAAATTCAATTGGTTCACAGAAAAGTTCACAGAAAAGTTTACAGACTTTTTTTATGGTTGACGAGATGAAGGAGGTTGCCGAATACAAGGAAAACCCCGAAAGTTGCGCTCAACTTTCTGGGGCCACTTTAAAAAAGAAGGAATTCTTAATGAATTATTTCTTATACGTTTGGCCAATAATCTCGTATATGCGCTTTGTTTGGTGAAGCAAGGATGTCCGTGATTAATTGAGAAATTGATTGTAATGCAATTTTATTTTTTTTCAATGTCCGTGCATTTCAGGTTTTCTAAATCAATATCGTTATTCACGTTTGTATGTTCTCGATTAAACGCTATGGACCATTGACCATGCGCAATTTTGTTTCGGATTATGCTGGGGTCGATGATGTATTCTTGGATCAAATCCGAAATTTTCTCATTGACTTTAAAATTTTGCAAAAATAGGCTTCGGCTAACGTGCAATACAACACCAGCAGAACCTTTGTTTGGCATAAGACTTCGTGGTGTTCTGCCCTAGGGCATACCTTGTTTGAACTAAAGGTGCTTGAATAAAGTAACAAATATAAAATAGTTTGTCAAGCTTTTTTGTGTGTGATTGTTTGTTTATGTGTAATTTGTTAGCTTGTTTTATAAATCTTGTGTAAAGAAAATTTAACTATGTACAAAGTATCTTGATAGTTTGTAATGAAATTATATTTGGCGCGTAATAACCAAACGTAGTAAAGCAGTTTTATTACAAATTGTGGCTACTTTATTTGAATTTTATAACAAAAGAATTGTGTATGGCATTGCTCAATAATGATTCTATAACTAAGATGGCTGCCCAAATGACGGCTGGTTAAACTAGAGCTCTTTTCAATCTTATTCAAGAGAGTAGAGAACTGAAAAAACAAGTTGCTACTTTCAAAAAGGTTGCTTCCATTGAGGATTTTGACGTTAGCAACGTTACTGTCGAGGAAATTCTTTCTGCAATAAACCCTAGCGATTTTAAAGTTGTTGTTGAAAATACTTCGGAAGGCCGTGGCCATCAGTTGTGGGCCACAGCGATGTCTTTGGTGCAGCTTGGGGCCACTGATGTTTCTGCGTCATCGCAAAAGAATTCTTCTGTCAAGGATGCCTCAAAAGATAAACAGTATGCCGCAAAGACAAAACCCCAGGCAATCTCAATTTCATTGCTGCCGATTAAAGGTATAAGCAAGAAACTGATTGAAAAACTGGGCGAAAATCGCATTTTTGATGTTGCGTCGCTTTTGACTCGTTGCAAGACGCGTAATCAACGAGCCAAGATTGCTACTGCCCTGGATGTTAATGTCAATCACGTAAATGCATGGGTCAAGCAGGCTGATCTTTGGCGTGTAGATGGCATGACTACGGACTTGGCCTATTTGCTTGTTCAGGCAGGTATTCGCAGTGTTCAGGACCTGTCCCGATTGAGCGCAGCTAAGGTCTATCCAATTCTCAAGAGCTTGCAGATTGCTCAGCCCGATTTCTTTCTGCCTTCCGAAAGAGAAATCGCCAATGTTATTAAGTCCGCAAAGGATACTGCAACATCAAAAGTGTTTGATGTCAAGCAATTCCAGGAATTGCTGGAAAGTAAGGGTGGCGCGGCAACTTTCTCCCTAGATCAAATCAAGAATGCCATTTCTGGCCTTAAGGATGGAAATTGTGACCCGTACGGTTTTGGTGATGACTCGCCGGTTCAGTACTACGCTGACGATGTAGACTCTTCTAACAACGACGGAAACTATTCTGACCAGGTGCTGGATGAACCCTGGGCGGATATTTTCCAGCTTGACTGCATTCTTCCGCTGCCCAGATCCATTTCGGGCCTTGTGAAAATCAGGACTTTTGACAATAACGGGAAACCAAAACTTGATGAATTTGGCGAACAGATCGTTCTTCCGTTTGATAATGCTAAGGTTGAAATCGAAGGCGTGGTAAGTCCTGCAGAAGATAAAACTGAAGCTGCTGAGAATCCGTATTGCATTACGGATGCTGCGGGGCGTTTCATCATTGCGCTTCCCGAAAGATACTGCTTTAAGGAATCTGTAAAGATTATTATTTCGAACTCTCAAGGACGCCAGGAGTTTATAAAAAATTCTTCTGATATTATTTGCAAAATTGAAGAGTACGATTTTGTTGAAAGAATCCAGGATGTCCTGGCATCTCGTATTGTAGCCAGATCTGAAATAAGCAAGTGTAACGCTCTTTATAAAAAAGGCGAGTTGACGGAATCGGATATTGGATGTAGAGGGATGGACTTTGATGAATATTTGTCTTCTACAATACAGAAAACTTTGCTTCAAAAGACTCGGCGTTTTAATGAATGTTTGACCCGTTTGTCGGATTCCGTAGGGGCAACGTCTATTTACAAAAAGTATGTTGATGTATTGCGTGATTTTCAATACGGCGTTAGTCAGGAGAATGACAATTCTGCTGGAATGTCCTGCGAAGAAGCGGAATGGAAGCGTAAAGAAGATGCGGCACGGGATAGTGAATGTCTCTATAAACTGATCAGAAAGTTTGATTCAGGTAAAGAATCTTCCTTTGACAATTACATTCAGGAGCTGTTTAATTATTGCCTGTCCAAAGCGAAATTGCAGGCAGTGCTGGAAGGCGTGGACTCTACGCCGGAAGACGATGGTTTCGTTGTTTCTGGGCTCGTGTTCAAGGAAAATACTGCAAAGGAACAGAAAACGCTTCCTTCTGTAAAGTTGATGGGCGATGACGATAATCCTGTGATGTTGTCTTCTGATACCGCCCCATCCAGAATGTTTACCTACAGTATGTTGCAGAGGCTGGTTGAACCGGAACTTTCTGCAAATGGCGAAAAATTTGATCGAGAATCTTTGAAGAGTCCTGTCAATGTAGATTTGTTCAAGGAAGCCTTGTACATGAATCCGGAAGGGACCCCGCAGATGTCCACCCTGGGCATGGGATATCAGTTGAACATGCATCAGGCATGGATTCCTGACGGATTTGCTCTTGGCGATTTGCTGTATTCATTGATTCTTGCTCCGGGTGAAGAGCAGCGTCTCATTGTCCGCGAGAATACGCAGACTTACGAAATTGAGGACTTGGCGGAAGGTGTTGACCAGGTATCAGAGGAATACGACAACCGCCAAATTGACGATACGACCGCAGCCTATGACTATGCCGTTGACCAGATGATGACGGGTGGTTCCAGTTTCAAATCCAAGAGCAGCTCCTGGGGTGTCGGCGGAAGTGGTGCCGGTGCAGGTAACGGTTTTAGTCTTGCCATTAGCGGTAGCTACAGCAAATCCTCCAGTAGCGGATCTTCTAGCGCCCATCAGAACAACTCTCAAAACGAAGCCTCTGCCGCAGCACAGAAGTTCCAGCAGAATATTAAAACTGCCTCTAATCGTGTTGCTCAGGCGAAGAGGGTAAGCGTTAGTGTTGCATCCAGCAACGTAAGTGATTCTGTTGCCACGAAGATTATTGCCAACCATAACCATTCTCATGCCATGACTATCCAGTATTGGGAAGTGATGCGTAGGTATCGTCTTGAAACGGCAATTGATAGCGTCGACCTGGTCCTTTTTGTGCCTCTTAAGACGATCAAGTTCCTTGGTACAGAAACTTCCCTGACCTTCCCTGACGAAGAAATGGAGTCCTTTAACAAGGCTAGGTTTACAAGCCGCTATGAGACTGTGCTCAAATACTCTACCGCCCTTGAAAACGCGTTGCCTTACAAGTATCGTTCTGGCTTACGGCTGATCAAGAACTATGCAGCTTGCCCCAAGTGGGTTTACGAAGGTGCTGAAACTGGCTCCAAGACCGTCAAGTTCTCTTTCATGGGAAATTTCCTATCCTTCGACGATATCACGGCAACGCTGGTCCTGAAAAACGGAAGGGGACGTATTGCGGGAAGTCTTAACTATTATAGAAAGGATATTCCGACAAACAAGGAGACCCGTGATGCGCTTAAGAGCTATATCCGTGACGAACGTAATCAGGAGGGCTCCAGCCTTGCAGAATGCTCCTTCGTCTTGCCGTCGAATGTTGCTGTAGAAGATATTTCTGTCATTAAATTGAGCTATTCCTGTGAAGGCTTGAATTATACCCTAAAGAAGGCTAACTTGGATTATTTGCAGGAAATCGCCTTGGCCAATTATAATCACAAATTGAAGAATTTTGTTGAGGATAATACGGATAGCAAGGGAGACCTTAAGTCCATGGCTCATTACATGGAGGCCCTCCCTGAATCCTATCGGGATCCCAATGTGGTCTTTTCTGCGAGAGTTCTTAGGGGCTTGGGGGCATTGCGCATCCACAGCGTCGAGGTCTCCGTGAATGGACAGGCCGTTTCTGCAACACTTTCTTCTTCTACACTGTCATCTATTGCCAGTGTGTCTCTGTTCTCTGATACAAAGACGCTTAGGAGATCCGAATTCCAGAAGATGGAAGAGACTTTGCACCATATTGTGACTGATTCCTTGCATTATTCTCAGGTCATTTGGCGCTCTTTGAGTTGTGATGAACGTGCCATGATGCTTGACAAGTACACGATACAGATGAATTTTGACAAGCTGAAGGCTTCGGATGCTGAAGGCTCGAATAATACTGGAAAGGGTGCAAGTAAGTCTGATGGCGGTGAATGTAGGGTTCCCTTGCTTAACTGTATTAATGTGCGCAAGATGCTTGGGTTCTATGGAAACTGCATGCTCTTCCCGTTCACCTTCCCGGAGGAACTGGCTGATTATTTGGGAAGGACTGCCGCTGAAATCCAGGATCAGCTCTATCGCTACCACACAAATGGTTTCCGTGCCCCGACGACTGTGATATCGCTCCCCACGAAGGGTATGATTGGCGAAGCTGTGCTTGGCCAGACCAACGTTAGCGAAGTTATTGACCTTACCCGCTTCTGGAACTGGCAGGATTCTCCGATTGACAAGATGGAGATTGATAGCAGCTACCTTAACGGGACGGATTATCTGGGTGGAAAGACCACAAAGGATATTAGTTCCATGGGCTTGCAGAGTGCTGCGGCCACAACGCCTGTTACGGCAGCAGACCTTATTTCTGCTCTTGTTGCCAAGCAGACGCCGACCTTTAGCGATATGACCGGTATGGATCAGCTCACGAGCCAGATCAATGCTAATGTTGAAAGTGCTGCTAAGGGCCGCGACAATATTGTAAATAAGACTTCCGCGATGGCGACGAAGGCTCTTGAGATCATGAATGATAATTCCAAGAAGGGGTCTGAGAAGGAATCCGATTCAGATAAGGAAAAGGACAACGGCGGCTCCGGCAGCGGTGGCAGCGGCAGTGGCGGCACCGGCAACGGTGGCAGCGGTGGCTCCGGCAGCGGCAAGGGCGGCAGCGGTGGCTCCGGCAGCGGCAAGGGCGGCAGCGGCGGCTCCGGCAGCGGCAAGGGCGACAACGGTGGCTCCGGCAGCGGCGGCTCCGGCAGTGGCGGCACCGGCAACGGTGGCTCTGACAACGGTTCTGGTGGTGATGACGAAACTGAACCTGTGCAACCTAAAGAAGATGAACAGGGTGATTCCGAAACACCGAAGGAAGTTGTAGATGTCGAGCAGGAAGAAGAAGATGGAGACCGTTCATTAAATGAGAATGATGTTGAACCTGATTCTGAAGAAGCCGAAGAAGATGATTCAATATCACTTTCAGAAGGGAATCCTCTAATAGATTATTTAAAGAGTGTCTATGAGAGGGTGTCAGAAGTTCGTAAAAATAATCCAAATGCTAGTGCTCAAGAGTTGATGGGTTTAATGGGTTTCGGTGATCTATCTGAAGATGCGATTAAAGAATTGTCACAATCCTTCCAAAGCGATAATCCGGATTTAGTGAAGAAAATTAATTCGTAAAGTCTGAGTAGGTTAATTATGAGAGCAGAAAATATTAAGGCGTATGAAGATTCGTTTTACGCGGAAATTATTGCAGAAAAAGATTACAAAGTTGTTGGTCAAGAATATATTTCAAGGACCGGAAGTAAGGATACTAAAAAGACATTTGGTGGTTCTGTTATAACGGACATTGTTCCTTCTGATTTAGATTCCAAACAACTTTATTATCATAAAGAAGTTTCTGGTAAAAGGAGTATTTGCTTACATTATACTGCTGGATATATTAAAGGGGATGTTAAGGATTTAACGCATCCTAAAGATTCTGGATCTGTTGCATATGTTGTCGACCGTTCTGGACGAATATATCGCCTTTTTGATGATTCTTATTGGGCTTTTCACTTGGGTCACGATGCAATTGGCGGAAATGAAGAAATGAGCAAATCGAGCATTGCGATAGAAGTGAGTAATATTGGTTATTTGTCTCCCCATGTCATCACGAAAAAAGTGAATGGTAAAGATGTTAAAATCAATGAGTATCTTACTGCTTATACAAAAAGTGAAGTGTACGTCTCTAATGACAGTGACTTTGAGGCTGCTTTAAAAAAATACCCTGGTTATAAAAAAAGGGTTGAATATGTAAAGGACGAATCTTTGTCAACGATAAATGGTTTAAAAGAAAAATATGCCATAAAAAAAATTGTGAAGAAAGTCATTTCATCTTCTGATGCCGCGAAGTGGTCAAACAAAGTGGGTGTAGTCAAAGTATATAATGATATATATGCAGAAGATGATGTTGATGAAAATGGCTGTGTTATTCAGTCTGGTGAGGTTACAACTCTTTCTACAAAATACAGAGGATATATTCATTATGCAAAGATGCCTCTTGTGCAAGTAGAAGCGTTATGCTCTTTAATAAAATATTTGCAAGGCAATAAAAAATGGACGCATTCAATGAAGGCTGATCAATGGCCCTGGCAAATAGGCTTATTTAAAAATAAGAGTGATGCAGAAAATTTTAATGGTATTTTTTGCCATACGAGTGTTAGAAAATCATCAAAACTTGATTTTCCCGATGAAATTATGAAGACCATAAAAATGGTGTATGATGGGGAGTCTTTATACTCATTTATTGTTGGAATTATTTCCTCTCTTGAAAATATGTTTGCCCCTATAATAAATTTGTTTGAATCTAAAAAATAGTTTTAATTTTTTTTACCATTTTTCTTATATGCGTATAAACTGAATGTGTATTTAATTGTAGATTACTCCATACAGGAAAAAATAGTATATGTCAAGTTTTGCAGAACTAGCGGAAAAACTTATTGAACAGGAAACCTCTCCAGAGGTTATGGCTGTTAAGCTTAAGATTCTCCAGCGCATTGCGGATGAATCCGAAGTAAAGCCTAGCCGTATGCCGGCCCCGAAAAATATTACAGAAGTTGGCGGTTACTATAACCTGCTGGCAAAGATTGAAAAGGAAAAGACAGAAATGCGAATCAAGATGATCGCCTCGGTTTTGGGAATACCCGTGTAAGCCGACGGGCTCGGGGTCACGTGGCTACTCGAAGGCAAAAGCTTGACGGGCGAATCTGCTAAGGTAAGGCTGGCGGGACCATAAGAAACTGACTTGAAAGAATGCGTAAGGAAAGTGCGAAACGTGAATCTTCTCTTTGCTTCGGTAGATGCTGTTTTATGTATTGTTCGAATCTGTAGACTACCGCTTGTGACAGTGATGGAATCATTAGTACCATTAGTATGTATGTTGAATGAATGGAATGTTGATTGTGGAGCCTCCCGCAGAAAGTTGAAACGACCCAGGTTCAAGCGTTAAGTGGATGCTGTTCTCGCGTTCGTCTAACAGGCGGACGTGTGAGAGCCCCTTCGACGTAAGGGAACGATTAGCCGGCTTTTGTGCTTGAATTATTCAATGCCTTGAGCTATGTGGCGCGAACGATTGCCATAAAAACCACCTTTGTACTGGAATCGTCCAGGGAAAGGATATTCTGATAGATGCCGGCCAGCCTAAGTGTGTTGCGTCCGAAATCCTACGAAAACGTCTACCAGCCCAAGAACGTTATTGCGAGTCTCTTAGCGGAGCATGTGTGTAATGAGCTAGCGGCCTCGGGGGACATGGCTATTGTGAGGATGTAAAAAAAATGCGAATCAGGATCATGGAGGTAATTGTCCGCAAAGACTGCTGGAATGTAGGCTCCAAAAGCAGCCATCATTTAAACAAACGCGTAATAGCGGACCAGCATAGCGTGAGATGCGCCTCGCATTAACCCCAGTCTAATGGGTATTCCTAGGCGGCGAGCAAGCAGCTCGCCGCCTTTTTTTGGTTCTCATCACTTTCCGGTGGGTTCCTTTTTAGTGTAAGGCCACCCTCCAGAAGGAGGTTGCCGAATCCAAGTAAAACTTAATTGTGTAGTATAGCTGAGAAACTCGGGGCAAGTGCCTCGGGCTTCTTGTTTATATCCCCCTCTTTGATTCTGGACAAGATTATTGTACATTTAAGTTATTCTAATCCGCATACGTGCTGGCAAGTTTAACTCTCTGCTTGATGTTCGCGGCACGGGCTGTAGCTTTTTTGCGAATGCCCGCACAAAGCCGCAGGGTACCTGGGTAAGCGCTACCTGGACAATTGACGTAGAGCACCTACAAACATTTTTCCCGATAACGGGTATTTCAACTGTTTGCAACAGAGTGCTCTCGCGTTTGTGACGATGCGGGTAAAGGCCGCAGCCGGTGTTTTGAGACTCTCTTTTTGCAGACGCAACAAGAGAATTTATATGAATCGTGAAGAATTTGCAAATCTTCTGAAAAAAATTAAGGAAATCCATGAGAGGGGCGGTTCGCCCGAGAAACTGGATGAATTTCTTCGTTCTTACGCCAATCGGAACGTATACCTCTTCAACGATGCCTGCATCAAGAAGATCCTGGCCTGTCAGGAAAATATTCCTCTCGTTGAGGATCTTGTGAATGCCGCCCTGAATTTGAGGGGGAGTGACTGCATCGAGAATCCTTCCCTGAGTAATCCTTATATTCCTGGCGAACTGGGTATCAAGAGCGTGGAGCCGGATATTCTGCTTAGGAAGACTCATCCCGTGTTTTGCGGAACGAAGCCCCCTGACGATGTGATTTCTGTGGAGTTCCAGCACAATGGTGGTTCTATTTTTAGTGACCGCCTGATGCTCTACGTGGCTCGTCATACGAGCCGGATGGTTGCTCCTGGTGACACTGGTCCCCTTGATAACCTTAATCTGATCAGTTTCCAGCTTTTCGATACGTACCCCTGGGAAGTGTGCCGGGACTATCGCTACACCATCAAGATGAGGACCCAGAACAATCTTGTGTATTACAATAAGCAGACCATTACCCTTGTGGAGGTGAAGAAGTTCCTGGAACACGGGGACTATTTCCGTGATGATGATAGTCGTTTGGCCCAGTGGCTCCGTGTCATCGATGCCTTGAACAACGAGGATGAGGCGGCGTTCGAAAAGTATGCGGACGACCCTATTTTCCAGACCTTGCAGAAGTCCGTCAAATTGTGTAACTTTGACTGCGGATATTTGATCAAGGAGTCGAAGCGTATGACTGACATTGCCTACGAAAAGTACGTCGCAGCCGAAGAAGGCCGTGCAGAAGGCCGTGCGGTGGGTCTTGCCGAGGGTCGTGCAGAAGGCCTTGCTGAGGGTTCTGCCGCAAGAAGCCGGAAGACGGCGAAGGCTATGCTTCTGGCTCACGAACCTGAAGAAAAGATTGTGGCCTACACAGGTCTTTCTATTGAAGAGATTCGTCAGATAAAGTAAATCGAAACGAGAAGTCCGGGGCAAGCGCCTCGGGCTTCTTGTTTTGTGAAAGCCTCTTGTACATGAAAACCCCGAAAGTTGCGCTCAACTTTCGGGGGATTGCTTCAATGCCCGAGACTTTTAATCAAAATGTGGTTGGTTATTACATCTCATGCATGTTGTAACCAAGATAAATCTTGTGATTTGTGTCCTTGTTTACGGCGCGTTTGATGGTGATTTCGATCGGGTCGTCGCTAGCTGCGGTAAATTCGAGATACTGGAAAGTATGGTTTGGACGTTGGCTTTGCATAGTCTTAGTGGGCTGAGACACTTTCAGGGAGAATCCAAGCGGGAGGACTCCCATAGATTTAGCGTAATCTGGGTCAACGAGCCAAGAGATAGCGATGCGGTACTTTTTGCCCTTTTCGATGTTGTATTCCTTGAATACGATGACGTCTCCGCTAGGCATGTCGCCATTCTCGCCATACCAGAATCTGGATCGGTTGTTGTATTTCATTGAATTGTAAGAAACGATTCCCTTAAGAATGCTGGGGAATTTCTTTGTGTTTCTGGATCCTGTGACGGGAATTGTGGAGGTTGTTAAAAGGAGCGCCTTCACTGCTTCGGGATGCCATTTGTAGAATGGGGTGTAGTTCAGAAGGTTGGCTACCATCGCAGCCGTGTATGTTGCTGAAGCTTCTGTTCCTATGACGCTTTCGCTGAAGTAACCGTGGTTAAGGATTTCGGGTTTGTCGTAACTTAAGTTGTTGCCAAAAGTGGGATTCTTGAGGGAGGTATTTCCATCGATGGCCTTTGATTCGAGATTGGCGCTACCTACTGTAATGGCGTTGAAGGCTCTGCCATAGTCTGTAATGTCGCCGCCAATTCCGCCGTTACCGGATCCGGCAAATTCAATGACATGGTGCTTGTAGATGTAGCGGTCGAGTTCTAGGGAGTGTTTGTTGTAGCTGCTGTAGCCTCTTTCGTAACCATTGTTGTATGTGTATCTGCTGACCGCAACACCAACGTAGTCGCCCAATGCATAGGGGGCAGGATCGAAATGAGTGACGTTATCATCATTTGTGGAGTACCGGTTTAGTGCAGATAAGACTGCTACATTGGAGGTTTTCCGTATGAGGTTTGCCAAGGAGTATGCATGATTATTGTAACCATTTTCGCTGCAACTTCCAGTGAATTGATTATCTTTAGAACGGAGTATTTTGTCCCAGATTACCGGATACATGCGTTCTGGTTCGTTGCAGGCGTAGTTTGCGGCAACGATACTGACTGTGGGGCTGGTCCAATAATCACCGTCTTCAGGTTCTTTTTCGTAACCATTTAAGGGTGATATGTAGCTTAAACTGGATTCGTCGAGGTCAACAGTTTGTGGGTATGCTTTCCAGTTCGTGAAAGCGTTAAAATTAAGATTGTCTACGTTGAATTCGCTTCCGAACTCCCTGTTGTAATCAAACATCTTTCGAAAATCAGATTCGGTGATGGATTGGGCTTCGCTGTTGAAGTAGTAGGCCTTGTCACCGTTGGTCGTAACGAGGCGTCCCATGTTGAGCCTGCCTCTTTCGGGACTTTCGTTGGTGCGTGCGAGAATCTTATTGACGCTGCCTATGGTATTGACGTCAGAATCTTTTTTTGAGACGGAAATGTTCTTGGTGTAATGGGCTGTATTGTTGGCTCGGCCAAGAATGTCAACGATTTCGTTTGCTGCAAAAGCGCTCAGTGACAGAGTGCAGATTGACGCAATAGTAATTATTTTTTTCATTTCTTTAAGTTCCGAATGTAGGATGTTTAGGCTGTTAATTTTTTCGGGAATATCCAAGATACAGCGCCTGTTTAAAGCGCTCTTAGCACGAAAATGATGTAGGGTTATTTTTTAAATGTTCGGGCTGCGAATTTTGGGTATTTATCCTCTCGATTAACCACCGCGCGCAAATATAGGTATAAATATTCTGAAATTAAGAACTTGTTTGAGTATTTTTTTATTACGTTGTTAAGGATATTTATATACGAGTAAGCCAAAGTTAGTTTATTAATGTTATTTTTAGTTTATTTAAATCGTTGGCTTTTCGGATCCGAGTAAAACTTAATTGTGTAGTATAACTGAGAAGTCCGAGGCAAGAGCCTCGGGCTTCTTGTTTTGTTTTGTTTCTTTTGCTATTTAGTATGCATTGTCATATTGGGGACTGAAGCTTGGTTACGCAGGTTCGTCAATTCCGATGGATTTGTTCTATCTCTTTTCCTGGTAAGTCAAAGGATGTTTGTTGGTTAATGCTTTGCTGCGTTTGCCTGAAATAATATTTTCTTTGTTTGTATGTAGAAATTGGGTGATAGTTTATACGGATTTTTGTAATTCTAAAAGGCTGTATTGGCGAACAAAAAATACTTTATATAGGTTTACTTGAAAGGGTGGTTGAGAGAAAATTGTTTTTGGGTGAATAAACTAAAAAAGGAAGAATATGAATAAAATAATACTCATGTCATTGATGGCGTCTTCTGCATTGTATGCTCAGATGCTAGGTGTTAGTCCCTCTGAACGTATGTCCAAAAAAGTACGCGAGTTTGTTGAACTTCAAAGGTCTAGAAATGATGTTCGCAAAGTTGTGCTGAACAAGGATGTTTTAGGACGTAAAAAGAATGGCCCGCTCGCTACAACCAATGCAACAACCTTTGTTGTTGAAAATGAAGAACGAATGCCTGTGATGATTTTTGATGCCGGTGAAATCCATTCCGATGTGGAATCCATTTCTGGTAGCTATGATCCTGGTGAAAATGGTGGAAATCCTACATTCATGTTGAATGGCAAGAAGGTTTCCCAAAAGGAGTTTGAAACAGGGCATTCCCAGTGGGAAAAACGCTATCATTCCAGTATGAGGGATCGTGCTGACGTATCTGTGCGTAACCTTACTGCCAAGGAAATCGAGAGCTTGGTCAATTCGGGTTTTAACGACGTTGTCGTGCAGGAAGTTTCTGTAGGCAAGGATGAAAGTACGATTCAAATTGGTTACAGTAGTGACAAGTATGCTCCTATTGGTGAACTTTTTAATGAACTATATATTACTTCGTCTGGTTATGACAAGGGAATAAAGGGGAAGGGAGTCGGCGTTTACTATTCCGAAAGGACTGGCTGCTCTGACAATGGCTTTGCTAGTAAGGATTCTGATTATGAAATCTTGAGTTGCAACAGCACTGGTAATCATGGAACCAAGATCCACCGGACCATACGTACCGTTGCTCCCAAGGCTCATATCTACGGACTTTCCCATGAAGATGATAATGCCAGCTATCCCGTGGTCATCCATCCAAGGAATCCGAGAGATTCTAAGTATCCAGTGCCTATCTACATAGGTAACCATTCTTATGGTGAAACTGGTGCGGAATATGGCTATGATTATGGTAACACCTATACCAATTTCGACATGGAGATGGATAATTATGTATATAAATATCGTTCAACTGAATTTAGTTCTGCAGGGAACGGTGGCTTGAATTCCCCTGTAACCTCGCCCGCAAAAGCATTCAACGTGATTACTGTAGGTGCAGTGTTGCCTAGGAATGAATACATTTTTGATAAACATACCAGTTTCGGAAACCCGGTACCAGGTAACGCTAAGCCTGAAATTGCTAATGTGGCAAATTTTGTATTCAATGCGGATGTTCCCTATTCGGGCTTGTCGCAGGGCTCGTTTGGAAGTACTAGCGGTGCGTCGGCGTTTTCTGCAGGTATGGCGGCTCTGTTGATGGAAAAACTCCCTGTGCTGAAGTGGCATCCTGAAATGGTAAAGGCTGTTTTCCTGGCTTCAAAGAAAAAAACACCGTCTAACATGAGCCTGAATTATGATGATTCCCATAAGCCCGGCGTTGCCGCTTTTAACTATATGGTTAATAGCAAGGTTGGATTTGTGGATGCTGCAAATGATGAATTGTTCAAGAATGGTTCCGACTACGTGTTCACTGTTAAGGGACTTACTGCCGGGGCAAAGTATAGGGTTGCCATAAGCTGGCTCAATTCTGGGTCCTATATTTGGCATGAAAAAAAGATTGGCCAAGACTTTGATTTGGAAGTCCTGCAAGACGGCGTTTCAAAATCCCTTGGATCCTCTAAGTCAAGGGTGAATCCTTTTGAAATTGTGGAATTTACTGCGGGTAACGGCAAGAACCTTAAGCTTCATGTCAAACGTTATGCCAATAATAATACGGCTGACCGTGTGATTTTGGGCTATTGCGTTACCCGTATATAAAATACGCATGAGCGCTATTTAAGGATTTGTTTCAAGTAAAAAAATGAATCATGATGTGAACCTCGAAAGTTGTAAGCAATTTTCGGGGCCACATTATTGTTTGGTCGGGCTTCCTTTTTTTCCTTTACTTCTTTATACAGCGGACGTGTACTTTGTCGTTTTTGGACATTCTCTGAATATGGCCACGATGACGCGGATAGTCCTTTTTACATTTATTTTACATAAAATCGGGATAATTTTGCCCCAAACCTGCGTGTATAGATATACATAAGGCCCGTTGCCTTATGCTATAAACATAAAGGTTAAAATGAATAAAACGTTGCAACACGATTCTTTCTGCAGGGATGTACTTGCGGATGTAAGTACGTTCCTGGAGTTCGTCGATTACCTCGCGTCTAAAAACGTGGATCTCAGGAATATCATCAATCTCCTGGATATGGGATCCCTTGT
>DCGZ01000018.1 GCA_002314675.1 Fibrobacter sp. UBA1765 | reverse complement strand
CCGATTCACCAGGAATGTAGGCGAAAGCGAGGCCCATCAAGGTCAAGGCGGAACAAAAAAGATTCTTGCAGTTGAACATCATAAACTCTACCCTACCCTACCTTTAAAAAACATACTTGGTGTACAAGCCTAACGTGTGTCCCGTTTCCATTCCAAATAAGTAGCCACGATTCATCTCGTAGAACAAGGCAACGCCCAAGGAGTGCCCCGCAAGTGCAAAATAGTGACCGGCATCCACACGCATTCTAAAACCACGGTACAGATCGTTCATATCCCGATAAGGCTTATCCATATTCAAATTCTGGGATTCCTGAATACGCCAACGATATAGGAATACATAATCAAACTGCCAACCGCGATGCAATTCGTAATCCCAGGCAAGACGCCATTCCATGGATGCCTTCAGGCCAATTTCATCCCCAGGCTGGAAGTCATCATCCTCAAGGAATGTATAATAACTGGCAGCAACACCCAGCTGCATTCCTTTGGAAAAATCGTACAGGTAAAAGGGCTCCACCCCGACTCGGTGGAATCGGTTCACCTGGGAACCCTCTCCAGGAGGCAATCGCCAGCTAACGTCCACACCGAAAAAACGGTAAGGCATAAACTTCATGCCAAGGTAAGTTTCATTGGTCCCATTCACTTGCAAGTTCAGCATTTCATGTATTTGGTCGTGAAGCATCGTGTTGAACTCAATGCTCAAAAGGCGATAGGAAACATCCCCGTAAATACCAAAGCAATCGCAGGGTGCATATTCCCCCACAGCATTTAGGTCTGCACTATAAACGTCATCGAGAAGCTCTCCTAGAAGGCCGAACTGAACGTAAGTCATAGGCGCACGAACCGAAGAAACTGTTTCACGAGCACTAGCGCAAACGCAACACACCAAAAACACGGTAGAAAAAAAATCAACCGTAAGACGTTTCAGATTCAGTTGCAGCTTATATCTCATGAAAACACGGAAAAATTAAAAAAAACATAGACATTCGTTACACGATGATTTACTAGATTTAGCCGGAAATTAAATTGGTGAGTAAATTATGGCTTCGAACGCAAAAAAAGAAGAAACAGATCTCTTCGACCTTTTGAAAGAACTCATTAGAAACTGGAAGATTGTTCTTCCGTGTGTCGTGCTGTCCGGCATTATTGGCGTATTAGTCGCCATGTGGATTAGACCTGTATACCAGGTGGACGCACTCCTTCAAATTGAGTCAAAGAACAAAGGTGGAGCAGCCTCGTCGATGATGGGGGGGCTTGCAAGCCTCTTCGCCAGCGCTAGTCCTGCAGAAACAGAGATTGAGCTCATCAACAGCAGACAGGTCATTGGCGAAGTCGTAGACAAAATGCACCTTCAGTACGTAGCCGAGCCTCTCAACAAGCTTGATCGAATTCTCCATCACGAAGGCCGCATGGAACTGCATCAGTTTGATATTCCTTGGAATGCGTTACCAAAAGAAGAAAAGCGCGGTCCATGGATTGCTGAAGCTATTGATTCAGCGACGTTCAAGATTTATGACCACAACAAGAATGTCGTCATCGACAACGGCAAAATCGGCGAGACATATCGAATTCCTTTTGCAGGCGACACCGCAGTTATTAGCGTTTACCAGATAACAGCCCAAAAGGGGCAGACCTTCAAGCTCGGCAAAATGACCCGTCTTGACGCAATCGATAATTTCAAGGGGGCTTTTAATGTTTCTGAAAAAGGAAAAAAGACCGGGGTTCTTGAATTCACCTACCTAGATATCTACCCAGACCGCGGTGTAAAGATTCTCAATGAGATTGCAACAAGCTATCTACAGCAAAACGTTGAGCAGCGTAACGCAGAAGCACAAAAAACACTAGAATTTCTTGAAAACCAGTTGCCCGACGTCAAGGCTCAAATGGACAGTTCATTAATGAAGTTCAACGCCTACAGGCACCAGGTCGGCTCCGTGGACATTAACGCAGAAACCCGAATCGTTCTTGAACGTCGCAATAAACTTCAACAGGATCTTCTCGCACTTCAGCAAAAGAAGAAGGAAGCTGTTCGACTTTTCCAGCCAGAGCACCCCACGGTAAAGACTCTGGAAGACCAAGAAAGTGCTTTGAAAAGAGAACTGGCTCTCAATTCTAGTGATGCAAAAAAACTTCCCAACACTCAACAAGAAGTTCTCAAACTGACCAACGAAGTCGACATGAGCAAAATCATGTACACTTCCATGCTGAACAACATCCAACAATTAAAGCTTGTATCCGCAGGCGAAGTTGGTTCCGTACGTATTATTGATTTTGCCGAAGAAGTCTCCGTACCTATCAAACCAAAGAAAAAGATCATCCTGTGCATAGCCCTTTTCCTTGGTCTTATTTTTGGCGCCGCAATTGTATCGCTCAAGACAAAACTTAGCAGCGGAGTCAAGGACGCAAACTTCATAGAAAGAGAAACCGGCTTTAGCGTATATGCAAAAATTCCGAAAGGAAATCCCGAAGGAACCAAGGGGACCAGACCACTCGCCTTCGTCGAACCAGACGACGTCGCCGTGGAATCCCTCCGTGCACTTCGCAGTTCTCTGGAATTCAGCATGGACCCCGAAAGCAAACCGATAATCGGCATTAGCGGTTTGATTCCAGGCGTAGGCAAGAGCTTCGTTTCCGTCAATCTGGCAGCCTTATTTGCCGGACTTGGCAAGAAGGTTCTCCTAATTGATGCCGACCTTAGAAAAGGTCGTTTGCACAAGGAGTTCGGCATCCAGCGTGGTAATGGTTTATCTCAAGTATTGCTCGGCGAAGCCAACGCTAGCGATTCAGTTTCTGCCACAGAAGTCGAAAATCTCTTTGTATTGCAATGTGGGCACACTCCGAGCAATCCTTCTGAACTGCTCGGGTCTAAGCACTATGCCAGCCTTATTGAAAAATTCAAAAACGATTATGACCTAATCATCATCGACACCCCCCCGATTATGCTCGTTACCGATGCGGCTCTCGCCTGCCGTCCCGCTTCTCAGCTGGTCATGGTAATTGAATACAACCGTCATAGCATCGAAGCCATCAAGGATGGAATGAAACAGCTGCAAAAGGTAAACACAAGCGCCCACGCAAGTTTCGTCATCAACAAGTACGAACATAGCATTTCTGACGGTTACGGATACAAGTACGGTAAGTACAAATAACAAGCCTACTCATGCGCGAGCTCAACGCGATATGGCTCTTTCTTGCAGTCGTCCTGACATCCTGTGTATGGGACTATTCAGGAGGTCCTGAGGATCATCTGGTCCTAGACGACTCGGAGTACCCCTACGCCAACGTACCTCGCCTAATAATTGAAACCGAGAACTTCCAACAAATTCGAGACCGAGAAACAAAAATCCCGGCTCGTCTTCAAATTTATGGAGAACGCGGTCCAGAAACTGATGTTCTAAACCTCACTGTCAAGGGTAGAGGTAATTCTAGTTTCACAGGGATGCCCAAGTGGAGCATCAAACTAAAATTCGAAAAAAAGCAGTCCCTTTTGGGAATGCCCAAAGACAAAGAATGGGCGTTAATCGCCAACTCAGCAGACAAAACCTTGCTCAAAAACTTTTTTACGTACAAATTAGCAGACTGGCTCGGTGATGAATACAGCCCTAGATGTAAATTTGTAGAGCTATATCTTAATAGACAATACATGGGTGTATTTCTGCTAACAGAAACCGTGAAGGTTTCTAAAAATCGCGTGGACCTACCCGACGGAGAGTTCAATTATCTATTGGAACTCGGTTCAACGCAACGTTCTGGAGAAACACACATCATTACAAAGCGGGGGACAAACTTTAATGTCATTTACCCTAAAGAGCCTACGGATTCATCACTCAACGTTGTTAGAAATCGTTTGATTGGCTGGGAGTATAATCTATACCATGGCAAATTTCAAGAAGATGAAGCGCTAGAGGACTGGCTAGATATCCGGGATTACCTTCGCTATTATTGGATTCAAGAACTTTCCAAAAATTTTGACGGAGCTTTTCGCAGAAGCATCTACATCACCTGGGAGCGTTACAAGCCTTTCAAACTTGGTCCCGTTTGGGATTTTGACGTAGCCTACGGAAATTGGGATGAGGACACCTTGCAGCATCCATTTGGCTGGTACACACGAACATCCGACTGGAACAAACAGCTATTCGAAAACGCCACATTAAATCAACAAGCAAAGCAATACTGGAATGAGCACCGAGACTTTTTCGGGACATTACCCGATTCAATAAGCAAATACAGTCAAAGTCTAAAATCTGCTACAAAAAACGAATTTAAACGCTGGCCCGTACTAGAGAACACCGAAAACTGGACCTACAAAGAAGCATACCATTCTTACGACGAGGCTATCGATTCCCTAAACAGCTGGATAATTCAGCGTATTGATTGGATTGACAATCATTTATTAAAATAGATTCCATTTTTCTCATCTTAATTTTAACATTCATCGGATGTTCGTATGAAGAAAAAGATGATGTTTGTTTTATGTTGTTGTAATTTTCATTGGAATTACAATCCCCAACAATTCCGTTTTTTCGTTCTTAAAAGACACAAATTGACCTGTTTTTTATTTGGCATCAGCTAAAAAAAAAAATGACCTGTCTTTTTTTTCTAACTTGTCTTGAAGTCATTGACGTTTATCAAGCCGCCATTTCCAGGAAATTTACAGAAGCAACAATAATCAAGTAAGACAAAACCTACTATGCACAGTAAGAATACCATCATAGCCTCCCTGTTCTGGAAATTCTTTGAGCGTTCTGGAACCCAGCTTATCCAGTTCTGCGTCACTATTGCTTTGGCAAGAATCCTAATTCCTGAAGATTTCGGCCTTGTCGCCCTCATCGCCATTTTCATCAATGTGGCATCGGTCTTCGTGCAAAGCGGACTTAACACGGCCCTCATCCAAAAAAAGGATGCCGACGATCTAGATTTTTCTTCTGTATTTTGGGCAAGCCTAGGAATCGCAACTCTTGTTTACGCAATTCTTTTCTTTACAGCACCGTTCATCGCAAACTTTTACGGACAACCCGCATTAGTGACCGTTGTAAGAGTTCTTGCACTTACACTTTTCATTGACGTTTTCAACTCTATCCAGAACGCCTACATTTCTCGAAACATGATGTTCAAGAAACTATTCTTCCGCAGCATCGGCGCGATTGCCCCCTCGGGAATCGTAGGATTAGCGCTGGCCTTATGCAATTTCGGAGTTTGGGCACTTGTGGCACAGCAATTTTGCAACGCCTTCCTTGCTGTGGCGATTATGTGGTTCACCGTTCCTTGGAGACCTTCCTTCAAATTTTCATTCACGCGTTTTAAAAACCTATTCGGTTACGGATGGAAATTACTGGTATCCTCCTTGATTGACGTTGTATACACTAATTTCCGTGGACTGCTTATCGGCAAATTTTTCTCTCCCGCCGACCTAGCCTACTACAACCGCGGAGACAACTTTCCGTTCTTGATAGTAAACAACATAAACACATCCATAGGTTCTGTCCTATTGCCATCCTTGGCATCTTTTCAAGATGACAAGGTCCAGCTAAAAAAGATGATGCGTAGAGCCATCATCACCAGCACATTCGTTATTACACCCATGATGGCAGGGCTTGCCGCCATGGCAAAGCCCGTAGTGTTGGTTGTTCTCGGTGAAAAATGGTTGCCTTGCGTGCCCTTCGTCCAGGCCTATTGCTTTATGTATCTATTCTACCCAATCCACACATCCAATCTTTCTGCAATCAAGGCCATGGGCAGAAGCGATATTTTCTTGAAACTTGAAATCATAAAAAAAATATACGGTATTAGCATTTTGCTAGGTAGTTATTTTTACTTTAAATCTCCCATCGGCATCGCCTACGGAGCAATGTCAAGTGCCGTCATCAGTTCCTTTGTCAATGCAAGCCCAAACAAGAAATTGATGGGATACAGCTACCTTGAACAAATCAAGGATATTCTCCCCTCATTCCTGATTGCAATCGTTATGGGCACCATAGTATGGTTTATGGGAGAAACAGATTTACCCCTATATGCAACCATGCCCCTTCAGGTTATCTGCGGTGTAATCATATACATCGGCCTAGCAAAAATCTTACGATTTGAGAGACTTGATTATTTAATTCAAACAATCAAGGACTTCAAGAAAAAAAAGGCAAAATAAGGCAACATTTACAAAGGCCATTTTTCCCCGTAAGGCAATATTTCTATATATTGCTATTATGGAAAACGATCAAATCAACGTTACATCACCCCTTCTTCCTAGCCTTGACGAGTTCATCCCCATGCTCAAGGATATTTGGGACCGCAAGTGGTTAACCAACAACGGATTTTATCACAAGGCTCTAGAAAAAGCCTTAGCCGAGTATTTGGGTGTCAAGTACATCAGCCTTTTCACAAACGGTACCCTACCCCTGATTACAGCTCTCCAGGCTATGAAAATCACCGGAGAAGTAATCACCACCCCATATAGCTTTGTAGCGACAACGCATTCCATCTGGTGGAACGGTCTCAAGCCGGTGTTCGTTGACGTAGATGAAGAAACCGGCAACATTGACCCGGAAAAGATTGAAGCAGCGATAACCCCCCACACGACAGCAATCATGCCTGTTCATGTTTACGGAACACCCTGCAACATGAAGCGTATCAAGGAAATCGCAGACATCTATGGTCTCAAGATTATTTACGATGCAGCCCACGCATTTGGCGTCTCTGTAAATGGCGAATCCGTACTAAAGGCAGGAGATATGAGCACCCTCAGTTTCCATGCAACAAAAGTATATAACACCATTGAAGGTGGAGCCCTGGTTTGCCATGACGAAGCTACGAAAAAACGAATCGACTTCCTCAAGAACTTCGGTTTTAATGGTGAAACCACTGTTGTAGCTCCGGGCATCAACAGCAAGATGGACGAATTTCGCTCCGCCTATGGCCTTCTAAACCTTAAGCAGGTTGACTCCGCTATTGCAAGCCGAAAGCACACTGCAGAAAGATATCGCGAAGCTCTTAAGGATGTTCCTGGCATTCGTTTCCTAAAGGACATTGAAGGAGTTCGTCACAACTACGCCTATTTCCCGATTTTCATTAGCGATGAGTACGGAATAAGCCGCGACGAACTTTATGCAAAATTGCAGGAGCACAACATTTTCGGTCGTCGATACTTCTATCCTCTTATCAGTACATTCTCCGCATACAAGGGCCTAGATTCTGCAAATCCAGCCAACCTCCCCATCGCACACAAACTGGCTGACCAGGTTCTTTGCCTACCGATGTTTGCTGGTTTGGATATCGAAGGAATTGACAGGGTTATTGACGTCGTCAGAAAGTAAATTGGCTTCGCAAACTAACAGACCATGAAAAAAATATTACTTCTTGGCGGCTCCGCCCAACAAGTTGTGGCTATAGAAACAGCCAAAAGGCTGGGGCTGTATACAGTGCTGTGCGATTACTTACCCGACAACCCAGGTCAGTTCGCCGCAGATAAGTTTTACCAAGCGAGTACAACGGATAAAGAACTGATTCTTCGCATCGCGCACGATGAAAAAATTGACGCGATTGTCGCATACGCTTCTGATCCTGCAGCACCGACAGCAGCCTACGTCGCAGAAAAGTTAGAGCTCCCAGGCAATCCATACCAGTCTGTTGAAATCCTTTGCAACAAGGACAAATTCCGCAAGTTCCTTTCTGAAAATGGGTTCAACACACCCACTGCTAGGGGATATTCTGAATTAGAAAATGCTGTTGCAGACATTACTGGAGGAGTATTTAGACTTCCCATTATCATCAAGCCCGTGGACTCTTCCGGGAGTAAAGGCGTCACGGTGTTGCATGACGCAACCAACGTCTTAGAGGCGGTAGAATTCGCCTTTTCTTTCACCCGTTGCAAGCGCATTGTCGTTGAAGAATTCATCGTCAAGGATCATCCTTATCTTATTGGTGGAGACATCCACGTTTGCGACGGCAAGGTTGTACTTTGGGGGCTACTGAACTGCCATAGAGACCCCAAGGCCAACCCCCTGGTTCCCGTTGGCAAAAGTTTTCCATTGGAATTGTCTTCAAATCAAGAAGAAGCCGTCCATCAAACATTACAGGATCTCGTAAGCAAGCTTCACATTCAGAACGGAGCCATGAATGTGGAACTTGTTGTGGATGCTGCGGGCAGAGTTTGGCCCATCGATGTTGGTCCCCGCAACGGTGGCAATATGATCCCCGATCTCCTGGGCCTCATATTCAACATTGATGTCGTTGAAATGACTATCCGAGGAGCCCTAGGCGACACAAACCTGCCGCCCATTCCAGAGGGAACCCCCTACTACGCAACACACAACCTGCACAGCACCATCAATGGAACATACAAGGGCATCACATTCGCCCCTGAAATTGACCAGTACATCGTCAGAAAGGCTTTGTACAAGAAGGAAGGCGATGCTGTTGAGTTTTTTGATAATGCAGCAAAGGCTTTAGGGATCGTCTTTTTAAAGTTTCCCGACAAAGGGACCATGAATAAAATTTTAGAAGATCTCAATTCTTTAATTTCCGTAAGCATTGCATAAAATACACTTGGAGAATAAATTATGGATTTCAACGCTTTATATCTAAGAAGTATTTTTTGGTTAAAAGATTTCTTCAAGGGGTCTCCAATTCGAAAGCCCTATAACGAGATTAAATTCATTCAAGAGCATAGCTACAAGGAAGGGCTTCCTCTTAGAGAGAAAGCCCTGCATCGCTTGATGGACCACGCCCGTGCGAACTCGCCATTTTACAAGGACATCAAAGGATACGATATGGAATCATTTCCTGTAATGAACAAGGCCTCGCTTTTTGAGAACTTCGACAAAATCAAAGTTCCAGACAACTGCATTCCAGGACAACAAGGCTCCGTACATATCCAAACCACTTCCGGTTCAACGGGCACCCCATTCAAAATGCCACAAGATACATTAAAAAGGTTTCGCCGCGTAGCCGAATTAAAGTACTTTGGAAAAATTGCAGGTTTCAATAGCCACGAAAAGCTGATCCATCTGCGAACATGGAATAAATGGCAACAAAAAACATCTAAGCAAATCAAGAAAGAAAATATCATCCCATTTGACATTTCAAAGTTCGGTGAATCCGAAATTCGTGAATTGTGCGATTTGTTGATATCCTCTAAAGCCGTATGCATTAGAGGATACGCATCATCCCTCGGCCAATTAGCCGAATATGCAAAAGGCAAAGGATACAAATTTCCTCATCTGAAAATAGCCATTGCAGGAGCAGAAGCCCTGCAGGACAACGTCCGAAACCTGTATAAGGAAGTAATGGAAAGCGACATCCATTCACAGTACGCCAATGAGGAATGCGGCATTTTAGCTCAGGAACGCGTACCGACAAAGAATTCAGACAATCCCATGTACATAAACCATTCCGGCTATTTCTTTGAAGTCCTAAAAATGGATTCAGACGAGCCTGCTAATTTTGGCGAAATGGGTCGAATTGTCATCACCGATTTATATAATTATGCTTTTCCCGTCATCCGTTATGACAATGGCGATGTAGGAGTGCTGAGTCAACCGGATGAATTCAGCAATGGTTATCCTGTTTTATCAAAGCTTTATGGACGCCGTTTCGACTTAACATATACAACCTCCGGCGATTCCGTTTTCCCGTTGACGTATGGTCGAATCCTCAAGCATTACGAAGACATAGCACAATGGCAGTTCATCCAAAATGGGCAAAAAGACTATACGCTTAAGATTATCGAACGAGGAAAAGGAACCGACTACAACGAAATTGTTGAGCCACTGAAAAAAACGCTCGGAAACGATGCCAATATCACTATTGATATTGTGGAAGACATTCCCGTTCTCCAATCTGGAAAAAGAAAACCTGTTATAAACAACTACAAGAAGAGTTGATATTGCCATGCAAAAAGAAATTGGTGGCTATTTAAGTCTTGAAATCGGACCTCAAAAAAAGAAACTCCATTCCGATGGAGTTTTTGTTAATAGCGGCAGACATGCTATAGAATACCTTCTTAGAACTATAAAAAAAATAGAATCTATCTGGATACCCTATTATACCTGTCGAGTTGTTCTAGAACCAATCAACAAGCTCGGCATTTCTGTAAAGCGTTACTCCATCAACAAGAACTTCGAATTGTCTGAAGATATCCACCTTGGACCGTATGACTACATCCTCATTACCAACTATTTTGGAATAAAGGATGAATATGTACGTGCCATGGCAGAAAAATACAAGGACCACATTATTGTAGACAATGCACACGCGTTGTTTATGCCCCCATTAGACCAGAGTATGACTGCGTACAGCCCCCGAAAAACAATTGGCGTTGCAGATGGAGGAATCGCCTTCTCACCAACCCCGTATATAGGGCCAGCAATGGAAACGGACATATCCTTTGAAAGAAGTATGTTCTTGCTAAAGCGATATGATTTAGGATCGGCGGCAGGATATGCAGACTCTAAGGCATGCAACAAGTCCATTGAAAACCAGCCTTTAAAGGCGATGTCCCCATTAACGACGGCATTGTATAATAGTACAGACTTTGATTATGTACAAAAAATACGGCGAGAAAATTTCAACCTGCTTAACAAAGCATTAAACGATTTGAATGGCATAAACATTCCCAACATTAACAGTTTTGCATGCCCTCTCATATACCCGTTCTATTACAAAGACTCCTCAATTCGTCAATTTCTAATCAGTCATAATGTTTTTGTCGCTGTGTACTGGCCCTACGTTAAGGAAATTGCTCCGAAAGAATCTGTCGAATTAAATCTGATGGAGCACATTATAGCACTACCCATAGATCAACGTTACGGAAAAGATGAAATGTCTTATATTGTAAGCTTGATTAATCAATTCGTAGCAGGAAATGTGTAATGAAAAAGATTCTCATACTTGGTGCAAACAACACAGAAACAACTATCGTAAACGCGGCTAAGGAAATGGGCGTTTATACAATTGTCACGGACAATCATGACGATTGGGATTTGAGCCCCGCAAAAAAACATGCCGATGAAGCATGGAATGTAAGCTGGAGCGATATAGATACTCTAGAAGATCTTTGTCGTAAAAATGCCGTGTCCGGAGTTATTGCTGGGTTTAGCGAGTTTCGAGTTGATTGCATGATTCAATTATGCGAAAGGTTACATTTGCCTTGTAGCATAACAAAAGATCAGTTGGAGATTACAAGAGACAAAAAGAAATTTAAAGAATTATGCCGTCAATACGACTTATCCTGCATTCATGAGTACGACCTTGATTCCTGCAATTCTTTTCCAGTCATTATTAAACCCGTTGACCGAGCTGGTTCAATTGGAATTAACGTAGCTTACGACAAAAGTCAGCTCGAGGAATTTTACAAAATTGCATTGTCTCTATCGCCCACAAAGAATGTCATTATCGAAGATTTTATTCGAGACGGATTTAAATTTGACGTATACTATTATGTACAAGATAGTATTCCTTTCTTATTGGGGACAAGTGACACTATAATGTGCAAGGGCGCAGAAGGCGCAGAATTTTTACAGAAAGCATGGACATTCCCTTCGAACGTTGAAAAAGAGTTTATTGAAAAATGTGACAGGAAAATTCAACAGCTCCTGGTCGGAATCGGCATTCATGATTGCTATGTAACCATGTCCGCCTTTTATCACAAAAACGACTTCTATTTCTTTGAAGCAGGCTTTAGGCTTAGTGGGGACATGTCGTTTAATTACTACGAAGGCAAAACGGGTATAAACTACGAGAAAACAATGATCGCCTATTCCCTGGGAATGGAAATGGCGGAAAGATTTCTTTCATTTGAACAAACCAAACCGTTGAAATCTGTAATTCTTAACGTCTTTGGAAAAAATGGGAAAATCAACAAAATCGCACTTCCAGATTTGTCTTTATGTCCATCAAGAATTATTCAAAATACCTACGTGAAAGAAGGGGACTTGATTCAGAACAGAACAAAAGTATTGAAAAAAATTGCTATGTTCACTATAATGTCTTCTAACGAAGATGATTTGCGATCTTCGATTGATTTTATAAACAACAACGTGAAATTTGAAGATATGGCTTGTCAAGATTTGATTTACGAAAAAGTGATTGACTCTGACATGAACGGATTGTACAATGTTTAAGATGTTATCAAAAATTGATTCAGTTTGTGGAACTCCATTCTATATTGCTTATCCTGACAGATTTGTTGAAAACATACAGAACTTCCAACAAGCTTTCAAAGAGATATACCCCAAATTCATTCTCTCATACTCTTTTAAGACTAACTATACCCCGCCTCTTCTCAATCTAGTAAAAGAGAACGATTGCTTTGCAGAAACTGTTTCTCGCATGGAATATGAAATGGCACTATCTCTTGGTTTTGCCGGCTCTAATATTATTTTTAACGGCCCTGTAAAAAGATACGACGATATAGTATTAGCAATCAATAATGAATCAGTCGTCAACTTAGATGGGGAGTATGAAGTTGAGCATGTTCTTCAAATAAAGAAAAATTTCCCTAAAAAAACTGTTAAAGTAGGTTTACGAATCAACATGGAAATTGAAACTGATTCCGGAAAATCCGCTATACAAGCAGGTTTGAAGGAAAGCAGATTCGGTTTTACAACGGAAGTTCTAAAAAAAATTATTCCAACGCTCAAAGAAAACGGCATCATCATTCATTCTCTACATGGTCATACATCTTCAACAAATCGCATTGTTGAAAACTACCGGATTATCGCATCCCGGTTGGTTCAGGTATGCAAAGATTTCGAACTCAACGACATTCGTTATATTGACGTAGGCGGAGGCTTTTTTGGAGCCGCCCCAGAAGAAATCGACACAACAAACAAGCCCTCTTACGAAGACTACGCAAAGGGTATATGCGAAACATTACTGAATGATCCTTGGTTTTGCAAAAACAAACCGTATATTGTTATTGAGCCGGGAACATCGGTTGTAGCGAACGTGTTTGAACTTGTAACAAAAATCATTCAGCATAAGAATATTCGAGGAAAAAACTTCGTCATATGTGACGCAGCAGCGTCACAAGTAAAGCCAGCCCGCGGAAATACAAATTACCCGTTCAAATCATATAGTTCAAATCCTGAAGAGGACTCAATTGTAACCGACATTGTAGGTTCCACCTGTATGGAAGTTGACAAAATTTCTAGCGAGGTAAATCTTACCCACTACTCACATGGGGATTTCCTTGTCTACAAAGGGGTTGGAGCCTACAGAAACAACATAACACCTTTTTTTATTAATCCCAGGAGCCCTATTGTAAATATTGGTAGAAACGGGGATTTTAAGATTCTGAGAAAAAGACAGACCGCACAGGAAATGTTGTCTTTGCTTGGCTACGACGATCGAAAATAAAAAATCAAATACAGCATTCCTGTATTCACTAGCAACGAGGATTCACAATATTTCAACACTTTAGTTTTTACAAAAACTATATATGAAAGAAAAGACTACATTATGACAGAAAAACCCCTCGTATCTTTTCTCTGTGCTACATACAATCAACGCGATTACATTGCAAATTGCATTGATGGATTTTTAGCTCAGAAAGTCAATTTTCCCATTGAAATCATCATTCATGATGATGCGTCAACAGATGGCACTGCAGAAATTGTCAAACAATACGCGGCTAAATTTCCTGACATCATCAAGCCGATTCTGCAGACAGAAAACCAGTATTCAAAAAAAACCGGCATATGGAAAAGTTTCATCTACCCCGCAGCTCAAGGTAAATATTTTGCAGATTGTGAAGGCGATGACTATTGGGTCGATCCAAATAAAATTCAAAAACAAGTTGATTTCTTAGAGTCTCATCCCAATTACAGTGCCTGCGCTCATCGTTGCAAAAAATTCAATTGTCAAAGTCTACAATACGAAACACCCTTTCCCCATGTAACGGAAGAAAGAGATTTTTCTCTAAAAGACATCATCCTTGGTGGCGGAGGATTTCTAGGCACAAACACACTAGTTTACACACGAGAATTTCTTCCCGATTACAACGAAGACTATTGGAAATTATCCCCAGTTGGCGATTTTCCTCAAATGCTCAGCTTAGCTAAGAGAGGAAAGATTCATTACTTCCCCGACGAAATGTCCGTTTACAGAGTTTATGCCAAAGGTTCCTGGTCCAATAGAACCCTACTTGGCCCAGATGCGTTTGAACGGAGATCAGAACATGTCTCAAAAATGAGGGAAAGCCTAAAAGAATTCAATCGGCATACCAGCTTAGAATACAACAATGCCATCCAAGAAAAAATCGATCTAAACGATTTCAATCTCTATTGGGATTTCGGGAAATGGTCTCTGCTAAAAACCACAGATCACTACAAGCAGCGAAGCTTTATTGGCAAACTTAAAGCGCTATACCACTGTTTCAAGGTTCGTTTTAAGCCAAGCCATTGATTCTTCACGGAAGGACAGAAGTCCTTCCATTTCTGTATCTGCGGTTTTTGCTTCAGGCAAATTTTCTACTGAGTCCGCATGAGCAATTTCAATCAGATGATGTTCAGCACCGCACTGGCGCAGGAAATCAACGATACGGCTATCGGCGTCATCAATTTTTTTCACCACAGAATAGAAGTTCTTATGGAAATTCAAAGCAAAAGCGGAACCGTGGAAAGACGTGGTCACCACAACGCTCGCGTCACGGAACAACTGCATAAATTCAATGGGGCCCACCGTTTCAAAGTAGGTAGCACCTTCAATATGGTAGCCATCCTTTAAACCTAATAGCACTGCAATTTTCAAGTCCAACTTTCTTGCAAGTTTTTCAGTGAAGGTTATGATATTGGGATAAGGATCGTAGGAGTAGGACTGAATGTAGAGCAGCAGATACTTTTCCTTCATCAAGGAACAGGAAGGACAAAGTTTTTGCCATTCATCACGATTCAAGAGAAGCGTAGGGTCGCAAACCACTTCGGCCTTTTTTTGCACCAGATTTGCAACAATGTCTACACCAGATTTTTCACGTACAGAAATAGAATCATACTTTGCCAGGTAGGTTCTGTACATGTCCAGATCAGAATTCAGATTGCGGCTGGAGAAACTAGCGGCATAGCTTAACTTCGGTTTATCTTCGGGAGCAAAGCCCAGCAAGAAATTGGAGTCGCCCACAATAAAATGAGAATTCCAAACCTGGTCACTTCCCGTCATGTAAATATCGTAGGAAGGAGGATCCTGCTTAAGAGATTCCACCGTATCGAAAAAGCGGGACAGCTTAAAACACTTTTTGTAAAACTTTCTAAAGTTCTTCTGCTGTTCGTAACGGAAGTTTGCGTCCTTAGCCTTCTGTTCCTTAGACTTCACTTTCAGCAGCATCAGGATTTTGCCAACTGCATTCAAGATAAATAGTCTAGACATCTTACGAGGCGGAAAATAAGCCGTACCCTGTCCATCGCAATGGAACTGGTTAGGATAATTGTAATCAATCAATTCGGCATCATAACCCAAGGATTCCACTTTTTTTTGCAGGGCATAAGCCTGCAAGGCAGATCCGTAATTAGGAACCTTGTGCATTGTAATGATGCCAACTTTTTTCACAATCTATTTTCCTAGCAGTTTCTTAAGCATATCTCGCGTTTTTTGAGACAGCAATCGGCGACGAAGCCTTCTAACATAGAAGCCCACTTTGCTTTCATGATAAAGATAATTCTTTTGCAGGGACTCAAAAGGCTCATCTATATGCTCATAAATAGTTTTTCTTATGGATTTATATTTTGTCGGGTGATACAAATTACCATTTCCCGCGCAAGCTTTTTCTACAGCTACAGGTATAACATTTGCACATTGTTCAATTAAGGGCATCAAGCGTTCCGCCTTTGAAGTATTCGGCAACAACAAAGACATTCCCTTCTTGTAATCAAAGTCTACAGAAGCATTCAATTCATAAAAGCCCCAAAAATCACCAATTGTAAAATCGGCAGGGCGATTCAAATTAGCAAAGCGACATGAATAGCAAGACATCCTATAAGAATCACCTCTTAAGAACGCTGCATAATAGGGATCGCAATAGGGATTAATCAATTTCGTCTTGTTTTGAATGCCAAAGGCACCAACCAAATCCCACCCAGCAAAGCGTTTGGCCCTGAACTCATACCAATCAACCTTGCCACCATTCTTTCTGCCCAACCATTCAATATATTTTTTGAAAATTTTCTGGCTAGGCGTACCATGGCAAACTATATCCACGGTAACCAGCATGTCAAAATCTTTTCCCAGGAAAGATTTTAACCCGGCAATCTGACAAGCAGTCCCGGAGAACAGGACCTTACGTCCTGCAATCAGCATAGACTTTGCTTGAGAAAAGGAATCGCCCAGATGGCTTACTACGTATTTAGATCCCTGAAGCCTCCTTAATTCGGCCTCCGTTTCCACCGCAATATGAGAGACGGTCAAATCTTCGTTATAGGCAGCACCAAAAACAACACCACCCTCAGAAAGGACCTTTCGAGCCAAGCATGCGAATGCACCTCCCGAAGTACTGAAATTTAAGCTATGTTCATTTTTATCTTGAATAACAAAGGCTTTTTCCGCTTTTTCAGGCAGGTGCTGTTGCTCATCTCTTTCAAGGATGGGACAATGTGCTGCACAAACTCCACACGAGATGCACTGGTTTTCATCAACAACCGGATAAAGAAAACCTTCAACATCCGTCTTCATCTCAATGCAATGCTTAGGGCAAATCTGCACACATGCCCCACAACCACAGCAATCTTCTTTCAATAAACAAGAAATATTACGCTTTGTCATGCTTTTGTTATTTCATGCGGTTGATTGGACTCGGATTCGTCACAGTCTTCGTCATCTGATTCTACATAAAGTTCATTATACTTGAGCAATATTACGCCCAACACAAACATAAAACTGATCTCCATTCCCAATACAGAAGACAGACTCTTTCCAACCAAAAAACCTAACGGAACAAACACCCAAATTTTTTCAAGTTTTCGAAGAACGTTCACTACGGAAAATACGCTCGCAAGATACGCAACAACACCAACCAACCCCATGTCAATCAACAACTGAAACCACACACTTTCTGCACCTGCAATATCAGCATTTACTTCCTTAACAAAGTCCCATACAAAACCAGAGCCATTTCCCCATATGGGGGAATTTGCCCAGTAAAGCAAGGTAATCATCATTTGCTCCATACGCATATCAGCATTACTGCCGTGCACTTTTTCTGTATTGAGGAAAGAATCCAGAATATCGTAAAGGTAGGGGCCTATAACTGCAAGCAATCCCAGTACGAGGACCAGTTTGAATATAAAATACTTTGCTTGAAAAGCTTCTTTCTTCACAACAATAATCCACGCAACACAGGATGCGGCAATGACGGATCGAGTTCCTGACAAAAGCATGCACAGCCCCATCAAACCAATCATGGGGGCCAAATACTTTCTTGCAGACTCCAACGAAGATGAGACTTCGTATAAAACAACAGAAAACAATCCAAAGAACAAACCCGAAGGGGCTGGCGTAGACAAAAAACCCTGACAACGTTTTAGTCCAAAGCGGATTTCAGTGTAATCAATAACATTCCCGTTTACCCATTTATTGGCGACAATCGTTTCGATATAGGGATTTCTACCAATTGCAACTTCACACAGGATATAACCAGCCATCACCAAAGCAAAGACAGTCATTGATTTTACTAAAAAAATAAAATCATCCTTATCCTTAATACAAGACCACAACACAATGGGATACACATATGCAGAAATAAAACGCAAAGATGCCGTTGGCCAATGAGGCACAACAAAGAAATTCGTTCCGACAATAGAAATGATTGTAACGAAGACACCTATCCGAAAAGGATATTTAAGAAGGCCTCTCCATTCCGAGGTCTTCGTTGTACAAAAAAAGAAAAGAAGAACCAGAACAGATATTATTTCGAAAGGGGAAACAGGCATTCCCGGAAAATTAAACATCACAAGAATAAGGTGCAGTGGAGCAAGAAGAATAACAGCCCTGCGAAAATTTAGGAGCAACCCGACAATAGAGACCACGATAAAGAAATAAGCAATATTCATTTACGTTCTCTTTACTTTTCGAAGGGTTTTCAATAAAAAATAAACCTTTTTCAAACTAGCTACAAAGCGGACCGCACACACATACCTTTTCCCACAAGCAATACGATTTATAATACCCTTTTCCACGGCGCCATACTCAGTTATTAATGGAAGAACATCCCTATTCTGGCGAATCATGTTTTCCCAATCACCATATTTTTCTTGAAAAACATTTTGTGAAACAGAACGATATAACAACGAAAAAGTGACAACAACAACAGATTTTCTGCAAGAATCAGTACACTCCGACATCATCTTTTTTGCAAGTTCCACATTCGCAAGCATTTCATCTAACAGGATAAAATGACCCTGATGAATTTTCGCATTAACAATGCTTCCCTTTCGTTGAATGTAATGATACTCTGCCGTTTGCGTAAAAGCAATCGTATTAATACGAGCAATCATGTCGCGGAAAACAGGAACATCCTCATACAGCTGTTTTCCAAATCGAATCGTGTTCCATAAGTCTTTTTCAAAAAGCTTGTTGCACATCCAAGACTCTATTTCATCCTGGAAATACGCCCGCAGCATTTCTTCTCTTGAATAACATTCCTTTGAGCCAAACCTTTTATATTCTGTGGCCCAACCATTCTCCCAATCAATAAACGCATCGCATACAATAATCGGAGCACGGGTTTTCTCATAACAGGCGAGCATACGCTCAAACATGGTAGGTTCACACCAGTCATCGCTGTCAATAAAGCCAACGAGTTCACCAGTCATTGAATCTAGGCCAACATTGCGGGCATCGCCCAAGCCACCGTTCTTTTTATGAATGACCTTAATTCTTGAATCACGTTTAGCCCAATCATCACACATCTTGGGACAATTGTCCGGAGACCCGTCATCAACTAGGATAATCTCTATATTGGCATATGTCTGATTGACGATGCTTTCTACACAGCGCTCCAAATAACGTTCTACGTTATATACAGGAACGATTATAGTAATCTTAAGGTCATTCATCATAAGTTCGCATAGTGCAATAAATACAAATTTGCAGTTTCTTTGACATTATAGCAATTTACAACTCGACTATATGCCGCATTCACAGCACTTTCGTCAACACCACACGCAACAAGTTCCTTTATTTTTTTCGCACAAGAGACAACATCGCCGCATTTAAAAAAATGACCAAATTCGCCCTGATCGATGATTTCCATAGGTCCTTGAATGTCAGAAACCAATACCGGAACCTTTGCTGCCATAGCCTCAGCAACTGTCAACCCAAAGCCCTCATAATAAGAGGGTTGAACAAGAAGGTCATACGAGCACAAGTTCTTTTCAATGTAGGCCTGGCTTTGGGACCCCAAAAAATGAACAATATTTTTCAAGTGCAAATTACGTGTCAGGTCCTTTGCCAAATTCAAATCATCGCCATCACCGATAAAGTCAATGGTAAAATCATGAATTCCTTGATCAACCAACATCTTTGCTGCATTGATTAAAACCAACTGGCCTTTTTTTTCGCAATCAAAGCGACTAATCTGAACTATTTTAAACAAGCTTTTTTTTGTAAAGTCTTTTTTCTTCTCAAACAGATCGCATTGTATTCCATTGACACAAACTATAGTCCGCACACCATAGTCAGCCTGCACCTGATTGGCAACAGCTTGTGAAATAGAAAACACCTTCCTTATCCGCAGCAAATCCTTCAGTTTTATATAACGATGCATAAACGTATCATGCAAAGTAAAGCACGTCTTCTTCAAAAAGAATGGCAGCAAGATTTTGCTGGTACTTGCGTTATGAACATGAATTACGTCAATGTGATTCTTTATAGCAATCCAGTTCAAACGAATAAACGGAAGTACAGATCGGCTCTTGGGATCTCTATTCAAGAAAATGAGATGAACACGTTTGTCCAATTTCTGACACATCTGTTCATTCGTCTTCTTGCCAATCACCACAAAGAATACTTCATTCGACACAACTTGCTCATTAATGATATTGGTCAGCATAGACTCAATACCACCTAAATCAAAGGCCCACAGAATATGAAGTATCTTCATCTTAGACAACTACGAACTTTTGGAAAGAACGATGTTTCACACAATAATCAATGATTTCATCCGTATATTTTCCAAAGGCCGGCACTCCCGTAAACTGGAACAACCAAGATGAAAATCCCGACAAGTTGTATTCAATCAACTTCGGTTCGTCCAAATCATCAATCATAATGTCTAAAGCAAATAACCTATGATGAATACATTCGTCTGCAATTTCCTTTGCAAAAGAAATCACCTTATCAAACTGAGGAATTTGAAAATCGGAGCTTGAAAAATCAATATCATTGAAAAACGCAAACTCTTCGCCATATTGATTCAGAACGACCTTGCCTATTTTTCCATCTAAACCGACGCCAACGAAAACTCCACCTGCATGGGCATTATCAACTAAAGAGTTCTTTCTCCCAATTCTCATAATAGCAGCAGTCACATCAGCTTCATTCGTGACAACGCTTTTGTACACACTAACACGAATCGTATTTATAGAAGACGGATTAAACTGGGACATAAATGCCGATTGACAAAGGCACTCTTGGACAATAAAATTATCCGGAGCCTGTTTTTTTACATATTCTTCAAAGGTCACATTTGAGTTCTGTCCAAGTTGCAAAAATTGCTTTCCATTCCGTTCAAAGAAGACAACGCCATGGCCGGAACAACTATCTACAGATGGTTTCAGTACAATTTTCTTTACCGTAGGATATTGCGAGATTAGAATGTCTTCTGCATTTTCTACGCATATTTTTTTATAGTCAGCAGTATACCAAAAACCATCAACAACACGCAGAAGTTCCTGAGGCAAGTATTCTTTTTTGAGGATTTTTGCAAAAAAATTTTTATCTTCATAATAGGGCTGAAACTTAAACGGATTTAAGATAGGCTCTATTGTATGGTGAAGAACATCTTCCGGGACAACATCAATACTGTAATTTGTAAAGGGAGCAAATATTCTAAAGTACCGCGAGGAAATCATTCTTGACAGACCACCCCACTTGCGCAGGTAATCCTTTTTCAACTTGGCACATTTGTTTTTATCGCAGGGTTTCAAAACAATCTCACGAGTCCACTTGATAGAGTGGAGATAGTAGAGCTGCAGGCGTTTAAAATTACCGAGCAAAAAATTCAAGATTTTCTTCATTTGCTTTTTTACTCCAGATTAATCAAATCACCAAGTTTACAATCCCATTCCTGAGGTTCAAACTTATCAAAACCACTAGAATCAAACAAGGTCAATTCCCCGAAATACACCTTTCCATCTACTTCATAAAAATCAGCACGGCAGTGCGGAAGGTTATGAGTCAGTTTGTCGGCATAATCCATCATCTCCGCAAAATGAGCCGGCAGTTCGGGCGTTACATCAGCATTTGGATAACCTTGGATTAAATCAACATGATTTCCCTTTTCGTCAAAATAGTCACACCTAGGATCACCCTCGTTTCGACCACTAACGATAAAACATAGAGCAGTTCTTCCATGGAAACAGTGGAATTTGTAATCCGGAAGGTTTCCTTCGGCGTCTGCAATATATTGTTCCGCAATAATCCTCGGCTTTACATTCTTATAGGGCCACTCTCGAAAAACCTCTTTATAGTAGTTTCTCTTCAAGCAATGATTTATTTTTTTACGAGCAGCAGCCTTATCCAACTTTGATTTGTCAAGACAAACGATCAGACCACCAGAATCGTGTGTACACTTCAAAACGAACTGATTTGGTAAAGCATCAAAATCAATGTCATCAAAATGATCCCAAACGCCAAGCAACGGGACTAAGAGATTTCCTCCAATCTTATTCTCCACATAGCTTCGAACTTCGTACTTATCAACAATCTTGGTGAGCAAATCATCGCGGAAATTCAACTTCAACCATTGAAGTTTTTCATTAAACGTTTTCGGCTGATCAAGATTCGGCCAATGGCCCATATTACAGCGAAACATCAATTTCAAGAAAGGTCTATCAGGAATCCATCTCAGATAGCCACGATAGCCGAGGTCCCACAGCAGGCGCCAGGGATTACGGCAGTACAGCATCAGTCGTGACTTTACTGAAGACATTTCTTCTCCTGAAACAGTTTCATCAACAAAGCGTAATGAGATTCTGCGACGTATTTATCCTTCAGGATTGCAAAAGCCTTTTCGCCCAAAGATTGAGCCAGAGAAACATCGCAGAAAACCTTCTCCGTAATTCTAGCCAGGTCATCCACATCGGCGTACTTGAACAAGAATCCAGTTTCATCATTGACAACAAGTTCCGGCAGGGAACCGATATCTGTCGCAAGAACAGCCTTCTTATAGGCAAAGCTTTCCAGGATCACATTGGGGAAATTATCGTACCACTCTGAAGGAACCAGAGTGCAAAGGCAGGACTTAAGATAAGGTTCAATCTGTTCGAAGGACATTTTACCCAGGAACTCAATCTTATGGGTTTTGCCTTCAAGATACGTCTTCAATTCGTCTTCGTAACCATCATTGCTGAAGCCAATAATCTTCAGGGGAAGCCCAGTCTTTTCAAAAGCCTTGACTAAGGTCATCAGGCCCTTCTGCTTTTCAAGACGACCTACGAACAAGAAGTAAGGTTCGTAAGTAACTTCCGGTTTTTCGTTTTTCAAGTTAAAGAACGTAGGAATGTGATGAAGCTTTTCCATGGGAATTCCATACTTGTTCAATTTCTTGAGAGTGAAATAAGATGGAACAACAAAAGCATCAATCTTCTTTGTTACATGCAAGAAGTCGTGCAACATCTTGGCGCCAAGCTTAATAGCGGAATACACCTTTGAATTCATGACGCAGCGGTTCTTGATGCAAGACATCTTATGACCGGTCAAGCAATCTTCGCAAATGCCCTTTACATCATTATAGAACAAGGCATTAGGACACATGTACTGGAAATCGGAAATACGGTGAATGACAGGAATGTTTCTAGCCTTAGCCACATCCACAATACTGGGCGAAATCTTGTTGTGATAATGAATTATATAAACCAGGTCCGGCTTATACTTATCCAGGAACTTAGCGAAGACCTTCTTTGCCTCGAAAGAATAGAACATTCTTGTAAAGGACTTCAAAACAACCCTGATGGTCTTCTTGCTCTGGGCAAAATAAGTTTGGTCATCAACAGTATCCAAGAAGTCTTCTTCAAAAGGAGACTGCACATTCTTGGAACTCTTGATACTAAAAGGAACTACTTCGTGACCGTTACGTTCCAACACATCCTTAATGTTGAACATATAGCGTTCCGGTCCGCCGGAAACAAAATAGCGATAGTTTACCAGAGCAATGCGCATGTAGAGCCCAATTAGTCTTCCAGTCTCAAGTCACCCTGGCGAGGATCCTGGCCCACATTGAAAGTGGGGAACTTGGAGCAATCAATCTGCATGCCAAACATGCTCTTCAGCTTTGCGGTCAAAACCCAAGGAGCAACGTGAGCGATGTACTTCTTCATCACAGGAGCAGCAGTACCAACCATCCAGCAGTTCTTGGGACAGGTACGGACCTTTTCACGAACCTTGTTAGCCTGCTCGCTAAACCAGATTTCTTCGAAGTTCTTTGCATTGTGGATGTTACCCATGGATTCCTGCCAGTAACGCGGTTCCAGACCGTTACAGGGATAAACTTCACCCCAGGGGTCGGTAAAGAAGTTCACGGAACCAGCTTCGCAAGGAAGCATACGCTTGCCCCCCTGGATATACTTGATAAGACCCAAGTTAAAGAAGGCGCGGAACCAGGACTTGGGATGGTTTTCCTTCAGCAGGCGGTTTACCAACTTGCTGATGTTACCGCAGAGTTCTTCCTTGTTACTAATCTGATTGTCTTCTTTGTGGAAGTAATAGCTGTTATGGAATGCTGCCGTTGCAAATTCAAAGTTCATGGACAAGGCCATTTCATACAGCGGAATCAAGTCATTGCTGTTCCAGTTACTGAGAGTCTGGCCAAAGCCGATATCCTTCACACCCATTTCGTGGAGAAACTTCAAGGTTTTCATACCGCGTTCAAAGCCATCTTCACGGCCGCGGAGGAAATTGTTGGTTTGCTCCAGACCTTCAATAGAAACACGAACGCCGATGTTGGGATACTTTTCCGCCAGTTTCACCACGCGATCAGTCCAGAAGCCACTGGTGCTAATCACAATTCGAGGAGCCTTGGTATAGAGGACTTCGATAATGTCTTCCAGGTCTCTACGCAGGAACGGTTCGCCACCGGTAACATTTGCGAACTTTAACTGGGGAAGGATTTCAAGATCCTGTGGCTTAATTTCTTCTGACGGCTTTGTAATGTTCTTCCAGATGTTACACATCTTGCAGCGCATCTGACAACGATAGGTGGTAATCACCGACACGTCGGTGGGCATCTGAACCTTACCAGAATTGCAGTTTCCATTACAATTTGAACAAGACATAAATAGCAACCCTTTTACAACTTACTTTCGAACAACACTCTCATACACCTCAAGAGTCTGTTCCGCAATCGAATCCCAATTATAATGTTCCCTAATCACCTGTCTATAATTGCGTTGCACAGGGGATTCCATAAACAACTTGATTTTTTGTGACAAAGCATCAACATCACCAACGGGATAGAAGCACTCCCTAGGCAAAGGAACTTCAACATTGGCAGGGATATCACTAGCAACAACATTTAGATTGTAGCTCAAAGCTTCCAATAGCACAATTGGTAAGCCTTCATGATAGCTAGGAATAACAAACAGCGACGCATTTTCAAAAATGGCATGCAGTTCTTCGCCATGGATGAACCCCGGCAATATCACACCTGCAGCAGCAGCCTTTGCTCGCAGTTCTTCGGAATACTCATTTTCATGATCCGCGGTTCCAGCAATAACTAAGGAAACATCCTTCAAGTTCGCCTTCACAAAAGCATCGATTAGATCATGAAAACCTTTTTCCTTAACAAAACGACCTAATGCAAATATGTAGTGTTTATTCGATAGACCATGTTTACTCAACCACAAGTCGGCATCTTCGACATCTAATTGATCGGACTCATTAACACCATTGTGAATCAAGTTTGTTCTATCGCAATTATACTTTTTCTTCAGCCAATCCTGCAAATACTTTGAAATGACAATGACTCTATTGGAAAAAGTCGTCCCAATAAATTCACTGAGTTTCAAAATCGATTTAGCAACGACTCCCCACTTGGCGCGATTATAATCCTGACCATGATGGGTATAAATAACCTTTAAGCCAATCAATCTAAAGAAGGGCGCAATGGCGGAAGGACCAATAGCATGTAGATGCACTACGTCGGGGTGAAGTTTCCACACCTTCAAGAAGCATCTGAAAGTATGGATAAAAGCCTCAAAGCCAACTATCTTGGGAGAATATATCGGTATGACTTTCACACCACGATACACATACGGAGATTTAATCTTCGTATAGGCTCTACGTCCAAACACATGGACATCAACACCCATTTGAGCTAAACGAGGATACAATTCCTGACAATGGGTTTCTATTCCGCCCATGATGTCAGGAATACCTCTAGTCCCTACAACAGCGACTTTCAAAACGTTTTACTCCGCCTTACCCTT
>DCGZ01000102.1 GCA_002314675.1 Fibrobacter sp. UBA1765 | reverse complement strand
TGAAGGTGTCTTCTGTTTCGCCAGAGCGGTGGGAAACGATCGGAGCATAGCCTTCGTTCTGAGCGCGCTTGATAGCTGCGAGAGTTTCAGAAACGGAACCAACCTGGTTAACCTTGATAAGGATTGCGTTAGCAATGCCAGCCTTGATACCTTCGTCGAAGATTGTCGGGTTAGTAACGAAGAGGTCGTCACCAACGAGGTTGAGCTTGCCACCGAGCTTATCGGTCATAACCTTCCAACCAGCCCAGTCAGCTTCGTCAAGACCATCTTCGATGGAGAAGATAGAGTACTTGTCGATGAGCTTTTCATAGAGCTTAACCATGTCAGCAGACTTGAGAGTCTTCTTAGTGGACTTCTTGAAGGTGTAAGTTTCTGGCTTGCCAGCCTTGGTGTTCTTGTCGCAGAATTCGGAAGATGCAACGTCAAGAGCGATCTTGATGTCGGTGCCGAACTTGTAACCAGCATTGGTGGTTGCAGTCTTAAGAGCGTCGAGAGCCTTTTCGAGGGTCATAACGCCAGTGATTTCGTAACCGAACTTGTTCTTAGCCGGCTTGATGGAAACGCCAGGAGCAAAGCCACCTTCGTCACCAACAGTAGTATCGAAACCACCCTTCTTAAGGACAGCCTTAAGAGCGTGGAAGATTTCGGTAACCATCTGGAGACCCTTGGAGAAGGTCTTTGCGCCAACTGGAGCAATCATGAATTCCTGGAAGTCGATCGGAGCAGAGGAGTGAGCACCGCCGTTGATAACGTTGCACATCGGGCATGGCAAAGTGAGCTTTGTTGTGCCATGGAGCTTTGCGATGTACTGGTAAAGCGGCATGCCAGCGTCCTTAGCTGCAGCAACGCAAACAGCCATGGAAACACCGAGGATTGCGTTTGCACCGAGCTTGTTCTTAAGCATGCGGTTGCCGTCGAGAGCGATCATAGCGTCATCAACTTCAGTCTGCTTAGCTGGATCCATGCCAACGATCTTCTTAGCGATCTTGGTGTTGACATTCTTAACAGCGGTAAGGGTGCCCTTGCCGAGGTAGGTCTTCTTGTCACCATCGCGGAGTTCGCAAGCTTCGCGTTCACCAGTGGAAGCACCACTTGGGACTGCTGCGTGACCGGTTACACCGTTTTCAAGAGTAACGTCTACTTCGAGGGAAGGATTGCCGCGAGAGTCAAGGATCTGGCGAGCTACAACGGATTTGATTTTAGAAGCCATGTTTTAGCCTTTTTGTTAGAGTGAAAATTTCTTGGTCTATAATATAAAAAGATTTTTTTATAAAGTCACTACCCTTTTAACGAAATATTCACAAATAGTGGACATTTTTTTACGGTTAAGTCCTAGAGAGGCGTTATCCTAATTCGTCTTTCAGGAATTTTTCGAGCGTATCCTTTTGTGGTAAGGCCAGCATGTAAGTGGACACAAACAGCTTGTTGTCCATTCCGGCCAGGGCATACTCCACCATTTTCTTGCCCTTCTTTGTGCAAAGGAGAATCCCCACGGGAGGATTGTCGCCTTCGTTCATCTCATTTTCCTTGTAATAGGAGACATACGCATTCAGCTGCCCCAGATCGCCATAGTTGAAGGAATCATCCTTCAGTTCAACAATCACATTACAGTGCAAAACCCTGTTGTAAAAAACAAGATCTACAAAGTAATATTCGTCGTCAATAACGATTCGCTTTTGACGAGACTCGAAGCAGAAACCCTTGCCCATCTCTAAAAGGAATTCCTGCAGGTGATCCATGATAGCTCCTTCCAGGTCACTTTCGTTGAACGGTCTTGCAGGCAAGTTCAAGAACTCAAAGGTGAAAGGCTCCTTGATACCATAACCTAGGGGAGTTTCACTCACGGTCTGCTGAAGCAATTTTTTAGGATCCTGACTGATACCCGCCCTAAAGAACAGGTTTGTCGCAATCTGCCTACGAAGTTCCTTGACGCTCCAGCAGCACTTGATACATTCCGTTTCGTAGAAAAAGCGAGCAAAGGAATCCTCGACCGTCATGATTTCACGAATATGAGAAAATGATAACTCTGACAAAAGCTTTTCTGACGGAGTTTCGAATTCGTGCGACGGCGTCGCACTTTTTCCAGCAAGATAATCCTTAATTTTGGGATATTTTAAATAGAAAGCTCTAGAAATTTTAAACAGGGTCTCGTTCATCCCTCTTGTATTCAACCGAGCTTCAATATTTTTCAGCAATTTTTCGCCGTACTTTGCACGATCAAGTCCCTTCTGCTCGTATTCAACGATATAATACCCGATCAGATAATTCCTGATGGTGGCAAGCCTGTTTACCGCCTTCACAGAAGCAGAGTAAGCGTTCTTGTGAATCTGCTCCAGGGAACTTGCCAAACCTTCGAAAGTCTGGGGGTTAGAATTTTGCCAATCGTTTGGCAACTTGAAGTCTTGAATTTGACTGGACATAGTATCTCCTTATAAAAAAAAGACATCTGTTTTCAGACGCCCTTGAGATACTATTACAAACCCCACGCTGAATTATAGTTAATACATAAATGCAGGCAAGGTTAGGAATGTAATTTATTCGTAAAAAAGAAGATCCCCGGTCCGACCGGGGATGACATGGATTAAACAGGATCGTTTACCGGCTTGCTGTAATCGCGCTCACCAAACAGGGCCGTGCCGACACGAATCATTGTTGCGCCCTCTTCAATCGCAACTTCAAGGTCGCCCGTCATGCCCATGGAAAGCTGGTCAAAAGAGGCGAATACGCCGTCCTTTGCAAGGAACTTCTGCTGCAGATTCCTGAGGAACGCAAAGCATTCACGGCTGTCTTCTGCAACGCCCGTGTTCTTGCCGATTGTCATAAGGCCGCGGAACACGATGTGCGGGAATTCGCGAGTCTCTAGCGACTGCAAGAAGCTTTCGGCATTTGCCACATCAAGGCCGCTCTTTGTTTCTTCTTCGCCTGCATTTACCTGGAAAAGAATTTCTAGGATTTTGCCATTTTCGGCACAGACTTTTTCAAGCTTTTCGACAGCTTCGACACTTGCTATGGAATGGATGCAGTCAGCAACGAGGGCTGCCTTTTTAAGCTTGTTACTTTGCACAGGGCCAATCACATGGCAACGGATCCCAGGGCGCTTTACGCTGAACTTTGTTTCGGCTTCCTGTACGCGGTTCTCACCGAATTCCTTGGCACCGAGCGAAATCGCATTTTCTACAGCTTCTGCCGGGTGGAACTTGCTTACCCAAACAAGCTTCACCGAGTCGCGTTCACGACCACAGGCCTTGCAAGCTGCAGAGATTCTTGTTTCAAGAACATTCAAGTGTTCACGCATTTCATCAAGTGTAAATTCCATATCCACTTCCTTTTTTACCGGACTATAATATAATTATTCGACAAAGCCTCAAATACCACAATGCGCATATTTACGCATGGCAGATAAAAAATCCCAGCCTTCCCGGTTTTACCCGCCGTAAACGACAATTTTTGAGATTATTTTCTAGTAAAATACATATTGCACCTTATTTTGGCAGATAAAACATCGTTAAACACCAGTTTTACCTGCCTTTGGGCATCTATTCGAAAGAAAAATTATCCACTAGTACCAAATTCGGCAGATAAAAAGAACCTGCTACACCTATTTTATCCGTACTTTTCCCGTTTTTAACGTCCTTTGCGACTTACGCCACATTTTTGCAAAGGTTCATAATCCTTTATGATTCAACGAGTTACGGCATTTTTGCTATTATTTATACAGAATGATAAATATTTTCTGGGAATTTCCATGAAACGCAAATTATCAATACTTTCGATTCTATTTTCTGTGATTTCTGTTTTTGCGCAATCCGGCCTTATGGGTGGCACAGACGGTATCCACCAAATGAACGCCTACACTCTAGGACAGTGGCAATTCGTTGCTGGTACAGGTGGTAACGTTTCTGTAGACCCCTGGGCCTTAAGCCGCAATGGCGTTTACTACACGAACGGAGAAGAACGAAAGCTCCAGGATTTTAAACTGTCTGCAACCGGTAACTTCTTTATCGGCGTCGGCATCATGGAAAATGTCGATATCGGTGTCGGCATTCCGATCAACTACGACAGGTCTTATGCCGACGGATATCTTGAAGCAACCAGCAACATTCGCGCAGGTGATTTGGACTTGTGGATGAAGGTCAAGGCACCATTCCTCGGCGATAGCGACGTTGTAAACCTTGCAGCACAATTTGACTTGTATATGCCAACAGGCGCAAAGCGCATTGGCCTAAGACCACGCCACGCCTGGCACCTTAGAAACGAAGGTTACACTCAACCATATACAGCAAATGAAGTTGTACCGCAGGCAACCGGTATCGTAACCGTAGACCTCACAAAAATCAATGTTCCATTGCGCTGGAATACAAACATTGGGTTTGTCTATGCAAACGAAGGCACAAACACTTTAACATACGGCACAGGCCTTGACGCTCCACTCACCGAATGGTTCATTCCATTCTTCGAATTTTCTGGCGAATTCCGAGTTGAAAAAACAAAGTACCCAAGAGACTTGATTGAAGACCCAATGACGTTTACCCCGGGCCTTCGCCTTAAATTACCATACAATGTTGATCTGGCCGGCGGCTTTGATATTTCCATGCGTTCTCTTAGAAACTTGAGCAGAAGCAAGAGCAAGGAACTCAAGAATTCTTCTTCGTACGAGCTAATGTATATGGACGACAGGGATTCCCTGAGAACCTACGGCTATGTACCAGCACCGACAATTGCATTCACGGGACTTTTAACATGGCACTTTGGCGTTCCTCCAAAAGCTCCGGAACCATGCCCAGTAACTATTCCTAAAATTGATACAGTCGTTGTACACAAAACAGATACGGTCAAGGTTGAAGTCGTAAAGGTCGATACCATTGTTCAAGTCCAGGTCGTTCTTGACCACGACGGCGATGGCGTTGTAGACAGCCTTGACAAGTGCCCGAATACTCCACAGGGTCAATCCGTCGGTTCCGATGGCTGCCCGCTTGACTTTGACAAGGATGGTGTTCCAGACGAACTCGACAAGTGCCCGAACACAAAGGAAGGCGTAACAGTCGACTCTATCGGCTGCCCGCTTGATGCCGACAAAGACGGCGTTCCTGACGTAACCGATAAATGCCCAAATACCCCTCAGGGAATCATGGTTGATTCTACAGGCTGCCCTCCAGATTCTGACAAGGACGGAGTCCCGGATTATTTGGACAAGTGCCCGAACACACTCCCAGGAATCAAGGTTAACAAGCACGGCTGCCCTATAAACAAGAAGGAAGACCTTGACAATTTGAAGAAGGGCATCAACTTTGAAACAGGGTCTGCAAAGCTTACAAAGGCTAGCCACAAAACCTTGAATGACATTGTTGCTCTCCTTAAAAAGATTACAGCAGCAAAGCTTGAAATTCAGGGCCACACAGACAATGTCGGTTCTCCAGAGAAGAACAAGGTTCTGTCACAAGATCGCGCCCAGGCTGTTGTAGACTACATGGTCGACAACGGTATTGCTTCGGACCGTTTGCGTGCAGCAGGCTATGGCCAAGACAAACCAATCGCAGATAATAAAACCAAGAAGGGTCGCGCACAGAACCGTCGCGTAGAGCTTGTGCCATTCTACGATAACAACGGTGAAGAAGACGAATAATTAAAAAGAGGTTTTTATGCAGCGTTTTGAAAAGAAAGTATGGCTCAGCAGCCCGACAATGCACGGTGAAGAAATCAAGTATGTGCAGGAAGCTTACGAAACCAACTGGATGAGTACCGTTGGCGCAAACATCAACGAAACTGAGCGCCTAGTTGCAGAAAAGGTCGGCTGTAAATATGCCGTAGCACTTTCTGCCGGTACTGCCGCCTTGCACCTTTGCGCAAAACTTGCTGGCGAAGCTCTTTATGGCATGCCTAAGGTCGGCGAAGGCAGTCTCAAAGGTCACAAGGTTTTTTGCAGCGACATGACCTTTGACGCAACGGTAAACCCGATTGCATACGAAAACGGCGAGGCAGTCTTTATCGACACCGAACGCGATACCTGGAACATGGATCCGGTCGCTTTGGAAAAGGCCTTTGAAATCTACCCAGAAGTGCGCCTGGTTGTTCTTGTGCATTTGTACGGAACACCTGCCAAGGTTGATGAAATCCGTTCTATCTGCGCGAAGCACAATGCGCTGATTATTGAAGACGCTGCGGAAAGTTTTGGTGCCAGCTATAAAGGCAAACAGACCGGTAAGTTCGGCAACTTCAACGCCATCAGCTTTAACGGCAACAAGATCATTACAGGTAGTGCCGGAGGCATGTTCCTGACCGATAGCAAGGAAGATGCCGACAAAGTTCGCAAGTGGAGTACCCAGAGCCGCGAAGCCGCTGCTTGGTACCAGCACGAAGAGGTAGGCTTCAACTATCGCATGAGCAATGTGATTGCAGGCGTTGTCCGCGGCCAAATACCTTACCTGGAAGAGCACATTGCTCAGAAGAAGGCAATCTACATGCGTTACAAGGAAGGTTTCAAGGGTTTGCCAGTGCAGATGAATCCGTATGATGCACAAAACAGTGAACCGAACTTCTGGCTGAGCTGTATGATCATTGACAAGGATGCAATGTGTAAGCAAGTGCGCGGCGAAACTGATGTTGCATACGTTAGCGAACCGGGCAAGACTTGCCCAACAGAAATTTTGGAAAAGATATCTGCCATGAACGCTGAAGGTCGACCCATCTGGAAACCGATGCACATGCAGCCCATCTACCATAGCCATGCATTTATCACAGCCCAAGGTAACGGACGCGCCCGCACCAATGCTTACATCGAAGGTTCCGTAGAAGACGTTGGCGCCGACATCTTTGCCCGTGGCCTTTGCCTGCCTAGCGATAACAAGATGACCCCGGAACAGCAGGATGCAATTATCGCAACCATCAGGGAATGTTTTGAGGCTTAATGTACAAGAACTGCTTTAAAAGAATCATCGATTTTTTCTGTGCTTTGGCGGCAATCATCTGCCTGAGCCCAGTTCTTGTAGTGTTGATGATTCTTGGTGCAGTCAAAATGAAGGGCAACCCCTTCTTTACGCAGCCGCGCCCAGGAAAAGACGAACGCATTTTTAAGCTCATCAAGTTCCGCACCATGACAAACGCTCGTGATGCCCAGGGAAATTTGCTACCCGACGATGTTCGCTTGACCAGATACGGAAAGTTCCTTCGCAGCACAAGCCTCGATGAACTGCCGGAACTGTTCAACATCCTTAAAGGCGACATGGCTGTTATCGGCCCGCGCCCGCAACTCGTGCGCGACATGGTATTCATGACTCCAGAACAGCGCAAGCGCCACAGCGTTCGCCAGGGGCTTAGCGGCCTTGCACAAGTTAATGGCCGCAACGCAATTTCCTGGGAATCTAAAATAAATTATGATCTGCAGTACATTGAGAATATAACATTCTTTGGTGATTTAAAAATTATTCTTACCACATTGGTAAAAGCCTTCATCAAGCGCTCCGATATCACCGAAGAAAATTGCGACACTGCGACGGATTTAGGTGATTATTTGTTGGAAACAAATCGCATTACCCAGGCAGAATATGATGAAAGTCAAAAGCTTGCGAAGAAGCTGATTGCGGGGCAATAGTTTTTTTGATGATGCGAAAAACTTCGCATTGAAAAATTTCGCATAAAAATTTGTATATTAGTATCAGCATCGCTACAGCGATGTTTTTTCAAGCAAATTTCACCGTCGCCTTTTTTGCGGTAAAGATTTGCTTATAGGAATCGGCCCAGTCTAGGTGATTCTTCTTTTGTTATATGAACCCTGTTTGGCAATGTTCTTTGCCAAGGTTAATAATGAACAAAAAACTTCACGACTCCTTTTGCAGAGGAGTTCTTTCCCATGTTCCAACTTTCTTGGAACTGGTTCACTACCTTACAACCATCGACAACGAATTAAAGAATGTTGTCGATCTTCTTGACGAAAATTCCTTTGTCCGCATTCCCGGGGATTACAGCAACACGGAAACCATCGGCTATGCAGATCTAGCGTTCCTTGCCAAGTTGAAAAATTCCCTTGGAAGTCCGGTTCAGCTCAGCGTGGGATTTTTGCTGGAACACAAGTCATACCCCGACGACGGCGTGATGACGCAACTTCGCAAGTACAATTACCACCTGATGTTTGAACACATGGCGGAAAATGCGGGTAAGGGAATTCCTTCAATCGCAATCATTCTTTACAACGGCAGGGAAATCTGGAACCCATTGACAAACGAGGTTGCCGCCTACCCCAAGGAATTGCAAAAGTTCATGCTTCCATTCAAGGGGATGATGCTCGATGTAGAAGATGTATCGGACGATGCCGTTGAACAATTCGGGCCACGACTTGCAGCGCTCATTTGCTCGCTGAAGTATGCTCGCGATCCTGATGCTAACCGGGCGACCTTCAGTCATATTGTCGATAGAGTGCATACGGAACTTCCCAAAGAAGAGGCCCTTGACATTCTCCGTCAAATGGATGTATATTTACGAGGATGGATTTTCGATAACTTCAAGGAGGCTTTTGAAATGGACTTTATTCGCCCAAATTACAGAACCATCGCAGACGCTGATATTGAAGAAGGCATGAACCGTCAAGCTATGGAAACTGCTCGCAAGATGCTTGCAAAAAATAAGCCCATGGAAGAAATCATTGAATTCTCTGGGCTCACCGAAGTTCGCGTCCGTGAAATTCAGGCGGAAATGCAAAAGTCGTAATCATCCGGCAAAGTGAATTCCGAAGCTCCCGACTATTTGGCCGGGAGTTTTTCCGTTCAAGGGAATGATGCTTGCTAACCGTGCATCGTTCAGCCATATTGTCAATAGAGTGCATACGGAACTTCCCAAAGAAGAGTCCCTTGACATTCTCCGTCAAATGGATGTATATTTGAATGGATGGGTTTTCCAAAATTTCATGGAGGCATTTAAGATGGACTTTATTCGACCTAATTACAGAACCGTTGGCGATGTCAGGTTTGACGAAGGCGTAGAAAGTCATGCCGTGGAAACCGCTCGCAAGATGCTTGCTGAAAATGAACCTTTGAAAAAAATCATTTTGTATTCAGGGCTCACAGAAGATCACGTCCATGAAATTCAGACGGAAATGCAAAAGTCGTAATCATCCGGCAAAGTGAATTCCGAAGCTCCCGACTATTTGGCCGGGAGTTTTTGAATATATACGTAAATCACGCTGCTTTCCGAAAATTTGAAAAACAAACATTACAACGAGAATGTAAATTTAATGCATTCCTGGGAATGCGAAATGTCTGCCTTAGTTTCCATAATCATGCCGAGCTACAACACCGGTCGATTCATTGCCGAATCGATTCAATTGATGAAAATTCCTTAAAAAGTAAAAGAAATTTTTTTGATGAAATCACTAGTTCCATACATAATCAAGATGCTTTTAGCTTTTGTATTTTCAATTGCAATAGTGTCTATTTTTTGCATCGGGTATAGATATTCCGGGGTGAGGGAACCAGACCCATATGGAGTGACGGATTATAAGTGGAAAGCCGGTCAGTTTAAGTCTACCATGGTAGAAGGCTTTGCATGGAACCAAGTGGATTCCTTAGGATACGTGAACGATTCTGTCCCCACCAAAATAGACATGCTGTTGATGGGTTCTTCTCATCAGGAAGCCCTAAATGTTTCCGCAAAACAAAGTACTGCCGCTCAACTGGATTCCATTTTTCCAAACTATTCGGTCTATAACACAGGAATGTCTGGGCATGGATTTTACCATTCTTTGTCAAGATTAGAAAATGCCTTATCTTATTTCAAACCGCGTAGGTATATTCTAATTGAAACCTGCTTTGTACCAACGGGGCCTTCGATGAGCTGGTTTGCAAAACAAATTCTGAAACCTAATGAAACTTATAGCGGACTTTCATATCAGCTACAAAAAATCCCAGCATTGAAGTGGTATATCGTCAATTTCGAAATATGGGCTAACCTGGGAAGCTTCAAAAAACAGCAAGAAATTAAAAAGCCTGAATATTCCGCAGAAGATTATGAGAAGGAAGCGGAAAAACTTTTGAGTGCAATTAAGGAAACCTGTAATCGTCATGGAGTTATCCCCATTATCTTTTATAACCCAACCCAGATGCTGGAAAAAAACGGAAGAGTGGCTTATCCTGAAAACAAGAAGATGCTCCCGTTTTTTAAGAAACAATGCGACAAGACGGGAATCATCTTTGTGGATCCTACGGAAAACTTCAACGAAATGTATGCCTCTCAGCACGTGCTTGCCCATGGTTTTACCAATACCGCTGTAGGTGTTGGTCACATGAATGAGCATGGACATCGTGCCTTGGCTTCGGCCATTGCTTCAGCTATAGAGTTGTGGGAGGGGCGTAAGTGAGCTTTACTTCTTTCCCGGCCGTAATTTTTTTAGCTATAGTTTGCGCTATTTCAATTTTACTGCAGAAAAGGCATCTTGAGGTTATCCGAAAGTATTTCCTTCTTATTGCCAGTTATCTATTTGTTGCTCTGGTAGATTGGCGCTTTTGCATCAGCATTTTTTGTACGACCGTTGCAGTCTACGCGTTTTACCGCACAAAAAGGGGAAAGCCGCATTTACTATTGGTCATATCCTTACTGTTACTGCAATTAGCTTGCTTTAAATATTTGAATTTTTTTGCAGATTCCATAAGCGCTATTCTTGGCCGGGATTTGATCACATTGAATTTGATAATCCCTTTAGGAATTTCTTTCTACACGTTCTCCGCCATATCCTATGTTGTTGATGTTTACAAGGGAAAATTCAAGGAACGCAACTCATTTGCCGATGTGGCTTTGTATCTGGCATTCTTCCCTAAACTTATGGCAGGGCCTATCATTCGCGCAGAAGTCTTCTTTTTAGGACTGAAAAAACAATGCTTTAGGTGGCATGATGTTTCCATGGGACTTCAGTTGGCTGTAAGTGGCGCGTTTAAAAAGATGGTTCTTGTTGATAACTTGAACGTATTTGTAAATGATGTGTTCTTTAGTCCTAATGCTTTTGATGGAAGTACATGCCTGTGGGCTTTGTTGTCGTATTCCCTGCAAATCTATTTCGATTTCTCGGGTTATTCGGATATGGCGATAGGAATCTCAAGGATCCTTGGATTTGAATTTCCCAAGAATTTTAATTTGCCCTATGCCTCCAGAAATGTTACTGAATTTTGGAAACGCTGGCACATCAGCCTATCTTCATGGCTGATGGAATATCTCTATTTTACGTTGGGTGGCAACAGAAAAGGCGTAATCAGGACCTATGTCAATCTTGTATTGACGATGCTGATAGGAGGTCTTTGGCATGGCGCTGCATGGACTTTTGTTTTGTGGGGTGGTTTGCATGGTCTCGCCTTGGTGATTCACAAACTGTTTGTAAAATGTAAAATAATGATCTTCAATGACAAGAATGCTGGGAACATCGTTTGGAAATGGTGTTCTACTTTGCTTACCTTTGTGACGGTATCTTCCATCTGGGTATTTTTTAGAGCAGACTCTTTTGATGATGCCATTACCATTTTTTATTGTATAGGAAACATTTCTGGAATAAATCAAATTTATACATGGACATTTGTGGCCTTGGCGTTCGCCTTATTTGAGATTGTAATGGCTTATAGGAATTCTTGCCAGAAAAATGGAGAATTGAATGTTCCGTGCTTAAGTTTAAATATGCGAAAGTTTGCTCATATGGTTGTTTTTTGGTGCATCGTCGGCTTGATTATTATGACAGCTTATTTTGGGGATACTAGTTTTATATATGGTAAATTTTAGGTTCTTATGTCTGAGTTAGTTTCCATAATCATGCCAAGCTACAACACCGGTCGATTCATCGCCGAATCGATCCATTCCGTGATGGCTCAGACATACACCAACTGGGAACTGATCATCGTTGACGACTGCAGCACAGACAATACCAAAGAAATCCTTTCTTTATATTGTCATTGCGAGGAACGTAGCGACGAAGCAATCCATAACGGTTGCAAAATCCGCGTTCTCCAAAACGCCACCAATAGCGGTGCCGCCGTCAGTCGCAACCGTGCCCTCCGCGAAGCCCGCGGCAAGTACATTGCCTTCTTGGATAGCGACGACCTGTGGGCTCCCGACAAGCTGGAAAAGCAAATCCGCTTCATGGAAGAAAACGGCTACGATTTTACCTACACCAAGTACAACGAAATTGACGAGAACGGCTCTGCATTGGGTGTAGTTGTAGGAGGCCCGGCTCATATCGGTAAGACCGGCATGTTCAACTATTGCTGGCCCGGCTGCCTCACCGTGATGTACAACCGCGAAGCTGTGGGCGACATCCAGATTGCAGACATCAAGAAGAACAACGATTACGCCATGTGGCTGAAAATCATCCGCAAGGCCAAATGCCACCTGCTGCCCGAAGTGCTGGCCAGTTACCGCAAACGCACCGGCTCCATCAGCAATCACAGCTATACGGCACTCATCAAGTGGCACTACAAACTCTATCGCGAAGCCGAAGGGATGAACCCCATAAGCAGCTTGTGGATAACTGTACGCAACTTGTTCTTCGGTGTGATGAAGAAGTTCTTGTATGTGGGGCGTTCTTGATTTTTTAGGAATTAAGGTATGAAACAAGTAGCTCTTATTGGACATTTTGGTATTGGTCTTGATTTATTAAATGGTCAAACAATCAAGACTAAAATTGTTGCTAATGAGCTAGAACGGGTTCTTGGTTCTGAACAGATTTTCAAAATTGATACTCATGGCAGTTTGTTTTCTTTTTTGAAACTCCCTTTTTTGATATTGATGGCTCTTTGTTTATGTAAAAACGTGATTATACTGCCTGCACAAAATGGCCTTCGCATAATAGCCCCAATGCTTTATGTAATGAATTTGTTTTTTTTGAAAAAAATTCATTATGTGGTTATCGGCGGGTGGATGCCCTCGCTTATTGAAAAACGTAAATTTTTGACATTCTGCCTAAGGCGATTCAATCACATTTATGTAGAAACTACAGTTATGAAAAAAACATTGGAAAATCTTTCGTTCTCCAATGTTTGTGTAATGGTAAATTGCAAACCGCTGTCTATTGTTGAACTGAAAATGCAGAATATGACTGCCCTAAAGCCTATTCGTTTTTGCATTTTTTCACGAGTGATGAAACAGAAAGGTATTGAACATGCTGTTTCTGCTATTAAGAAAATGAACGAGATTTATGGTGAAGAATCCTGCTGTTTAGATATCTATGGGCAAATTGAAAAGAATGAAGAAGAATGGTTTGAATCGCTTCAACAGTTATTTCCAAAAAATATAGCCTACAAAGGAATGGTTGCCTTTGATAAGAGTGTTGAAGCTCTGAAGTGTTATTCAGCGCTACTTTTTCCGACGCTTTTCTTTACAGAAGGGATTCCTGGCACAATTATTGATGCTTATGCCGCAGGGGTCCCTGTAATATCTAGTCAATGGGCTAGTTTTTCTGATATAATTGATGAGGGTGTTACCGGGTTTGGTTATGAATTTGGATCCGAAGACGCCTTGTATAACGTTCTTGAACAGGTAATATCTTCGCCAGAAATTTTGGGTACAATGAAACAAAATTGCATTGCCAAGGCGAATCTGTTTTTACCTCAAAATGCAATGAGTGGTTTATTTGCGAATTTAAAATAACGATATTTAGTAGTTAATTGTTTAAATGGGTTTTTATTGTGAAAAAGTTTGCTGTTGTCATACTAAACTATAATACATTTGAAGATTCTGTTACCTGTATAGATTCTATTCGAAAGTATACAGCTAGAGATTCATATAAAATTTTTATTGTTGACAACGCTTCTCCGGATAAATCTGGCGATGAACTAAAAATTAAATATGAAAATAACGAAGATGTGTCTGTCTTAATTTCTGAAAAGAATTTAGGTTTTTCTGGTGGAAATAATATTGGTATTCAGGCAGCGCTAAATGATGGGTTTGAATATATATATCTTTTAAACAGCGATATAATTTTGCTAAATGATGCTTTTTCTTACATGCAAGATGCTTTTGAGACTAGTGATGATGTTGCTATAGTTGGTCCGTCTATTTTTAGTCCTGAAAAGAAATATGTTCAGTATGCAAGAAAAGGCATTTCGTTAGCAACTTATTTAACCAGTCAGCGCAGTTTTGAAATTTTGTTTCCCGGTCTGAATGAAAAACTACGATATTATAAATTTTCTGCAGAAAAAGATTTTTCTTTTGATGGCATGGTTTCTGGTTGTTGTTTTGGAATGTCCGCAAATTTTATCAGAACGGCTCAGTGTTTAGATGACCGCATATTTATGTACTATGAAGAAGATATACTCGCTTACTCACTAAAGAATTTTTCTAAAAAGGCTATGATTGCTGCAAAAGCGAAAATTGTCCATAATGAAGGGGCTTCCACAAAAAAGAGTAGCTCTGATAGACTCTTGTTTACAAGATTCTATAGATGGTCGTCCGTTTTGTATGTTCTAAAGAATTATGCAAAATTGACCCCATTTATTTGTAAGTTAATCTCGTTACAAAATATTGTTGTTTGGTGTTTATTGTCATTGAAAAGTGAAAAATACAGAGAAAAATTTGGGACTTTTATAAAAGAAAATAAAAAAGCATTAAAATAAATATGTCGTTATATCGATTGTCTCCATATTTATATGTGTTTTGCTGGATTGTTCTAGCAGTTTTTTCGTATATATACAACTCAAATCTTATATATGAACCTTTGCTATTGTATTTGACCGGAACTTCTTTGTTCTATACTTTTTTTGCAGTTAATAACTATCGATTGCCTTCGTATTTTAAGGTCTTGTTCTTGTTTGTCGGTGTACTTGTTGCATATGGTTTTTTGTTAGTATTTATTGGCAATGATGTTTATTGGTTGGCGACAGGAAATTATCTCCGAAAATATCTGTATATATTGTGGCTAATTTCAGCACTGCTTTCTGTTGTTCCGGTATATGTTTTTACTTGTGAAGGCTTGATAGGGGAAAAGGAAATGAAAATAATATTCTTTTTCTTTTTTGCAGCGTGTATATATGCTTTTTACGGTGCTTTAAAAATACAAATGCTTCATGCTGCAATACAAAAACTAGAACAAGAAGAATATACAATTACGAGCGTTTACTCTTTTTTGAGCATTATTCCGTTGGTGGTTCTGTTTAAGAAAAAAATGTTACTGCAGTTTGTTTTACTTGGTGTTATGTTTGTTTATTTGGTTTTAAGTGCGAAAAGAGGAGCGATTATTCTTGGTGGAGTATCTATAGTGCTTGTAATCTTTAATATGCTATCTAGTAGTAGTTTTGAAAAGAAAATTGCGATTGTTGTTTTTTCAATTTTATTTTTGGGAGGGGTTTATTTCTTTTTTAATTATCAGATGCAAACAAGTTTCTATTTTACATATCGAGTTAACCAAACATTAGATGGGTATACAAGTAATCGAGATGCTCTTGCTCGAAATGCCATAGATTTTTTCTTTGAAAAAACTTCGTTGTTTCAGTACTTTTTCGGACTTGGAGCGCAAGGATCTTTATCTGTGAATGAAACATTTACCCATAACGACTGGCTTGCTATTTTATTAGAACAGGGCTTGTTTGGCCTTCTGTTATATTTGATTTATTGGATAGGATTTGTTTATTCATGGATTAACTCACGTCATAATCGCGAAGCTTTTGCTGTTATAGGTATTTTAATTTTTGTAGGTTTGGGCAAGACTCTTTTTTCAATGTATTACCTGCCAATTTCACCTGAAATGATGGCTTCTTCAGGATTCTTTACTGTTTCTTTAGGATATTATTTGGGAATTGCATTCCCTCAGCACCGTACATATTTGTTAGCTTGCAATCAATGTGAAAATAAAATATGAGATTAAAAACGATTTATGTATATTGTCCAAACGATATTGTTACGGGAGGTACTGACGCCCTTCACCAGATCGTTTATTATCTGAATAGCGCTGGATTTAATGCGAAAATGGTTTATTTTGCTTTTTCCAACAAACATCAATATACCATTCCTGAAGCATACACAAACTACATATCCAGTTTTATATTAAATGAAGATGTTAGCGATGACCCTAATAGCGCTATAATCTTACCAGAAAGTGCAGTGCATTGGCAAAAAAAATTTAGAAAGGCCAAAGTGTTTATTTGGTGGCTTAGCGTAGACAACAATACCAATAGAAGTAGCTTCTTTTGGAAATTGTTTTTCTTTGCTACATTGCCTGCAAGAGTTGTTGTAAATTGGGACTACTACAAAAAGCGTTTTGGCGAAGCTGTCGTCAAGACTCTTCAAGCAAGAACTTATTCCTTTAAAAAGGAATTAAATAATGTAGAACATATTTGCGCGTCACACTATGCTTATGACTTTGTTTCTAAACGGTCTTCAAAAAAGGTCTCTCTTTGCATAGAACCTATCAGCAAATATTTTCTAGAAAAATATAATGAGAGCAAACCCTCATTGGAATCTCAGGAACGAAATAACGCAATCTTATACAACCCAAGAAAGAGCGGCTCATTCGTTCAACAACTAGCTGCTTTCGCTCCTGATTTGACCTTTGAGCCTCTTGCAGGACTTACACAAAATCAACTGATTGAGAAATACAAGCACGCAAAACTTTATGTTGATTTTGGTCCATTCCCTGGAGCAGAGCGCATTCCCAAAGAAGCCGTACTATTTGGCTGTTCCATAATTACAGGGCGCAGAGGAGCTTCCAATTTTTATGGAGATGTACCTATTCCTGATGAATATAAATTCGCAGATTATCAAAATCAAAAAGAACAAATTGTTCAAAAGATCAGAGAAATTCTTGCTGATTATAATGAACAAAACAATAATTTTGATGCTTATCGGAATACCGTGCTTAATCTAGAAGAAAACTTTATTAAATCATTGAAGGAAAACATCCAATGATTAAAGACCTTGTTTCTGTAATAGTTCCTGTATTCAACGTAGAGAGATACCTTAAATCTTGTCTAAATAGCATTCTCAACCAGACATATTCTAATATTGAAATTATTTTGGTTAATGACGGTTCAAAGGATTGCTCTGGTGCAATTTGTGATGAATACGCGAAAAATGATTCTAGAATCAAGGTCATCCATAAAGAAAATGGCGGCGTTTCAAAAGCAAGAAATACAGGACTTGACATAGCTCAAGGTGAATTTGTAACATTCATTGATGGTGATGATACCGTAGATCCCGATTACATATCCCTAATGCATCATGAAATGGTTTGCAATGATTTTGATGTTGTCCGCCTATCATGGGAAAGGGGCGGAGTCAACTTTACATATCCAGTAAAATTTGACAAGGAAGGGAAATGCGTCATTGACGGAGATTCTTTAAATGACTTACATTTGTGTGCAAATATTTGGGGGCTGTTTAAAACCTCCCTTAATATCAGATTCAATGAAAATCTAAAGAATGGCGAAGACTCACTTTTCGTAATTGAAAATTTCGTTAGGTCTAATAAAAGAATGCTTTTAATGGATAGACCTTATTACCATTACACCATTGTAGTCAAGTCCGCCTCTGAAATGTCTGCCACAGAACGACTGATTGCACACAAGAAATTCTTAGACCAAGTCTTGCTGCTAAAGAATTTGTATTCACACATTGAATTTCTTGCAAAAAAACACGCCTATTCAGATAACTTTTCTGTAATGTGTGACATGATCAACAAAAATATCAAATCTGAAAACGGATTTGAACTAAACGAAATACAAAAAGTTGTCATTGAATTAAGACATGAAGGTGCAAAATATACAGGCTTTAAAGAAGAACTAAAATATCTATTGTATCGATATAGACTGATTTCCATTTTTAGAATTTTGAAGAAGGCTTCTAAAATCATAGGCAGATAATATGAAAATCGCAATTGTAACTCAAGCGCTTCTTGAAAATTATGGGGGCATACTACAAAACTATGCCTTGCAACAGACTCTTAAGGCGATAGGTCATTCTCCTGCAACCATTGATTTTCACCCTCTTACAAATTTTTATAATGAATTTCCAAGAGTTTTTGGTTCTTGGCTAAAGACCTTATATCTTCGATTTTTCAAACATACAAAACGTCATTTTGCAAGATTTCACCAACCAAAACAAAGGCATTCTCTTTTTGAAAATTTTGTTTCCCAAAACTTCGAATTGACGGAATCTGTAAATGAATATAACAAGAACTTTCTTCAAAAAAATAATCTTGATTTAGTGATTGTAGGCAGCGATCAAGTTTGGCGACCTAACATGAATCTATGCATTGAAGATATGTTTCTTGGCTTTGCAAATGATTTCCCTATCAAACGAATCTCCTACGCAGCTTCTTTCGGTGTAGATGAATGGGAATATACACCCAAGCAAACAAAGGTTTGCTCTGCGTTAGCTAAGAAATTCAATGCAATCAGCGTCCGCGAAGAATCTGGCGTAAAATTGTGTAAGGAACATCTAGGCGTTGATGCAACATGGGTTTTGGATCCTACGCTTTTGTTAAAAAAAGAAGATTATTTGAAACTGTGCCAAGAGGTTCCTGTAAATAGCAGCCGTTTTATGGCAGTCTATGTGCTAAATTTAAACGATTCCGTTAAAGCTACATACGAGAGCATTGCAAAAGAAAAAAATCTTGAAGTCAAGTATTTTGCAGCAGATGCAAACGCCACCCTATCCGTCCCCGAATGGCTTGCTATGTTCCGCGATGCATCTTATGTGGTAACGGATTCTTTCCACGGAACGGTGTTCTCTATCATCTTTGAGAAAGAATTTAAGTGCATTTACAACGAAACTCGTGGGGCTGCGCGATTTGAATCGCTGCTGAATTTGTATAATTCAGGAAAGTTAGAGGAAATGCGTGAATTCTCCTTGAATTGGTTGAAGAACGCTCTGGAATCGTAAATGCCCAAGTCTCAGTTGAAAATAGGCGCGCTGCTTTCTTATGTGGTTCTAGCTCTCCACAATTTGGTGGGGCTGGTTTACACCCCATTTATGCTTCGCATGTTGGGTAAGTCGGAATATGGCCTTTTTTCCATCGCATCTTCTATTGTTGCCTATTTGACCATTCTTGATTTGGGATTCGGCAATGCCATTGTCCGCTATACGGCGAAATACCGGGCAGAAGGAAAACAGGAAGAACAGCACAAAATGTTTGGAATGTTCTTCCTGCTTTATTGCTTAATTGGAATAGTAGTTTTTATTGCTGGCGGTGTTCTTTATTTAAATGCAGAAAAAATATTTGACGCCTCGATGACCGTTTCTGAACTTTCGCGAACGAAAGTGATTCTTGCGTTGATGGTTGCAAATCTCGCCATAACATTCCCGTTCAGTTTGTTTGGGTCTATTATTACGGCATACGAACAGTTTGTATTCCAGAAAGTTTTGAATATTATTCGCATTGTTCTAAATACGGCCACCATGATTGTGTTGCTGTATTTGGGGTACAAAGCTGTCGCTATGGTTGTTGTCGCAACAATCTTTAATGTGCTGACTTTGTCCTTGAATTTCTGGTATTGCAAAAGTCGTCTCGGAGTCAAACTGAAATTTGGGCATTTTCAGTGGGGTTTTCTAAAAGAAGTATTCATCTATTCTTTCTGGATTTTCCTGAATGCTATCATGGATCGTGTTTATTGGAGTACCGGTCAATTTGTGTTGGGGGCTTTTGTGGGAACTGCTGCGGTCGCTGTGTTTGCCGTTGCAATTCAGTTTGAAACAATGTATATGAGTTTCTCTACTGCTATTAGTGGTGTTTTTTTGCCGAAAGTGACTGCTATGACTGTAAACGATTCTGATGGCAAGGCTATTTCTGATTTGTTTATCAAGACGGGACGAATCCAGTATTGCATAATGGTTTTGATTCTCTCAGGATTTTTCTTGTTCGGAAAGCAGTTCATTCAGCTGTGGGCTGGCGATGGATATGAGGAATCTTACATCATTGCGATGATTTTCTTTGTCCCGTTGACAATCCCACTTATCCAAAATTTGGGCATTACAATTTTACAAGCTAGAAACCAGATGAAGTTTCGTTGCATATTGTATTTTGTAATTGCAATGATTAGTCTTGGCTTGCAGATTCCGTTGGCGAAGTTCTATGGAGGTATCGGCTGCGCTTGCGCTATCGCAGGTGCGCTAGTGCTCGGCCAGATTATCGTGATGAATGTTTACTACCAGGTTAAACAGAAAATCAACATCGTTAAATTCTGGATAGAAATTGCAAAGATGTCCTTTGTTCCGGCTGCCTTGACTATTGGTGGATATTTTGCACTACAGCATTTCGCAACCGATAATTGGATTTCACTGGGTGTTGGAATTCTTGCATATCTCATGGTGTATTTGCCGTTGTTCTTTATGTTTTCGATGAACAAATACGAACGAGATCTAGTGCTGAATCCTGTACGAAAATTGATTAGGAAATAATTATGCCAAAGCTTTCTGCTATCTGTTCTTCTTGTGGTGCTTGTGCTAATGCTTGCCCTCGTGGTGCAATAACAATGCATTTGGATATGGAAGGTTTTTATAGGCCATCCATTGATTCTGACATTTGTTCCAAATGTGGTACTTGCGAAAGAGTCTGTCCTTGGCTTAATGATGTAGTAAATCCAAATAATAGTTCTAGAACGCCAAAAACTGTTGCGGCATTTGCAAAAAACGAAGAAGTTAGACTGGCTTCATCAAGCGGTGGAATTTTTACAGTTCTAGCAGAACAGATTTTCGATGAAGGCGGTGTTGTCGTTGGAGTCGCTCAATTGAGCCCAACTCATTTTGGTCATAGTGTTGTTGACAATAAAGTTGATTTGGCAAAACTCCGTAGTTCAAAATATGTTCAGGCTGATGCAGGATTGATATATAAGCAGGTTCGCAGTTTGCTTCGCGATGGACGAAAAGTTCTTTTTTCAGGAACGCCTTGCCAAGTAGCGGCTTTGTATGCTGTATTAGGAGAAAATCATTTTGAAAATCTGACAACAGTAGATATTGTCTGCCATGGAACGCCGAGTGTTAAGGTGTGGCAGAAGTATGTTGATGAAATTCAATCTACTGCAAATGACAATTTGGTAAAATCTTTTTTCCGCGATAAGCAATTTGGGTGGCGAAAGTTCTCTCTAAAAAATATTTTTGCATCAGATAACATCAGCAGTCTTGATTTGGATCAAGATAAGTTTATGCAGGTGTTCCTGCATAACTGTGCCCTTAATAAATCTTGCGCAAATTGTCATTATGGAAAATTGCCTCGCATTGCTGACGTGACTCTTGGTGACTACTGGAATGTTGCTGATGTTCACCCCGAAATGGATGATGACAAGGGTACGTCTGTGGTGCTTTTAAACACCGCGCATGGTGAAGGCTTGTTTGCAAAAATTGCAGGTCAAATTAAACAATGTGATTCTTCTTTAGAAAAAGCCGTTGCTGGAAACCCCTGCATCGTGCGTTCCAGCAAGGAACACTTTAGACGCTACGAATTCTTTGCAGACCTAGATAAGTTGACAATGGATGAACTCGTAAAGAAGTATTGCGTTCGCTTGCCTCTGTACAAAATCCTGCTGCTGAAAATAAAGAAGAAGCTGCTTGACCGTTAATTTTTGTAGATTTGATTTAATGGCTTAAAATTAGCTCTATGAAATCGCTCCCACTTTCCTTTCTCCGCTATAGTCTCGGGCTCTCGCAAGAGTTTGAGGGTGCAAGCCGTGCGCTTGCCCACGAGGAATGGGTAGAACTGTTCAAGTTTGCCAAGGAGCAGCGTCTGGCGGGATTGTTCTACAGCGGCATGCAGAAGCTGCCGGCGGAGTTCAAGCCGCCTCAGAAGCTTGCGCTACGCTGGACTGTGGAAGCCGAAAGTATCCGTGGACGCAATGCAAAGGTCAATGAGGCAGCAGCTGCGCTGACGCAGAAATTCAATGAAGTCGGTTGCCGTGCCTTTATGCTGAAGGGGCCCGCAAATGCTCTGTATTACCCGGAGCCGCATCTTCGTCAGCCTGGAGACATTGATTTCTTTATTGCTGGCGGTAAAGAATTTATTCTAGACAAGATTCGCGAGGCGAATCTTCCGAAAGTTTTTCACTTGAGTTCTCACCACGCTTCGTTTATGTACGATGGCGTTGAAGTCGAGGTCCATTTTGTGGCGACGGAGGCGTATTCCCCGTGGAAGAATGCAGCCTTGCAAAAGTTCTTGAACGAAGAACTTGCGGCGGAACAAGGCCATAGTAAAACACCGTTGCAATTGCCCCAAGGATTTCATGCTCCATCCATGGCTTACGCCCTTGCGATGCAGCTTTCGCACATCAAGCAGCATTTCTTTAAGGGCGGTGTCGGGCTGCGTCAGCTGATTGACTACAACCAGCTGCTTTTGAATTCAGCAACAAATGACCGTCAAAAGGTCGCCTCTTATTTGCAAGCTTGCGGCCTCAAAAAAATGGCCGGTGCAGTCGTATGGGTGCTGCAGCAAACTCTCCACCTAGATGAAAAGTATTTTCTTTGCGCTCCCGATTCTAGGCGAGGGAAAAAGCTTTTAAATGTGATTTTAACTGGCGGAAACTTCGGCTGGTATGCGGAAGACTATGTTCAGCCCGTGTTTTCCCGCTGGATTAAAGACCGCATCCGTACGCTTCGTCTAATATCCTTTGATGCTCCAGAAGCATTGTGGCACGAGCTGCTGTACTGGGGCGATACCTTGCCCTTAATTCCACGACGAATCAAGCAGGGCAAGCTTGCGCTAGGCAAACGCTAGATTAAACAAACCTGTTCAAGGTCTTAAAGAGCTCGCCCACGTCTATCGGTTTTGCAAGGTGCGCATTCATGCCTGCGATAAGCGCATTGCACTTGTCTTCGTCAAATGCGTTTGCCGTCATCGCAATAATTGGAACCTCGGATTTTCTAGGATCGCCCATGGCACGAATTTCGCGGGTTGCTTCATAGCCGTTCATGATCGGCATCTGGATATCCATGAGAATTGCCTTGTAATAGCCACCTTCAGCCGCTTCAACCATTTTGCAACATTCACGACCGTTCTCGGCACGGTCCACGGCAATGCCAGCTTCCTTGAGAAGCGCCATGGCAATTTCTGCGTTCAGCTCATTGTCTTCAACAAGCAAAATTCGCTTGCCAGAAAAATCCTTAAACTGTAATTCCTTAGCCTCCCTTTGAGGAGCTTCAATATCTTCTTGCGTTGCGATCTTGAAAGGCAAGGTTATCGTAAATTTAGTTCCCTTGCCAACAGTACTTTCCACAGCTATTGTACCACCCAGGAATTCGACAAGGTTCTTTACAATAGCCATGCCAAGGCCAAGGCCCTCAACGCCACTCTCGGTACTGGAACGTTCCTTTGAAAAGTTTTCAAATATATTCTTTATAAAATCTTCAGATATTCCAATACCATTATCTTCAACAACAATCCTGTAGTTAGCAATCCCTTCTTTAAGCGAAGGTATTTCAGTTATGTCAAACTTCACGACGCCACCAGGCGATGTAAACTTCATCGCATTGCTTAAAAGATTCAGGAATATTTTTTGAACCTTGGCTGTATCGCAAAGAATATGGTGATGCGAAATATTCGTGGTATACAGGAACTGCAGGCCATGCTTTTTCATGGAATCCGCAAACACGGTATTGATCGTTTCATTGAACAAGCGAATATCCCAATATTCTTCTTCAACAATGGTCCTTCCGCCTTCAAGGCGCGCCATTTCGAGCACATTGTTAAGCAAGGTAATGAGAGTCGTGTTGGAGTCCTTGATTTTTTGGACATAGTCAAGAACCTTGTCGCGTTCGCAAGCATTTTTTTCAAGCAATTCCGTAAAGCCCATAATGGCATTCATCGGAGTACGAATGTCATGGCTCATGTTAAACAAAAACGCACTCTTAGCGCGGTTTGCCGACTTTGCGGCAGTTAATGCTGCGGCCAGGTTTTTATTCTGAGCTTCTTCACGTTCCTTTTCTTCTCGTATTACCCTTGTCGCAAAAAATGCACTGGTAAGCTTGCCATAAGTATCGCGGTTCCCGGCAATAAAGTAAGCCTCGCACCATCCCGAAAACCTGCCCTTGAAATCACAAGTAACGACATCCCTATCGCCAAGCCTTTCATCCAAGGAAGAAAGCTCAACAAATGAACGCATGGTCTCGGCAAATTCGGGAGCTACCATCAAGTCGCAAAACTTATGAATTGCATCTTCTGCCGAACCGGAATCCCCCAAAAGATCATGGATTGCACCAATACTATGGAGCGTCGAGTAAGTTTTACGCACAAGGTCTACATAGACACAGGCCGAATAAATCTTGTTAACGGATTGAACAAGCCGATACTTTTCTTCCTGCGCCTTTTTCTGATCCGTATTCGCACGTTCCCTGGCCCTGGCAGAACGCGTAAGTATCGTAAATTCAACAATGCACAAAATAACAAGTGATATAGCTAAGGCCTCAAGCATTATGCCGAATACTCCTTTTTTTTGACAAGTATAACAAGAAAAACATAGAATTGGTATGAGAAAAATAAATTACAGCCTATTTTCGAAGTTAGCACAAAACAACTATCTAATCTTTTCAATTTCATAACAAAAAAAGGCACTTACACCCTACAAAATACAAAACACGCATTTATAGAATGTAATTTTTTACATATATTTTTAGCGTAAATTTTTTCAGGCAGGTTTTGTATGAAAACAATGCTTAAGTCGGCTTTAATCATAACCTTAGCTACTTTTGCCATAGGTCAGGCTGCAACCACTTTCGGTGGTATTTCTATCGAAGAAGTTGATGGAAAGAAAATTGCAACGATTGACGGTGCATCTACAGAAACCATCAGTATCACTGAAGATATTACGGTTGATTCTGTGATCTATAACCGCTCTTTTGAAGCTGGTGTTCCGGCTACAGTTATGCTTCCGTTCGATGTAGACGGTTGGCGCATGCCGGACTTTGAAAAGTTCAGCTACATCAAGGTGACGAAATGGTGGGACGGTAACGAACAGCATCCTCCTAAGTGGATTCTCCATTTAAGGCATGAGGCATACGCCAATAACTTAAAGGCGAATGTTCCCTTTATGGTCATCCCTTCGAAAAATGTAGACCAAGTTGTTTTTAACTTAGCCTGGGGACCAAAGACTGTCTTCAACACCACAACCAATTCCAGTGTGGTAGAATACAGCGACAAGTACGGTAGCTGGAACTTTATCGGCACTTACGAATACAAGCAATGGAATGAAGGCGACCCTGACCTTGGACGCGTTTACGGCTATGCAGCCCGCGACATCAACGACATCAAGGCCGGTGAATTCGTAAAGGGCAAGGCAGGCATCAAGATCCGCCCGATGCGCGCATACCTCAAATGCGTAAAGACAAACAGCATCGCCTTGGCAAAGGATGCCGACGATTCCGAAGAATTGCCCGACACTCTTGAAGTTCGCATTCTCGACGAAGACGAAAGCGGCGAAGTGGCTTCAATCCCTTTCGGCACAATGAATACCAAGACCGGCGAAATCAAGGTTGATGAAAGCTGGATTGACCTCAAGGGAAGAAAGAGCAGCACAAAACCCACTACAAAGGGAACCTACTACCACAAGGGCCAAAAGGTTATCATCAAGTAAGGAGACGTAAAATATGAAGAAGAAAGACTATTTGCCTCCAGAAATGAAATTGATCGACATGAAGTTCCAGGCAAGCTTGCTCAGTTGCTCCAGTTGCGACGACGTAGACGGCTTCAAGGAATCCGACGACGAATTCGGACTTGATTACAATCCAGGAACTGACCGCAAGGCCTAGTTCAAACTAGGAGAGAATCTACCAAGGAACAGACAGCAGCCATAACGCTTGTTGCCGTTCAAGCCTTGGTATTTTTTACAACATGAAAGAACAGAAACAAACCGCAATACCCGCAACGACAATTAACCTTACAACGTTGCAAGGTCAACAAAAGGCTAATGCAATTACATTGACCGAGGCTGTTTCCCTTTTATGGAAGCATAAGCTTTTACTTTTAATATTTGCTGTCATCGGGGCATTGCTTGGCACCTTTTGGGCCAACTGGGTGCGCCCGCAATATAGCAGCGACGCCCTGCTCAAGCTTGACATCAAGGGTAACAAGGCTGGCCGCGCCATGGGTGAAATGGGCATGCTCCTAGACATGGCAAGCCCGGCAGACGCAGAAATCCCTGTTATAAAAAGCCGTAAAGTTTTAAGCTATGTGGTTGATGCAGAAGGGCTCTGTTACGACGCGATCCCTATCGGTTTTCTGGACAGGCTTACACATAAAGAAGGGCGAATGAGCATTTCGAGCCTTAACTTGCCAAGCGATATGGCAAGCGGCTGGAAGGCAAAAATCATAAGCGACGAAGAATACGAAATCATAACCCCAGAAGGCAAGGCTCTTGCAAAAGGGCATGTCGGCAAGGAATTGAACGCCCCCTATAAAGACGATAGCGTAAGCATTCTTGTCGACGTTATGAAGGGCAGGGCTGGTCAACAATTCAGGCTATCCGTAATGCCTCCTTTAATTGCGGCCAGGAAACTTGCAGGGCAGCTCAGAGTCGCCGAACAGGGTAAACAAACCGGTGTCATAGGCATCAGTTATTCCCACCGTTATCCAGACCGTGCCGCATCGATATTAAATACAATAGCAAACGTCTACTTACGCCAGAACATCGAAATGCGTAGCGCCGAGGCAGAAAAGACCTTGGACTTTTTACGCAATCAATTGCCTGGCGTTAAGGCAAAGCTCGACTCGGCAGAAAAAAGACTTGCCGATTACCGCCATCGCATAGGCTCCGTAGACATGTCTGGCGAAACTCAAGGCTTGCTAAAAAAAGAACAAGACTTAAATATGCAGCTCTTGAACCTCGAACAAAAAAGGCAAGAGTTGACCCGCCTGTTCAAGGGATCGCACCCTTCTGTGCAAACAATCGTAAGGCAAATTGCCAAGATTCAAAAAGAGCTTTCAAAGCTTAAGGGGCGCGCCGAAAAGATGCCTCTCACGCAACAGGAAATCTTGAGCTTGCAAGAGGAAGTATCCGTAAACAACGCGCAATACACTTCCATGCTCAACAATATCCAGCAGCTAGAAGTTGTTCGTGCAGGCGAAGTTGGAACAGTCCGAGTTATAGATTACGCGGCAATAGACAGGAGCCCGACAAAGCCAAAGAAATCTAGGATCCAGCTTTGCGCGATTTTAGCCTCACTCCTTGTAGGAATCATTTTAATATTCATTATGCGCATATTGAAAAGCGGCGCTCGCAATGCTCTTGAAATCGAACGAGAAACAGGAGTCAGCGTCTACGCCAAGATTCCAGAATCAAGCAACAGGACTCTCAGAAAGAATAAGCGCAAACACGCGCGCCCTCTCGTTTGTATTTCTTCAGAGGACCCGGCAAGCGAAGCCCTACGAAGCCTTTTTACTTCCTTGGAATTCTCGCTATCTATGGAAAAGCCTGCCATTCTTGTAGCAGGCCTTGTAGCAGGTGTCGGTAAGTCCTTTGTATCAAAGAACCTGGCGGCACTGTTTGCCAATTCCGGAAAAAGAACCCTGCTTATCGATGCAGACATGCGTCGAGGCGTTGTTTTCAGCAAAAGCAACCTTGGTTTGGCTGATGTTCTTTCGGGCATGGCCGAGCTGGAATCCTGCGTTACGGAATCAAAGGTCGATAACCTATACATTCTAGGTTCCGGCAAGGCGCTCCACGCTCCAACAGACCTGTTGCATGGAGAAACTTTCGCAAAGATTATCGAGCAGGCAAAATCGCTATACGATGTCATCATAATTGACACGCCACCAATAAACCTTGTGGCAGATACAGAGCTTATTTTGCCAATCATTGATTTCGCGCTGTATGTATTGCATTACGGACGACACTCTATGGACCAGATCAAGGAATCCATAAACAAGGTCGAACGTCTAAGCGAAGCACCTAAGGCATTTGTACTGAACCACTGTGAAAGGGAACACAACATCGGTTACCATTATTATGGTTACTATGGCTACAAGAAGCGTAACTAAAAAAAATGAATAAGATCAAGGAACTTTTTACAAGTTTTAGAATGCGCAAGCGCGTACTGGCGTTAGCCGATGCATTTATCATCGGTGTTGCCGGTCTTATTACAAATTTTCCATTACCGCTTTTTGCAGAGCACATTGCCCGTGCTGACCTTTTCATAATCCTTGCAATCACTATTTTCTGCAGCTTCAGCACATTGCTTTTCTTTGGCGCATACAACAAGCTCTGGAGATACTTTGGCAAACGCGACTACATAATCTGCATATTGGGCGTAACCAGCGGCATATTCATTTCTGCCCTGCTTGTTTACTTTTTGCGCTTTGAACTGTTCTGGGAATTTGCAATGGTTCACGCGATCATTTCTGTCACCGGAATTTGCATTTTCCGCAGGCTTTTCAAGGATGCTTTTGTTACACTCGTAGAGACCGGGTTTAAGCAAGCCGAAGCAAAGCGCACCATGATTGTTGGCGCAGGTAGCGCATGCAAAATTCTTTTGCACGAAATCAAGGCGAACAGAACAAACCAGACAGGCGACAACATTTACCCAGTCTGCATCGTTGACGACGACCGAGAAAAGCTTGGCAAGTTCATAAACAATGTAATCGTTGCCGGCAGTACAAGCGAAATTCCGCAAATTGCAAAAGCAGAAAATATCAAGCAAATCATTTTCGCAATTCCAAGCTGCCCAGCAAAAGACAGACAAGTTATCTTGGATATTTGCGGTAAAACGGACCTGCCGGTAAAAGTTTTGCCATTCATAGGCAACCTTCTAGATTCATCTCATGGCGATAATGCCGCTACAAACTTTGTCAGCCAAATTCGCGACATCAAGGTCGAGGACCTGCTTGGGCGAGAATCCATAAAGTTCAACAATATGGGTGTACGCAATTTTATAGAAGGCAAAGTGTGCATGGTAAGCGGTGGCGGCGGCAGTATCGGTAGCGAACTGGTCCGTCAAATTGCAAAGTACAATCCTAAGCAAGTCATAATCTTAGACATTTACGAAAACAACGCCTACGATATCCAGCAAGAGCTTATAATGGAATACGGGAACAAGCTAAACCTTGTAACCCTCATAGCAAGCGTACGCGACTATTTCCGAATGAGCGAAATATTCAAGATGTACAAGCCAGATGTTGTGTTCCACGCCGCAGCCCACAAGCATGTTCCATTGATGGAAACTAACCCTATGGAAGCCATCAAGAACAATGTGATCGGCACATTCAACATGGCAACGCTTTCGTTACAGCACAATGTGCACAAGTTCGTAATGATCAGTACCGACAAGGCTGTAAACCCGACAAACGTTATGGGGGCAAGCAAGCGCTGTTGCGAAATGATCGTGCAGTTCCTGTCTCAGCAAAAGGACAGCAACACGGAATTTGTAACTACCCGCTTTGGCAATGTGCTCGGCAGCAACGGTTCGGTAATCCCTCTATTCAAGCGCCAGATTGAACAAGGCAAGCCTGTAACCGTCACGCATCCAGAAATCATCCGCTACTTCATGACAATCCCAGAAGCAGTAAGCCTTGTTCTTGAAGCGGCAAGCTTTGCTAACGGCGGCGAAATCTTTGTCCTTGACATGGGCCAGCCAGTAAAAATCGTAACGCTTGCCGAGAACCTTATCCGCATGTACGGCAAGGTCCCTTACAAGGACGTTGAAATCAAGTTTACCGGTTTACGCCCTGGCGAAAAAATCAAGGAAGAACTTCTGATGAATGAAGAGGGATTGCAAAAGACTCGCAACAAGCTCATCTTCATCGGAAAGCAAATAGAAATCAGCCCGACATTCATAACGCAGCTCTGGAAGCTAAAAAACGCGGCGCAAGAAAACAAGGACGCGGTCGCAATTGCAGCACTCCATGAAATCGTCCCGACATTTACAACGCCAGAACAATTCAACAAGAAAGTTCTAGGATAAGAAGCAAAAGCTCCCGGCCATTGAACCGGGAGCTTTTATTTTGAAGAAGGCGTCACGCCCAAAAACATTTTACTTTGCCTTAGTCTTTCTAGCCTTTTTCGCAACAGGCTTTTCAGCGGCGGCCTTTTCAACCTTCTTCTTTACCGGCAACAGAATCTTGATGATTTCATCAATGTGCTTCATCAAGTTAATCTTCAAGTTCTTCTTTGCAGGCTCAGGGAGTTCTTCAACATCCTTTCCGTTTTCTACCGGTATATAAAGGGTCTTCACGCCAGATTCCTGGGCGGCCAGGGCCTTTTCGTTGAGGCCACCGATTGGCAACAGGTCTCCAGTCAAGCTGACTTCACCAGTAAAGGCGATCGCCGGGTCAATAGGGATCTGCGTAAATGCAGAAAGTATTGCGAGTGTCATTGCAATGCCTGCAGACGGGCCGTCCTTCGGTGTAGCGCCTTCAGGTACGTGCACGTGAATATCAGTCTTACGCACAAGCATCGGGTCAATGCCATAGCGGCGAAGCCTTTCACGAACAAGGCTAATCGCTATCTGTATGGATTCCTTCATCACGTCGCCAAGCTTACCAGTCAAAATGACCTGGCCACGACCGCTTAAAAGCATACATTCAATCGAAAGAATTTCTCCACCGACGCTCGTCCATGCAAGGCCGGTCACGCGGCCATACACACCCGGGGCTGGCAAACGGTTGCTCGTAAACCTCGGCGCACCCAAATATTGCGTAAGCATGGCTTCGGTAACTTCGGGCTTGACCTTCTTGCCAAGCACAATTTCCTTTGCTCGGGAGCGGGCAATCTTTTCAAGCAAACGGCCAAGTTCACGAACACCTGCTTCGCGCGTGTAATCGGCAATAATCTTTTCGACAAGCTTTGTAGGGACTTCAATATCCTTGCCAAGCTTTACGCCACTCGCCTCAGTAACTTCCGGGAGCAAGTAGTTTTCTGCAATGGAAAGCTTTTCATGCTTATAGTAGCCTGGCAAGCGCACTATTTCCAAACGGTCATGGAGTGCCGCCGGGATATCCTGTTCCGTATTTGCAGTGGCAATGAACATCACCTTAGAGAAATCGATACCGACTTCCATAAAGTGGTCGCTAAAGCAATGGTTCTGTTCAGGGTCCAAAAGTTCAAGCAAGGCACTTGCCGGGTCTCCCCTAAAGTCACTTGCCATCTTGTCGATTTCATCGAGCAATATGACCGGGTTCATGCACTTTGCACGGCGAAGCGCCTGCACAAAGCGACCTGGCATAGCACCAATGTAAGTCTTTCGGTGGCCACGGATCTCGGCTTCGTCACGAACACCGCCAAGAGTAACGCGAACATATTCACGCCCAAGAGCCTTCGCTACAGAAGATACGAGAGTCGTCTTGCCAACACCTGGAGGGCCCACAAGGCAAAGCACAGGGGCTTTGCGGTCCGTCCCGTTCAACTTCAAGACAGCAATGTATTCAAGAATCCTTTCCTTGACCTTGTCAAGCCCAAAATGGCGTGCATCAAGAGTCTTCTTGACAGTCTTCAAATTCAATTCAGTATCGGTATAAACGCCATACGGCAAGTTCACGAACCAATCCAAATAGTTGCGAATCAATGCATATTCCGGGCTTGCGACAGGCATCAGGCGCATACGAGAAATTTCTTCGTCAAGCTTTTCCTGGATTTCCGCAGGGAACCTCTTAGCCTTAATCTTAGCTTCAAGGACCTTGGAATCAGTACTGTCATCTGTACTCAATTCATTTTGCAACAAGCGAATCTGTTCAGAAATAAGCCAATCGCGCTGCTGCTGTTGAGCCTTGCGCTGCACTTCAGACTGCATTTTGCGGGTAAGTGCGTCAACGTCTTGCAAGGCCTGCAAAGCGCCTTCCACCTTGTCAGCAACGTCAGAAACAGAAGTCACTTCCAAAAGCTTCTGTTTTTCTTCTATAGAAAGCTTAAGGAACGGAACTATGCCAAAATAAATCTGTAAAGGAACGTCGGCTTCATTCAAGGAATCAAACAAGTCCGCGGGCAAATCCGTTTGGCCTGCATACTTACGAAACTCCTCAAGCACATTGCGAGCTCGTTCCTGGGCGGAATCAGAAGTATCAAAATAAAAATCACGCGGAGTAGCAGAAGCAATCAGGTAGTCAAGCTTCTTTTCATCATTAAAACGAACTTCGCGAATATCGGCGGCAAAAAGACCTTCGAACAAAACCTTGCAATAGCCGTTCGGCATCATGGAAACCTGAAGCACATGCGCGACAACACCCACAGGCTGCAAGTCTTCTAGCTTAACGTCTTCAATAGCCGAATCACGCTGCAATACCAGGAGCATCGTACCTTCGTGATGCGATTCAGCCTCACGAATTGCCCGCAAAGAAATATGGCGGCCAACAAGCACACGCGAAGAAGTTCCCGGCAAAACCAGGGAATCGCGCAATGGAAGCAAAGGCAGCGGCTGATTCAAATCAAGCATTATAGAACGAGTAGAAGAGTCCTGCGGATCTCCCACCGTCGAAGCATTCTTCTTCGCCATACAAAATCCTTAATTTTTATTGAGAGCACCTACCACGATATCACGGGTAAGTACAAGTTCCTTTTCAGAACTTCCCGGTACTTCGAACATGGACTGCTGAAGTACGCGTTCCATGACAGAACGAAGCCCACGAGCACCAGTCTTGCGTTCAATAGTCTGGTGAACAATTTCTCTAAGAGCATCGTCTTCAAATTTAAGTTCAACGCCATCCATCTTGAAAAGTTCCTTGAACTGCTTTACAAGCGCATTCTTCGGTTCCGTCAAAATCTTCAAGAGAGCGTTTTCATCAAGTTCTTCAAGGGCCACGGCAATAGGCAAGCGGCCCACAATTTCTGGGATAAGGCCGAACTGGATCAAATCATCCGGTTCAAGCAACTTGAAAAGTTCAGTAAGGGTATTTTCTTTTTCAGAACGAATTTCAGCGCCAAAGCCCATGCCGCCCTTATTTACACGACGGGCGATAATCTTGTCGAGGGTTTCAAAGGCGCCACCGCAAATAAAGAGAATGTTGCGGGTATTAATTTGCACAAGGCTTTGTTCAGGGTGCTTTCGGCCACCCTTCGGCGGCACGGCGGCAACGGTACCTTCAAGAATCTTCAAAAGCCCCTGCTGCACGCCTTCGCCACTTACATCACGGGTAATGGAAGGGTTCGCAGTCTTGCGGGCGATCTTGTCAATTTCATCGACAAAGATAATACCACGTTCAGCGCGGGCCACATCGTAATCGGCGGCCTGCAACAAGCGAACGAGAATATTTTCAACGTCTTCACCAACGTAGCCAGCTTCAGTCAAAACCGTAGCATCGGCAATAGTAAACGGGACATCCAAAAAACGAGCAAGTGTCTGGGCAAGCAAAGTCTTGCCAGAACCTGTAGGGCCTACAAGCAACAAGTTCGACTTGTCTACCTCTACACCAGACTGGTTTGCGCCAGCATAGCGCAAGCGCTTGTAATGGTTGTAAACAGCCACAGACAAAGCCATCTTGGCTGCGTCCTGGCCAATTACGAATTCATCAAGGTGCGCTTTCAATTCACGAGGAGTCGGAAGCGGCTTTACTTCTACGCTTTCCGCAGCCTTCTTTGCGGCCTCGTTCCTTGCAGCTTCGCCACCAAGCAGGTTATGGCACATCGCCACGCAGTCAGAACAAATATGAACGCCATCTCCGGCAATCATCTTTGCGACCTGGTCGGCCGACTTGCCACAAAAACTACATGTTACTCTTGGTGGGTTACCCTTGCGGTAATTCATTAACTAGCCTTCTTTACGCGGATGGAAAATTTCGTCGATAATACCGAATTCCAAAGCTTCTTCAGGGCTAAGGTAAAAGTCGCGTTCTGTCTTTGCGCGAACTTCTTCAAGAGACCTACCCGAATGCTTGGCAATAATTTCAGTCAAGGTTTCGCGAGTACGCAAAATTTCCTTGGCATGAATCTGGATATCCGTAGATTGGCCACCTGCAGAGCCAGACGGCTGGTGGAGCATAATACGGGAATGCGGCAAGGCATAACGCTTGCCCTTAGAACCTGCAGCAAGCAATACTGCAGCCATAGAAATAGAATTACCAATGCAGATAGTCGCAACGTTCGGGCGAATATGCTGCATGGTATCGTAAATAGCAAGGCCAGCAGACACATAGCCGCCCGGGCTATTGATATACATCGTGATATCCTTTTCCGGATTTTCGTATTCCAGGAAAATCAACTGAGCCATAATGTTGTTTGCAACTTCATCATCGATCGGAGTTCCGAGGAAGATAATGCGTTCCTTCAACAAACGGGAGTAGATATCATAGGCGCGTTCACCGCGGCCAGTATTTTCAATAACGGTAGGGATGACCATGTAGTCTGTTTCCTTATTTTGAATCAAGTGTTTTACTGCTGTATTATTTATACAATAACTTCAAAAAAGCAAGCGATAAAATATACAGCAGTCAAAACCCAATTACTTAGCTTCTTCTGCCTTGTCTTCAACAGCTGGACGGATGCCAACAATGAAGTCTGCAGCAGCTTCAAAGCGGATTTCTTCGCGGAGAGCCATTACGCGGCCGCTCTGACGGAGATGGTTCTTAAGGCTTTCGAAGTCAACATGGTATGCATCAGCCATCTGCTGGATACGAGCATCAACGAGAGCCTGTGTTGCCTTGAGCTTTTCTGCGTTTGCAACGAATTCAAGAATGCGATGCTTCTTGATTTCGCGAACTGCTTCCGGAGTAAGAGCCTTGAGCTCTTCTTCGGTCGGCTGGACTTCATCTGCCGGTTTGTCAGAACCGCGAGCGAGAGTGTACTTGATAAGGTCTTCAACGCGAGCGTTCGGAACTTCGAACGGGTTAGCTTCAATGAGCTTGTCGATAGCTTCGTTAACAGCCTTTGTACGTGCTGCATTCTTCTTCTGGTTGAAGATGCCTTCCTGGATGTTGCTTCTAAGGTCAGCTTCATCCTTGACACCGATCTGCTGGAAGAATTCTTCGTCCATCTTCGGCGGAAGAACTTCATGAACGTCCTTAACCTGAACCTTGAATGTTGCCTTCTTACCACGGTACTTTTCGTCCTTGTGGTCTTCCGGGTATGTAAAGTTGATTTCCTTGGTTTCGCCAGCAACTGCACCTACGAGGCCTTCGTCAAAGCCTGGGGAGGCAGATTCGCCGAGAAGGCTACGGAATTCACGCTGTTCCGGGAGCTGCTGAGCTTCGCCGTCAATAACAACTTCAATGTAGTCGCCAACAATAACGTCACCCTTCTGAGCTGCGCGGTCAACATGTTCATCACGGGACCACATCTGCATAAGGCGATTGTATTCAGCGTTTACTTCATCTTCGCTTGCAGCTACTTCAGGAACTGTAATGCCTGTATCTGCATAGCCCTTGATGTCAATAACCGGGTCAATTTCGATTGTTGCAGTAATGGAAATTGGAGCTTCCTTGTCATCCTTGAAATCGACAACCTTGATACGGCTAACTGGGACAATGTTTGCCTTCTTGAGTTCTTCGGTAATGCCGTTGTTAACTGTTTCATCAACAACTTCGCTACGGATAGAATCACCAAAGCGAGCAATGATCATGTTCTTAGGAACAGAACCCTTGCGGAAGCCCGGCATCTGGATTTCCTTCTTGTACTGAGCAACCTTCTTTTCAAAAGGAGCCTTGAGGTCTTCCTGCGGGATTGTTACGGTAAGCGTGCGTTCTACAGCGCTGGTTTCCTTAATTTCTACGTTCATATTTACTCCGAACGGGATTTGTTAGACTTAAAAGGTGATGCGAAAGGAGGGAGTCGAACCCTCACACCGAAGTGCCAGATCCTAAGTCTGGTGCGTCTGCCAATTCCGCCACTTTCGCAAAGTTTGAGCCCCAAAATAGAAAATCCGTATGCTTTTGTCATTGAAAGTATCTATTTTAGGGGGTATGATATCCGCCCTCAAAAGCATAAGGATCGGAGTTTTCCTTTCTTTCGTAAACCTTCTAATACAAGGAACCGCTTTTTTGGTGCAAAACGGAATCGCAAGGAACCTCGGAAACGCAAATTACGGCTATTTCGGCATTCTGCAAAGTGATTTGCTCATATTCTCTAGCCTAGGCGATTTTGGCATAGCGACCTTGATCATAGCCTTCTTTGCAAAAAAAGCGACTACAGGAAAGCTCTTTTTAAACATTTTTCAACTAAGATTCTTGAGTTCCGTCGCCGCCGCAACGGCAATGCTCATTTTTGCACTAGTTGCAAGGAAAAACCATGCCATATTCTACGGCGAGCTGATATTAATTCCAAGCCTAGTCTTTCAGCATGCATTTTTCGACTGGTACTTTACCTGCGGCGCATTCTGGAAAAAACTGCTCATATCAAAAATATTGCACACCATTTCATACGCAACTGTCATGACCGTTGCGCTAGCAATTCTAAAAATTGATTCCATAGAATGGATATCCTTCTGCATGGTAATCGCAGCACTCCCCGCATGGGCATTCGGCGTTACGAACGCATTCTCACGAAAACTCCTAAATATTTCAAAAAGAACCTTCAAGTTCATTGGGCTCATGTACAAGGCGGCTCTCCCCTATGCGCTGGCAAGCATTGCAAGCTTCATGTACTTGCCGCTAGGCCTGTATTTCGTAGACCACTTTGCACCTGCAGAATTTTTAAGCGCCTACAACTATTCGAACAAACTCATTGCTCTCGCTTCGGGATTCATGGTGCATTTCATTTCTTCATCGCTGCTTTCGCTCCACCAAGCAAACGATGGCAAGGTACACATTAAAGACCAGGGGATTTTCACAATCTTCATTACCATCTGTTCCCTGCCGCTCTTCGTATTCCCGGAATGGATTCTGAAGATCCTGTTCTTTGCAGCCCCATGGGATTCCAATACACTTGCAATATCCTGCATGGCTCTAAGAATTCTTTCAGCCTCACTCATTTTACAAGCTATACGCATGCCGTACATTTCCCTGCTTCTAAAAGAAAAGCAAGTATGGAAATATGTTATTTTCATTTCTATCGGCGGCATAATCAACTTCGCAAGTTGCTACCTCGCCCTCAACTTCTATGGGCCAAAATGGACCCCGCTTGCAGTCCTTGCTGGCGATGTTTCCCTAACATTATTCCTTGCGGCAGATGCCATTAAATCAAAAAAATATGCCTAAACAAATCCGATCATTTTCTGGCCTAAGGTTTATTGCCGCCGTCATCATTTTCTTGACCCACTATTTTACACAAATCGGCGGGGCACCTAACCAGTATTTGGCAAACATTGCAAACTTCGGGTATGTCGTTTCATTCTTCTTCATACTCTCCGGTTTTTGCATGACACTCGGTTATTCAAATAAATTTCAAGAATGTTCAAGGCAGTGTACACTCTCTTTTCTAAAAAAACGTCTCAAAAAAATTTACCCCATATATGTACTGTCAAATATCATAGTCTGTGTAATACTTATAGTTGTAACACCTACAACAAAAAACATTGCAATAAGCCTCGCCTGCTTACCTGTAACATTCACATTCCTTCAGTCCATCACTGTAGTACACCCCATAATGCTAAATAGCCCTAGCTGGTTTATAGCAACACTTTTCTTTTGCTACCTGGCAACACCATGGTTCTTGCACAAAACCCAAGGCATTTCCATAAAAAAATCCATCGTAGGACTTTTAACATGCCTTGGCATTATCATGCTGCAAACTGCAGCGGCAAACGCAATGGATTACAAAACGCCACTAGACCATTTTTGCAAAGATGCCAGCTTTTGGCAGAGCTTTCTATACACAAACCCCTGCTCAAGAATATTTGAATATCTTATAGGCTGTTTCGCAGCAAGCATAATGATGCAGTCAAAGGCTCCTAAAAGCAAGGCCTTGATGAGCGCTGTAGAAATCCTTGTGTTGCTAGTTACTGCATTCGCATTCTTTACAGGATCATTTGATTACGATTCCGTAAACATGCGACTTGCATACATCCCTGCAATACTCCTCCTTATATATTCCTTTGCATACGACAAGGGGGTAATAAGCAACTTGCTCGGGAACAAGGTATTAGTCTACCTTGGCAATTTAAGCATGGCGTTTTACCTGTTACACTTTCCGGCAATCGCAATAGGTGCAAAGCGCGTTAATGGCTTCCTGTTATTTTTTATAACAGTCCTTGTTTCAATAGCAACCCAGGCATTAATTCAAAAATTATTTTCGTCCACCACTAAGAACGGCAAATAGCCTAGGGAACAATCGCCTAAACAAAATAGCGATTGCTGTACTTGCAAAAATTCCAACAAAACATACCAGCACATACTCTGCTAAACAAGCAAAGCCCTGCATAGTAACAATCTTTATATATGTCTTTTTTAAAAGCCCCATCATAATCGGCTCATGGAGGGCATACATGAAAAATGTTATGGGAGCAAAGATCTTTAAAAGATTCCAAAGACGTTCATAGGCAACAAAAAATTTTGAAAGCCTTAATAAAATAAGGCATGCGCAAAAGACCATCAGCTGAAAAAATACTGGAAGCAATTCAAGCTTTAGGCCAGTCAAAATATTAAAGCCTAAAAACGCCAAAATCAAAATTGGCCACTTGCATTTATCAGCAAAGTTAAAAAAATCAAAGTCCTTTTCTGCAGAAGCTATGCCAAGCACAAAAAAACATACCGAAACGCTACCCGGAATTGTATTCGGAATTCCAGAAAAATAAAATGCAGCGCTCAAAAGTATACTAACATAGAACGCCCTGCTTACTAAAAATCTGATTACTGGATAAAGCAATATCAAAAGCATCAGGTCACGCAAAAACCAGAACTGGTACACAAGCGGATGTTCCCTTGCAATTCCAAACAATGCACCAAACCACCATTTTATGCTTAATGGCAAAACCATATTGTCGGGGTTCAAAAAATACTGCTTTGTAAAGGGAAGGTTTTGGCACACAACAAACAACATTATGTACAAAAAGCTCCATAAAAAATACGGAAGCGCCAAAGAAACACTTTTCTTTTTCAGAATTACCTTGTAGGGATCTTCTTTTTTACGCATCAAGTAAGCGCTAAAAAAGAAAAACAGGGGAACAGCAGCTTGCGCGATTCCCAAAGACCAAACCTGCTTTATCCAATAGCTATAAAAAGGTTCGTCAAAGCTGACTCCCAAATATTCCATGCCCTCTGCAGTCAGCGTGTTGTGAATGCAAATTACAAGAGCCATCAAAATAAAGCGAAGCGAAGTAATGCGCCTTGAATTAATTTCAGAGATCATCGGACTACGGCTACTCATAAAAACTACTTTAGCTGGAACAGCTTGCGGACAATACCAACCTTGTAAAACAACATCGCCATGCCCAAAACAATTACCAGGCGAATTGCGGTAACCGCAAGGTCCGGCAGCATAGAGAGCTTGGCATACCAATCAAAGAGTGAACATTCAATATGGTGTAATGCAAAAATCAAAATGGATATGCGACCCAAAAACGAAACATAGGTACAAACCATATTTTTAGAATGTTCCGTCAAAACAAGGAGCTTGCAAATAAGCAAGGTCATGGCCGAAACACAAACGCAGCTAACAATATACACCGGGTATATGTTGTAATGCATATCAATGGCTGGCAGAAAAAGGCTTACCGCAGCCAAGGGAGGTAAAACAAGCCATAGCTTTTTATCACGGCTATTTTCGTAAAACAGAGCCCTGTAATAAAAGCCGACACCCATAAAGAACAATCCCGAAATACCCTGGATAACACCTAACGGGAAGCCATCGCAATCGCCAAGCAAAACGCTAGCAAGCCCAATAAGCATTGCATAAATTACACCATATCTATATTTAAACACAAGTGAAAACAGCTGCCTGCTCCAAAACAATGCCACAAGGAACCAGATCGGGCCAACCGAATTGTGGTCAATGCCAAACGAAGAATCGGGACCTACAAAAAACGATATCCGCAACCGTTCAAGGAACATCGAAAAATTATCAAGCCTGAATGCATCAATAAAATCCTTGCAAAGCACAACCGCAGCACATACTACATAAGGCAAAAGCAATCGACGGGAATCCTTTTTTAACGAAGCCTTCTTAGAAAAGAAAAATCCGCTAACAAAAAAGAATGCCGGCATGTGAAAAGTGTAGATAAAACGGAGCAAAGCATCCGGAATTACGGAATGCCCTAAAATTACAAGGCAAATGCAAATACCTTTCAATCTATCGGCAAACTCTATACGCATTGTACTATGGCTTTCTTATTACTTTCGCAAAACTTCGTAGACAAAAGTATTATGTACACCCAAAGCCAAAATGTCGGAATCTTGAAACCTGCACAAAAAAACGACCAGCCTATATAATAAAGGAACAAGACGTACAGCATCCAGTTACGCGGAGACTTGGAGTTGATGGTCTTTTCATAAAAGTACGCCATGCAAAAAGATATCAGGAACGGAATCAATGTACAGCCAGCCCAGCTCCAGTCCTTGTAGACTTCCCACAGGTACCCTGTTGTATTGTAGCCATAAGTCTTTCGAACGCTCTCGTTAAACATAGTATCCCAATGCAACGCGTTCTTTACCGACCCCGGCACCCTGAAATATTCAAAAGCAGTCGCAAGAAAATCTATGCCGAATGTATGCGGATGCAATTCCGTATCTGCTGGAGGATTCAAGGCATAGTCCAAATTCCAAAAATTATTGGCGATATAATTATACGGTAGTTCAATCGCCTTCTTCAATGCCAGGTTTGCAAGCGAGGTTCCGCCATACTGTGCACGCAAGCTAGCGGCACCCATAAATACGGCAAAGCCAAGCCCAAGTAAAAATACAATCAGCCTAACAGAAATCTTTGACTTAAAGTAGTTCCAAAAAATAACGAGAAAGCCGACACTCATCAAGAACGTGCCTCTACTAGGGTAAACCATGATCGACAAAATAGGAACAAGCACAAGCAATATGCGAGCCACAATGCGGAACTTTCCAACCTCGTTAATCTTTTTAAAGGCTAGCAATCCCCAAAAAAGCATCAGGAGCGGAGAAGATGCAACGAACAAGGAATATATGCCCCAATCCACATCTGCACCAGACCATTTGGCAACATCACTAGAAAGCACCGTCAACGTACCAACCTTTGCAACCATGCCTCCGATGCCAATCAAAAAAACACCAGTCAAAATGCAAGAAATCACAAAGTGGTAATTCCAGTTGTAATACCGCGTGTCGCAAGAGCCGGTTGTAATCTTATCTGTATTTTTCTTTAAGCAATAAAAAGAAGCAGAGCCAAGCCCAAAACAAACTAGAGCTCCAAGCCAGGCGCACCACGTATTTACCTTGAAATCACTCATCAAGGGATTAACCTTCAGGTATGCAATTCCAAGAGTCAACAGTTGGACAAAAAAATATATGTTGGTCGGCCTAAAAAAATCTTTCTTTAAATACCATGTCTGCAACAGTACAAGCAAAACGCCCAAAAAGCACAGGGACGTTTCAGGGTACTCTTGCCAAAAACTAAGCATAGGATACCGTCAACTACCCTTTCTTTGAAAGGAATGGCAAGCGATTGATTTCCCGTGCCAAGGTCGATCCCGGTTCAATATTTTTGCAGAATTCAATAAAGCAGCATACAAATACTGCAAGCACAAAGGAAACCAGACCGGTAAACGCAAGCATAGCTCCACGAACCGGATAAACCTTCTTGTTGTTTTCCCAAGGTGGTTGCAAAACTACAAGGTTTGCAAGCATGTTGTTTTCTTCCATATAGAGCTGTTCGCTCTCCTGCCTTAGGAACGTATAAATCGTTTGCTGAATCTTAAGCTCGCTTTCCATGCGCATGTACTTTGCAAAAAGGTCCGGAGACTTAGAAAGCGAAACAATGCCAATACTCTTCTTGTTCCCGTTCACAGCCTTGCTAATCGCCTCGTCAATGGACTTAAGGCGGTTCTTGAGTTCTTCGTACCTCTTGGAATTTTCGCCCCTGCTCTTTTCTTCATAGGATATTTCAATAAGCACCGCATCACGGTCAGACTGCAATGTCGACAGATACTTCATTGTACTTTCAAGCTGGCTTTCCGGATCATATACGCCGTTTTCCTTTTGGAACTTCACAAATTCGTTCTGCAACGAATCGATAACATTCTTCACCCCCTGAAGCCTTGTATCCATATACATTCTGGATTGACGGGCCTGGGAAGTCTTAAAGGCATTGAACATGGAATCTGCCTGAACAAGCATAAACTGGAGAACCTTGGAGGCAAGTACGTAATCTTCATCCTCAAAAGTCAAATGAAACATATTTTCATCATTTGTTTCCAGGTTAAAGTTCGTTCTAAAAGCCTTCAAAAGGTCCGCATGGAACTTCCCTTCAAACTCGTAATGGTTTGCAAGGTCAAACTTTTCAATAACCTTGTTGTGCAATTCCCAGGAATTAAAAAATGTCCAAACAATATCAGCTCCCTGATCAGATTTGCCAAGGATCGAAGACACGGATGACAACCCAGACACGCCCCCGTCCAAGAGCTTTCCTAGGCCGCTACCAATGTTATTGCTGCTAGATGGCGGTGTAACAATAGCCTCTGCAGAGTATATCGGCTTTATAAACCACATCACCATGACAAAGACAATTATTATCGGAATAAATACAATAGTCGAAAAAATCACCTTGTGAGCAAGGCAATTATTTACCGCCCTTAAAAAATATCCAAACAAAGAAAAATCTTCTTTCGTATCAGTCATATTACTTGTAATTCATGTAAATGATAAAGGAAGAGGAAAGCACCGTAAGTAGCGATGCCAAGAACATCGTGAAATCCTTGAAAGTTTCATAGGTACTTTTGGGAATTTCAATATAGTCACCAGGCAAAATAACATCACCGGTGGCATTTACATCCAAAGATTCCCTGTTACCTCTTACAACCCTAACCTGGTCCCACGAACCAGTTATAGGCGTAACGCCAGAGGCAGCAATGTAATCCAGGGCCTTAAATTCTGGGTTATACGGGACCTTGCCCATTACTGCAACGGCTCCGCCAACATAAACAAATTCATTTGTACCAGTAGCGTCAATACATTGAATTTCTGCACCAAGCTGCGGCTTAAAAGTCCTCGTTTCGGGTATTGAAATCCTTTTTTCCGTCCCATCCGGCTGCTTGATCTTTACAGACTTAAAGTTTCCATTTTCAATATTGTCGTTTACGCCTAAAACATAGTAGTCATATACAGTCCTATCTTCCCTATAGGGTAGCGAAATGCTAGCACCGCCAGGAACAAGCAATGTTACAGCCTGACTCATATCTACATAAGGAACAAAGAGCCTGTCGCCCTGCTGCATTTCGATATCTTTCGAAAAATCACCTGTACGGACCATTTCCTCGTAATTTACTTTTATAGAATCGCCGGCCCTTATAATCAAAACGTTTTCTTTATCGGCAGTCGGCAAAAAACCGCCAATGCTACGAATCACTGTAGAAAGGGTTGTCTGAGGTTCAATGGCCATTTGCCCAACCTGCTTTAAAGCCCCCATTACAGTTAGCTTAAAGGACTTCAACCGAGAAAGCTGAACAGAAGTAAAGCGCCTATCATAGCGCTTGGAAGTCTTTTCTAAAATTGCTTCCTTGGCTTCCGCAAAAGTCTTTCCACCTACATCAACGACTCCACATTCGTTAATTGCAATGGAACCATCCGGATTCACCTGGACAGAAAAATAGTTTTCTTCCAAAAACAAATCCAAAAAATCACCCGGGCCCAAAACATACGTAGAATCAACTTGCCTATCAATAACAAACTGTTGCAAGGATACGTTTCCTCTAGCAACTTTTTCATCAGAACTTAAAGCAAGCGGAGCAGCAAAGGATGTTGCGGCCAAACAAAATAAAACAAAGAAAAAGTATGTGGGAATCTTATACATAAGCAATACAGTCTTATTGAATGTTTGCTAAAGATACAAAAAAAGATCCCGGCTGATTAGGCCGAGATCTTTTTTACAAGCTATTAAAGCTTCGAAAGCTTAGTTAGCAGCCTTGCTTGCACCTTCGACAATGTCGATGGACTTTTCAGCAGCTGGAGCTTCGGACTTCTTTGTCTTAACAACAATTTCGTCTTCTACGAGGCCAACCAAAGCCATTTCAGCAGCGTCACCAGCGCGGTTCGGACCGAGCTTCAAAACGCGAGTGTAACCACCGTTACGGTTTGCATAACGTGGGCCAACTACGCTGAACAAACCCTGGAGAACCTTCGGGTCCATAACGAACTTAGCAGCTTCACGACGTGCAGAAAGGTCACCCTTCTTTGCATATGTTACCAAGCGGTCAACAACTGCGCTAACGAGCTTTGCCTTGAGCAAAGTTGTACGAACATAGCGGTTAGCCTGTTCGGTTTCCAAGCCCTTACCGATAACGGAAGTAGCGAGGCTACGGAGGATTGCACGCTTGTGAGCGTTGTTCACACCGAGTTTCTTGTTCTTAACACCGTGTCTCATTGTGTTTAATCCTTAAGATATTCATCGACGTCCATGCCAAAGCCAAGGCCCATCGATTGTAAAACTTCGTTCAATTCGACCAAAGACTTGCGGCCGAAGTTCTTGTACTTAAGCATGTCAGTTTCCTTGTTGCGAACAAGGTCTGCGATTGTATGGATGTTGGCCATACGGAGGCAGTTGGAAGAACGAACAGAAAGTTCGAGTTCATCCACGCGAGTTCTAAGAAGCTGAGCAATGCGCTGATGTTCTTCGTTGAATTCCGGGTTACCAGTAGGTTCAAGTTCACCTTCGAAGTTCACGAAGATTTCCAAGTGGTCTACGAGAAGCTTTGCAGCGTATGCAAGAGCATCTTCCGGATCAATGGAACCATCAGTAGTAATTTCAAGTTCAAGACGGTTGTAATCAGTCTTTTGTCCAACACGAGTATCGCTGATGTGCATAGCGCACTTCTGAACCGGGTTGAAATTGGCATCCACAACGATTTCGCCAATAGGACGCTGATCATCCTGAGCCTTGAGTTCGTCTGCGGTAACATAACCGCGACCAGAGGAAACCTTAATTTCCATGCTCAAGGAAGCGTTGCCAGAAAGTGTGGCAATATGTGCATCCGGAGTCAAAACAACAACGTTTGGATTTTCTTCAATGTCAGCAGCGGTAATACGACCCTGACCGGACATATCCAAGCGAAGTGTTTCATCGTGGTCAGAAAGAAGCTTAACGCGAATATTCTTCAAGTTGAGAATAATGTCGGTAACATCTTCCTTAACGCCAGGAATTGTTGCAAATTCCTTTTCGACACCTGCAATACGGACAGAAACAATTGCAGCACCCTGCAAAGAGGAAAGAATTGTACGACGGAGAGCATTACCAAGGGTAATACCCCAGCCACGTTCCAAAGCCTCTACAACGAACTTGGCATAACGGCCATCTTCGCCTGTTTCCACCTTCTGGAAAGTGCGCGGCATCTGAAGTGATTTCCACATCATAACGATACCTCTCGTAAATTAAACGTGTCTCTTCTTCTTAGGACGGCAACCATTGTGTGGCATACCCGTCACATCGCGAATAGACAAAACTTCAAGTCCAGCATTCTTCAATGCGCGAACTGCAGATTCACGGCCACCGCCAGCGCCCTTAACCTTAACATCAACCTTGCGCATACCAAGATCGAATGCCTTGTGAGCTGCTGCTTCAGCAGCAATCTGAGCTGCAAACGGAGTGCTCTTACGAGAACCCTTGAAAGCATTACCAACACCTGGGGAACCCCAAGCAACTACGTTACCACGAGCATCTGTAATAGAAACGATCGTGTTGTTGAAGGTAGCATTGATGCAAGCGATGCCCTGGATGTCAGCACGCTTCTTGCCTTTCTTAACCTTAACTTCTTCAGAAGCAGCAACAGCTTCAGTTTCCTTGATTTCTTCGTCAGCCACGAGCTATCTCCTTACTTCTTCTTGTTGGCCACAGTCTTCTTCGGGCCCTTACGTGTACGAGCGTTTGTACGGGAACGCTGACCGCGAACTGGAAGGCCCTTGCGATGGCGCAAGCCACGGTAGGAACCGATATCCATAAGACGCTTAATGTTCAGCGTTACTTCTGCGCGAAGCTGACCTTCTACAGAATATTCATCTTCAAGAAGATGACGAATCTTACCCTGTTCTTCTTCAGTCAAGTCGTCGCACTTCTTGTTCAAGTCGATGTTCAGTTTTTCACAAACCTGACGAGCAGTGAACAAACCGACACCATAAATTGCCGTCAGACCATATTCTACAGTCTTGTTTTTCGGTAAGTCGACACCAGCGATACGTGCCATTATGAACTCCTATCCCTGTTTCTGCTTGTGGCGAGGGTTTTTAGAACAGATGATACGCAAAACACCCTTTCTACGGATAATCTTGCAATCTTCGCATCTAGGTTTGATGGAGGCTTTGATTTTCATAGGTTATTACCTTCTATTTTTACCTATTACTTGTAACGGAAAGTGATCCTTCCCCTATCCAAATCGTAAGGGGAAATCTCAACGAGAACTTTATCGTCCGGAAGAATGCGAATAAAGTGCTTTCGCATTTTTCCAGAAACATGAGCTAGCACTTCATGCCCGTTGCCGAGCATAACACGGAAGAATGCACTAGGCAAAGCTTCTAGCACAACGCCTTCTACCTGAATACCTTCTTCTTTTGCCACTAGGATGCCATCCTGCCGCGTATGCGGCCATGTTTCAAGAAACCTTCATAGTTCTTGGTGTGCAACTGAGCTTCGAGTTGACGAAGAGTATCAAGAGCTACACCAACCACGATCAATACCGAGGTACCCCCAATATAGAAAGACATATTCAAAGCGTCTCTCAAATGAAGCGGTCCAACGCTAATTAGCGCCAAAAATAATGAACCAGGGAGGGAAATACGGGTCAAAACGTAGTCAATATACTCTGCAGTACTCTTGCCCGGACGAATTCCTGGGATAAAGCCGCCAGATCTCTTCAAATTTTCTGCGATGTCATTCGGGTTGTACTGAATGGCTGTATAGAAATATGTGAAGAAGATGATCAAGACTGCAAATATCACACTATAGGAAATGTGACCAGGAATGAACGCAGCTGCAAAAGATTGAGCCATGCTGACATTCGGGATCCAAGATGCGATCATCGCAGGGATGAACATAATGGAAGAAGCGAAAATCACAGGAATCACACCAGCGGTATTAACCTTGAAAGGCAAATAGCTAGCTTGACCACCCATAACCTTCGTACCGACTGTACGGCGTGGGCTTTGGAGCGGAATGCGACGGTTCGCCTGTTCTACGAACACGATAAAGCCAACGATGATAACGACCATTGCCAAGATGAAAATTTCAATGGCAAGCGGCTGAATACCTTCGACTAGCATTTCCAGTTCAGCGAGAACATGCCTTGGTAGGCTGCCAACGATACCGGCGAAGATAATAAGAGAAATACCATTTCCTACACCGCGAGAAGTAATCTGCTCGCCCAGGTACATCACAAAGATCGTACCAGTGGTGAAGGTCAGGGTTGCAAGCAAGCGGAAACCAAAATTTCCCATTCCGGATGCAAAGTCATCCATCACTACAGAAATGTTTGCGCCTGTTGCTGTATTTACATGTAAATTAGAAAGCCATACGGAAACGCCCCAGCCTTGCAATGCAGCGAGGAGAACCGTAAAATAACGCGTCCACTGGTTAAGTTTTGCACGTCCTTCTTGGCCTTCTTTTTGGAGCGCTTGAATTGCCGGAATAACAGCACCCATCAACTGAATGATGATGCTTGCACTAATATACGGCATAATGCCCAAAGCAAAGACCGTAGCCTTTGCAAAGGCACCACCCGTAAAGGAGTCATACAAGCCGAACAAGTTGTTGTTGTTACGGAAGTATTCTCCAAGCACAGCGGAATTCACTCCAGGAATAGTGATGTGTGCGCCAATGCGATAGATAATAAGAATACCGAGCGTAAAAAGAAGCTTTTTACGCAAATCGGCAATCTTAAACGCGTTCACGAACGCATCAATAGCTTTCTTGAGAGATTCCATTAGATAATCTCGACCTTGCCACCAGCGGCTTCGATTGCAGCCTTAGCCTTGGCACTGATTGCATTTACCTTAACAGTAATTGCCTTATCAATAGCGCCATAACCGAGAACCTTGATAGACTTATCTACGTTACGAACCAAGCCGCAGTCAAAGAGAACCTTGGCATCGAATTCTGTAGCAGAAGCCTTAGCAAGACGATTGAGGTTAACAATCTGGAAATCAGGAGCAATGCTCTTGAAGCCGCGCTTCGGAGTACGGCGATGGATTGGCATCTGACCGCCTTCAAAACCAACGCGACCTGCCTTAGCACTCTTACGAGCACCAGCACCCTTTTCACCACGACCAGCGGTAGTGCCCCAACCGGAGCCCGGACCACGGCCAATGCGCTTACGGCTCTTGCCCTTAGCGGCCTTACCTGGATTCAGAGTATTCAGTTCCATTAGATTTCCTCAACCTTGATAAGGTGACGAACACGAGCGATCTTGCCAGCAAGGCTCGGAGTCATTTCGTGTTCAACAGTTTTGCCGATACCCCTGAGACCAAGAGCAGCCATATTTGCTTTGTGTTCAGGAAGAGTATGGACGAGTCCCTTAACTTGGGTAATACGAACTTTTGCCATTGTATTACTCCTTAAAAGCCACGCAATTCAGCGTATTCTTGTTTATTCTTCTGAGCGACAAGGCCTTCGATGCAGGCATAGACTACAGTACTCGGGTTAGAAGAACCGTGGATCTTAGTCAAAATGTTGCGTACACCGGCCAATTCAAGAACAGCACGTGCAGCTGCACCAGCGATAACGCCAGTACCAGGAGCAGCCGGCATCAAGAGAAGGCGGGTTGCGCCAAACTTGATTTCGATATCGTGGGAGATAGTGCCATCTTGGATAGTCACTTCAATGAGGTTGCGCTGTGCAGCTTCAGTACCCTTACGGATAGCTTCGGAAACTTCCTTAGCCTTGCCGAGACCAACGCCAATCTTACCATTCTTGTTGCCAACGACAACGAGAGCGGAGAAAGACATACGACGGCCACCCTTAACGGTCTTAGCGCAACGGTTGATATGCACAACCTTGTCTTCAAATTCAGAAACTTGAGCTTCGCGTTCCACAGTGTACCTCTTAGAATTCAAGGCCAGCTTCACGGGCACCTTCTGCAAGTGCCTGAACACGGCCGTGATAAATGTTACCACCGCGGTCGAAGACCACAGCGCTGATGCCCTTGGACTTAGCAAGTTCGGCAATCATGCCGCCAAGCTTGCGGCTCTGTTCGCTCTTTGTCAATTCACCAAACTTGGACTGGAAGTCCTTAGAAGCTGTGGTCAACTGAACGAGAGACTTGTTGTTCTGGTCGTCGATAATCTGGGCAACCATGTTAGCAAGGGAACGGCGTACTGCCAAACGTGGACGTTCGGCGGTACCACTGACAGTCTTGCGGACGCGTTCATGGCGTGCGATTCGAGACAAGAATCTTTTCTTTGCAATAGCAGTCATAACTTACCCTTATTTACCTGTCTTCTTACCTTGCTTGCGACGTACAATTTCGCCAGCGTACTTAATGCCCTTGCCCTTATACGGTTCAGGACGGCGGTACTTGCGAATTTCTGCAGCAGCCTGGCCAACCTTCTGCTTGTCGATACCCTTGATAGAAATCTTGAGTGGATCAACAGCCTTGAGTTCTACGCCTTCCGGAGCCTTGTAGATAACCGGGTGGGAGAAACCAAGAACGAGGTTGAGGTCCTTGCCCTTCTGTTCTACACGGTAGCCAACGCCAACGATTTCGAGAACCTTTTCGAAACCCTTGGAAACGCCTTCGACCATGTTAGCAACGAGAGCGCGAGTTGTACCATGAATTGCGCGAGTAAACTTCAAGTCGTTCGGGCGAGAGAAGGAAAGTTCATTGCCTTCGAGCTTGATAGCGATCAATTCATGAACATCAGCAGAGAGCTTACCGAGCTTGCCTTCAACCTGGATGGTCTGGCCGTTAACGGTAACCTTTACGTCTGCCGGGATATTGATAATAGCTTTTCCAATACGAGACATCTTTACCCCTTACCAGACCTTGGCGATGACTTCGCCGCCAACATTCTGCTGGCGAGCTTCAAGATCGGTCATCACACCTTGAGAAGTGGAGATAATCGCATAACCGAGGCCATTGCGTACGCGTGGCAACTTGGCAACGTCAACATAGTGACGAAGACCCGGTGTAGAAACGCGTTCGATACCCTGGATAGCGGAAGCGCCCTTAGTATAGCGGAGGAGGACCTTAAGAATGCCCTGCTTGCCGTCTTCTACTACGACGAACTTCTTGATGAAACCTTTTTCCTGCAACACGCGTGCAATTTCACGCTTAAGGTTGCTGGCAGGAATGTCTACTACGGGCAGTTTCGCAGCGGCAGCGTTGCGAATGCGCGTAAGCATATCGGCAATTGGATCTGTCATTGACATTTTTGAACTCCTTACCAAGAAGACTTGGTGATACCCGGGATTTCGCCAGCAAGTGCCATTTCGCGGAAGCAAATACGGCAAAGGCCAAAGCGGCGCATATAGGCGTGCGGACGACCGCAACGCTTGCAACGGTTATACCCACGAACAGTGAACTTCGGGGTACGCTTGCATTTTTCAATCATTCTAGTGCTTGCCATGGTATTACCTTACTTTCTGTACGGGAGTCCAAGAGCTTCGAGAAGTGCACGACCTTCTTCGTCAGTCTTTGCAGAAGTAACGAAGGAGATGTCCATACCGAATGTGTGAGCTACTTTATCGATATCAATTTCAACAAAGATTGTCTGTTCCTTGATACCGAGTGTGAAGTTACCACGTCCATCGAAACCACGGCGTGCGAGGCCACGGAAGTCACGAACACGCGGGAGAGCGATGTTCACGAAACGATAGAAGAAGTCCCACATATTGTCACCATGAAGAGTAACCTTGGCACCAATGCCCATACCTTCACGGAGCTTAAAGTTGGAGATTGCCTTCTTAGCAGTGGTAATTACAGCCTTCTGGCCGGTAATTGCGGAGAGTGTGTCTGCTGCTTCGTCAAGGATCTTGCGGTTGCTAGCTGCATCGCCAACACCCATGTTGAGCACGATCTTTTCCAAGCGCGGAATCTGCATTACGTTCTTGTAACCGAACTTTTCCTGCAGTGCCGGAACCACATTTTCTTTATAATGTTGCTGCATGCAATTCATGTTTAACCTCAAAGAGCCTTACCGGTTTTAACGCTTACACGAACGCTCTTCTTGCCAGCTTCCTTCACACGGCGTGTGCGAACTGGAGTAGAGCCTTCCAACAACATCACGTTAGAAACGTCGATTGGCATTTCTTTGTCGATGATGCCACCAGCCTGGTTAGTACGGCTCGGCTTTTCATGGCGCTTGCAAACGTTTACACCGCTTACAACGACCTTACCGGCCTTCGGATCCACGCTGATTACGGTGCCAGTCTTACCCTTGGCTGCACCAGCAATCACCTTCACGTTATCATTCTTCTTGATCTTTGCCATTAGAGAACCTCAGGGGCAAGGGAGATGATCTTCATAAATTTCTTGTCGCGCAATTCGCGAGCAACGGGTCCAAAAATACGTGTGCCACGCGGTTCGCCGTCCTTATTGATAATAACAACTGCGTTGTCCGAGAAGCGGATCAAGGAACCGTCTTTACGGTTGATTTCCTTGCGTGTGCGGACGACAACTGCGTCTGCTACGGAACCCTTCTTCACCTTGCTCTGGGGGATAGCGTCCTTGACTGCTACCTTGATAACATCGCCGATGCTTGCATAGCGACGATTACTTCCGCCCAAAACACGGATGCAGGCGACTTCCTTGGCACCACTGTTATCGGCCACGACGAGTCTGGTTTCTTCTTGAATCATATTCGCCTTACTCCAAAGAAATTATTTCTTCTTTTCCACAATGCGAACCAAGCGCCAGCGCTTAGTTGCAGAGAGTGGACGTGTTTCCATGATTTCAACCAAGTCGCCTTCGCCGGCTTCATTATTTTCATCATGAGCCTTGAGCTTCTTAGTTGTAGTCATAATCTTGTTGTACATTGGGTGACGCTTGCGGTTTTCAACCACAACGGTAATTGTCTTGTCCATCTTGTTGGAGAAGACAATACCCTGCTTTACCTTGCGCAAATTTCTATCCATTTCCTGCTCCTGCCGGCTTATGCCTTAGCTCTTTCAGTAAGGATGGTCTTGATGCGGGCAATATCCTTGCGGGTTGCACGAATCTGTGTTGGTTTTTCCAAGTTGCCAGCACTTGCTGCAACGCGGAGGTTGAACAGATCGAGATTCAGCTGTGCAAGCTTTTCTTGAAGCTGGTCATTACCCAATTCTTTCAATTCACGAGCTTTCATTAGATCTCCGAAGCTTCAATAACCTTGACTTTGAGCGGAAGTTTCTGAGCAGCAACCTGGAGTGCTTCCACTGCAAGTTCCTTTTCTACGCCGCCCATTTCGAAAATGATGCGACCTGGGAGGATTACTGCTGCCCAAAATTCAACTGCGCCCTTACCTTTACCCATACGGGCTTCAGCCGGGTGTTTTGTAATCGGCTTGTCAGGGAATACACGAATCCAAACACGGCCACCACGCTTGATCTTACGAGTCATGGCGATACGTGCTGCTTCGATCTGACGTGCTGTAAGCCAGCACTTTTCCAAAGCCTGAAGACCGAATTCACCAAAGGCCAGATAGTTACCACGAGTGGCAACGCCCTTCATGCGGCCTTTCATCTGCTTGCGAAACTTAGTTCTTTTAGGACTCAGCATAGCTTATTTCTCTCTCTTGGTGTCGGACATCACGTCCTTACCGATCTTTTCGCCGTGCATGATCCATACCTTAATACCGATGGCACCATAAACGGTCTTTGCGATCGCGGTTGCATAGTCGATGTCGGCACGGAGGGTGTGCAGCGGCACGCGACCTTCAGCGTACTTTTCAACACGAGCAATTTCAGCACCGCCGAGACGGCCACCGCATTGAATCTTGATACCTTCCACACCAGCACGCATAGCGGACTGGATAGCGCGCTTCATAGCACGACGGAAGGAAATACGCTTTTCAAGCTGACGAGCGATGTTTTCGGCGGTCAACTTGGCATCCGTTTCAGGACGCTTAATTTCGTGGACGTTAATATAGCAATCTTTGCCAGTAAGGAACTGGAGTTCGCCCTTAAGCTTTTCCAATTCTTCGCCCTTTTTACCGATAACGATACCTGGACGAGCAGTGAAAAGATTGACATTAACCTTCTTTGCTGTACGTTCGATGCCGACCTTGGAGAGGGAAGCATGTTCGAAACGCTTCATCAAGTAGCGACGAAGAACGATATCTTCGTAAAGCAAATCAGCAAACTTGTCTTCTGCATACCACTTGGACTGCCATCCTCTGATGACACCAAGGCGAAGACCGTTCGGATGAGTTTTCTGACCCATGGTTTACTCCTTATCGGTGTCGTTGGAAACGACGACGGTCAAATGGGAAGTCGGCTTTTCGATGCGGAATGCGCGGCCCTGGGAACGCGGGTGAATGCGCTTCATGATTGTTGCACCGTCAGCATAGATTGCAGAAATCTTGAGTTCTTCTGCAGCAACTGCAGCTGGGGACTTCTGCTTAAAGTTTGCAACAGCAGACTTGAGGCAGTTTTCAACGATTACTGCACCCTTCTTCTGGGAGTGGAGGATGGAGAGCATTGCAAATGCTTCTGCAACGGACTTGCCACGAACCAAGTCAGTGACCTGGCGGAGCTTGCGTACGCCATAACGTACGTTCTTAACCTTAGCTACAGCTTGCATTATTTGCCTCCTTCAGTCTTACGATGACCGCGGAACAAACGGGTCGGAGAGAATTCGCCGAGCTTATGACCGACCATGTTTTCGGTAACATAAACTGGAACGAACTGCTTGCCGTTGTATACGGAGAAAGTAAGTCCGACCATATCAGGAATGATGGTGGAACGACGAGACCAAGTCTTGATGGCCTGCTTCTTGTCAGAGCCAGCCATTTCCTGGGCTTTTTTGAGAACGTGGGAATCCACGAAAGCACCTTTCTTAAGGGATCTGGACATGAATTAGGCCCTCTTCTTCTGGCGACGACGTACGATGAACTTGTCGGTACGCTTGTTGTTACGAGTTTTAGCACCCTTGCAGTTCTTGCCCCATGGGGAAACCGGGTGACGACCACCGCTGGTACGACCTTCACCACCACCAAGCGGGTGGTCAACCGGGTTCATAACGACACCACGGACAGAAGGACGGATACCGAGCCAACGAGAACGACCAGCAGAGCCGGAGGATTCGTTCATGTGGTCAATGTTGGAAACCTGACCGATTGTTGCAAGAGCATCTTCGGAGATGAGACGAACTTCACCACTCGGAAGACGAACCTGGCAAAGCTTGCCATCCTTAGCAACGAGTTCTGCACCAGCACCAGCGGAACGAGCAATCTGGGCACCCTTGCCCGGCTTGAGTTCGATGTTGTTGATAATGGTGTTGAGCGGGATGTTGCGAAGCGGAAGTGCGTTACCAAGCTTGATTTCAGCCTTTTCACCAGCGTTAAGAACGTCACCAACCTTGAGGCCGTTCGGAGCGATGATGTAAGCATGCTTACCGTTTTCAAACTTAATGAGAGCGATACGAGCGGTACGGTTCGGATCGTATTCAATAGTTTCTACAACAGCAGAAAGGTCGGACTGGCGCTTCCAGTCAATGATACGATAGAGTCTCTTATGACCACCACCGCGACGACGGGAAGTGATGCGACCGAGATTATTACGGCCAGAGCTGCGCTTGATACCTTCGGTAAGCGGCTTGAACGGCTCTTGAGCTGTAATTTCTTTCTTATCGCTGACTTGCTTGTAGCGAAGAGTCGGGGTAATCGGGCGATATGATTTCAATGCCATGATTAGACTCCTTCAAGTTCGGCAATCTTCTGGCCGGCTTTCAATGTGATGTAGGCCTTCTTCCAGTTGGACTTCTTGCCTGCAACCAAACGGACGCGCTTGATCTTACCACGGTTGATCAAAGTGTTAACAGAGTCAACCTTAACGTCATAGCGCTTTTCAATGGCAGCCTTGATGTCAAGCTTGCTTGCATCCTTGGCAACCTTAAATACGTATGTACGCACTTCACCGGTCATGAGCTTAGCAGATGCTTCGGTAATGTGCGGTGCAACTAAAATTTCGTGAATCTCTTTCATTAGCGACCACCTTCAAGTTCGGCAAGTGCAGCCTTGGAGATAACGATATTGTTTGCGCGAATGATATCGTATGTGTTGACATCTTCAACGCGTGCAGAACGAACCCAAGGAAGGTTGTTGGAGGAAGTAACGAGGTTTGTGTCCTGAGCACTTACAACCAACAAGACATTGCGCTGTTCGATACCAGACTTGGAGAATACGGAGAGGAAATCCTTAGTCTTCGGAGCTGCGAAAGAAAGTGCTTCAAATACAGAAACCTTGCCTTCGAGAGCCTTTGCAGCGAGAGCAGAATGGAAAGCGAGACGCTTAACCTTCTTGTTCACCTTTTCGAAGTAATCGTGGGACTTCGGACCATGAGCCTTGTTACCGCGAACCCAAACCGGAGAAGTATTCTGACCGGAACGAGCGCGACCAGTGCCCTTTTGCTTCCAAGGCTTTGTGGTACCACCGCTCACCTGGGAGCGGGTCTTCGTCTGAGCTGTGCCCTGACGATTGTTATTCAAGATAGCCTTGATATGGAGATAAATGCAAACCTTGTTGACAACAGTGTCGAACACGGCTGGAAGAGTCAATTCTTCCTTATAATCGCCAGTAGCAGTGTAAAGTTTTGCAGTTGCCATTAGCCTTTCCTCACTACGATGATGCCGTTCTTCGGACCCGGGACAGCGCCACGGATGAAGAGCAGGTTGCGATCGCCATCAACTTTAACGATCTGGAGGTTCTTAACGGTAACCTTCTTGTTACCATAGTGACCCGGCATACGCTTGCCCGGGAAAACACGACCTGGGTAGGAGTGAGCGGAAAGACCACCCGGTTCACGCATATTGTGTGTACCATGGGAGCGCGGACCGCTGTGGAAGCCGTAGCGCTTGATGCCACCAGCAAAACCGTGACCCTTGGAAATACCAGAGACGTTCACAACCTTTGCATCAGCAGCAAATTCAGCAGCGCCGAATTCCTTACCAACAGGCCAGTTTGCCAAGTCTTCTACGTCGAATTCGACGAGTTCAGAGCGAGGAGCAACGCCAGCCTTGTTGAAATGACCGAGTTCAGCCTTGTTAGCACGCTGTTCCTTCTTGAGACCGAAACCGATCTGAACAGCTGTATAGCCTTCTTTTTCTTCAGTTCTGTGGCAAACGACCACGCACGGACCAGCTTCGAGAACCGTCACTGGGACGCATTCGCCTTCTTCCGTGAAAATTTGGGTCATTCCCAGCTTTTTTGCAAGAATACCGTTCATTGTATTAGACCTTAATATCTACTTCGACACCAGCCGGCAAGTCGAGTTTCATGAGAGAGTCAACTGTCTGCGGAGTGGCATCCAGAATATCAATCAAGCGTTTGTGTGTGCGAGATTCAAACTGTTCACGAGATGTCTTATCGATATGCGGGGAACGAAGTACGGTGTACTTCTGAATCTTTGTCGGGAGTGGGATAGGACCCGCAACACGAGCCCCGGTGTTCTTGGCTGTATTCACAATGTCCTGTGTGGAACGATCAATCATACGATGATCGAAGGACTTCAAGCGAATACGAATGCGTTCACCAGCCATGATTATTCCTTACTTGATGATTTCTGTTACAGAGCCTGCGCCAACGGTACGGCCACCTTCGCGGATTGCGAAGCGGAGCTGCTTTTCCATAGCGATCGGAGCAATGAGGTCAACATGAATAGTAACGGTGTCACCCGGAGTTACCATTTCAACGCCTTCCGGGAGCTTGATTGTACCGGTAACGTCAGTTGTACGGAAG